>JBBQHW010000004.1:0-71415 GCA_038324335.1 Holophagales bacterium
CATGTCCACGTGGGCCTGCAGGCAGAGGGTGGGGTGGCCTTCCCGGCCGGCGGTGGCCTGCTTGCGGATGATGACGTTGCCCACGGCGTCGCGTTCCACGTCACAACCGAGGGCCTTGGCCTGCTCGGCCACCCAGGCCGCAGCGGCGGCCTCGTTCTTGGAGCCACGGGGGATCTTCGACAGTTCCAGGAAATAGGACCAGATCGACTTGGGTTCGAGGGTTTCAAGCAGGGCGTTCACAGAACCTCCAGGGTGAGCCATCCCGGCCTTGGGCCCGCGAGGCTGTCCCCAGAGTACCGGTGGCATGCCCAGCCCAGCGTGACGCCGATCACTTTGGTTGGTTCCCCGTGGCGAAGAAACCTGCTTCTATTCAAGGGACCATCCTCCATCAACCGAACAAGTACCCTTGGCCACCGGGAGTCCGGGGCCCCTTATCGAGCACCCCTTGCCCCTTCGTCCTCCCGAACCCTGTGCCGATGATCGCCCCGGATTTGGGCGCTGGATCGTCCCCTTGACCGGGGCCTTCCGGTCGGAAGCCACGACCATCGAACAGCGCCTGTTCCGGGGGCTCACCCTGGTCGGCGGGCTGATGGCGATCATCGTGATTGTCCCCACCAACATCCTGCAGGGCACGGTCGCCTACGTGAACTGGGCGGTCTTCGGCTTCGGGGTGGCCTGCCTGCTGCTCTTCGGGGCCACCTTCCGGGGCCGCTTCGGCACGAAGTCCCTCTTCTTCCTCCTGGTGGCGACCCTCGACTCCATCTGGTTCGGCAATGGGGGCTCCCAGGGGAGCATCCAGATGTTCCTCTTCACGGCGGCCATGTACCTGGTGATCTTCTTCAAGGGCCGGACCCGCTGGCTGGCGCTGGGTTTCTACCTGCTCAACGGCGTGGGGCTGCTGTGGGCCGAGCACCTGCACCCAGGTTGGGTCGTGCCCTATTCCAGCCCGGACGGGCGGTTCTTGGATTTCATCATCGGCTTCGTGCTGTGCAGCGTGGTCTGTGTGCTCATCCTCTGGATGGTGCTGGGCGCCTACCACCGCGAACGGGAACGCCTGGGCGAGTCCCTGGCCGCCCAGGGCGCCAGCGAGGCGCGCTTCAAGTCCCTGGTGATGAACGCCCCGATTCCCATCTGCGTGACCGACCTGGATGGCGTCGTGGCGTACATGAACCACACCTTTGTGCGGGTTATCGGCTACACCAGGACGGAACTCCCCGACATCGGAGCCTGGTGGCGCCGGGCCTATCCCGATCAGGAACTGCGCCGACAGGTGGCGAAACGCTGGACCGAGGCGACTGCCGTGGCCATGAGTAGCGGAACGCCCATCGCGCCCATGGAGTCCCCGGTCGTTTGCAAGGACGGCTGTACGGTGGATCTGGAGATCCAGGCGGCCATCATCGGGGACCAGTAGCTCGTGATGTTCTCGGATGTTTCGGAGCGCCGCCGCAGCGAGGAGGCGCTGCGCCAGACCCAGAAGCTGGAAAGCCTGGGCATCCTGGCCGGCGGCATCGCCCACGACTTCAACAACCTGCTGGGGGCCATGCTGGGCAATCTCAACCTGGCCCAGCTGAAACTGCCCGCCGGCGCGGCCTCGGGCCGCTACCTGGACAACATGGAGAGCACCATCGGCAAGGCGGTGGAGCTCACCCGCCAGATGCTGGCCTATTCGGGCAAGGGGCGCTTCGTGGTGGCACCCCTGGACCTCAACCGGCACGTGGGGGACATCAGCCACCTCCTGTCCGTGTCCATTTCCAAGCGTGTCCGGCTGGAGTACGACCTCGCCTCGGATCTTCCGGCCATCGAGGCGGATGCGGCCCAGATCCAACAGGTGGTGATGAACCTGGTCATCAACGCCTCGGAGGCCATCGGGGACGCCGATGGCGCCATCGCCATCGCCACGGGCTGCCGGGACATTGATGCGAAGGAGGCGGACACGACCTTTGCCGGGCAGGACGTGGCGCCCGGGCGATACGTCACCCTCCGGGTGTCCGACACCGGCTGCGGCATGAAGCCGGAGGTCCAGGCCCGCATTTTCGATCCCTTCTTCAGCACCAAGGGATCTGGTCGGGGGCTGGGTCTGTCGGCCATGCTGGGCATTCTCCGCGGGCATCAGGCCGGCATTGAGATCCGCACGGAGCCCGGCGGGGGGAGCGACTTCCGGATTCATTTCCGGGCCAGCCTGGCCGAAGTTCCGAGCCCCGCCTCTGCGGCGCCCGGGGCCCCCAGGATCCGCTTCCAGGGCAAGGTCCTGCTGGTGGACGACGAGGCCGATCTGAGAGCCAGCTTCGCCTGCATGCTGGAGCACCTCGGGTTCCAGGTGGTGGCCGCCACGGATGGTTTCGAGGCACTCCAACACTTCCGGCCCGGCGAGTTCGCCCTGGTCCTCATGGACCTCACCATGCCGCGGATGGATGGCAAGGAGGCCTTCCTGCAGATGCAGGCGCGCGACCCCGAGGTGAAGGTGGTCCTGGCCAGCGGCTACAGCGAGATGGAGGCCATCGAACCGATGCACGGCACCCGTCCCGCCGGATTCATCCAGAAGCCCTTCAGCCTCCAGGACCTGACGGTGGCGCTGGAGAAAGCGCTGGGCTAGGGGAGCAGCGTTCCAGGGCAGCGGAGGCGAACCTGCCTGGTTCGTTTCTGGCATGGCTGCCCTTAATCGGAACTGGACTAGGTAATCCGCCCGATGTTCAAGGCCAGCCGCAGGGCCGATGCTTGAGACTCGAGAGGAACGCCATGGTGACGATCAACTGGTTGAGCAGGTATGAAATCGGCATTCCGGAAATCGATGCGCAACACATCCGGATCTTCGAAGTCGTGAAGGAACTCATCGAAATGATTCGGCAGGGTGCTCCCGCTGGCGAAGTCATCGAGGTGGTCGACTACCTCGTGAGCTTCACCCTGGAGCATTTCAGGACCGAAGAAGCCTGGATGGAGCGCCAGGGCTTCCCCGGCCTCGAGGCCCACCGGAAGGAGCACCAGCACATCCAGAGCCGGATTTTCAAGCTCAAGCCCCACCTCGACGGGGGACAATCGCTGACCATGGAAGTGACGATCCTCCTGGCCGATTGGCTCGAGTACCACATCCGCGATTGTGACCAGGTCTTCGCCGAGTATTCCCGGGTTCCCGGAACCGGGTCTTGACCTTGGCCGCGCTGCTCTGCGCTGTCGCCACCCTGTCCGCCCAGGACCAGCAGGCCAAGGCCAAGGCCCTGGTCAAGGAGGCCATCGCCCTCGCCCAGAGTGGCGGCAAGGCTGCCCTCCTGAAGGAAACCAATACTGCCACCGGCCGCTTCCACGTGAAGAGCGGCGACGACCTCTACCTGCTGGTCTACGACATGACCGGCACCTGCGTGGGCAACGGGTTCCAGGCTCAGATGATCGGCGTCAACCGCATCACCTACAAGGATCCCAACGGGGTCCTGGTCGTGCAGGAGTTCGTCAACATCGCCAAGGGCAAGGGCAGTGGCTGGGTCGACTACCACTATGCCAACCCCAAGACCGGCAAGCAGGACGCCAAGACCACGTACGTGGAAAAGTTCGGCGACGTGCTGGTGGCCTGCGGCGTCTACAAGTAGCCGATTCCCGCATCGAGGCAGCTGCGATTGTTCGCCGGGACCCATGTCCCGGCGGACTGGTTTATGGCCCGGCCCTGCTCCAACTCCGTGAACAATCCCGGTTCGACGGACACTTCTCGAGCCGACAACTGGAAGGAAGGGTCGTCCTTCTTCACCAGGCTGCCGGCCCGGATGCCCAGGAGCCGCAGCTTCCGATCCAGGGTGACGCGCTTGAGGCTCGCCCGGGCCGCCTCCCTCAGGTCGGCGGCAGCGGCAATGGGCAGGGTGAGCGTCTGGTCCCGAGTGATGGTGGAGAAATCCTCGAAGCGGAGCTTGATGCCCACGCACTGGGCCAGGTAGCCCTTGCGGGCCAGGTCCTGGGCCAGGCGCTCGCAGAGGTCGAGGAGGATGCGGGACAAGGCCTCGCGATCCTGCTTCGCGTGCAGGTCGCGCTCGAAGGTGGTCTCCCGGCTGATGGACTTGGGCTCGCGGGACACCACGAGGGGGCGCTCATCCCGGCCATGGGCCGCCTCATGCAGCCAGGCACCGTAGCTGCGACCGAAGTGTTCCACCAGCCAGGCCGGATCAGCCGTGGCCAGTTCCCCGATGGTGTGGATGCGGAAGGTCGCCAGCTTGGCGGTGGCCTTGGGCCCGATGCCATTGATGGCAGCGCAGGGCAGGGGCCAGATGCGGGTCGGAATGTCCTCATGACGCAGGATGGTCACGCCGTTCGGCTTCTGGAGTTCGGAGGCCAGCTTGGACAGCAATTTGTTGGGCGTGATGCCGATGGAGCAGCTGAGGCCGGTGGCCTGGTGGACCGCCTCCTTGAGGCGCTGGGCCAGGGCCGGGGACTCGCCTGCAACCTCCGTGAGGTCAAGGTAGATCTCATCAATGCCCCGGTCCTCGATCAGGGGCGCCACCTCCGCCACGGCGGCCTTGAAGGCCCGTGACACGCGGGCATAGGCCTCGAAGTGGGCCGGCAGCAGAATCGCCTCCGGGGCCAGAGCCGCGGCCTTCATGAGCCCCATCCCGCTGTGCACCCCGAAGGCGCGAGCCTCATAGGTCGCCGTGGTGGCCACGCCGCGACCGACGTAGTGCTTCAGCCTGGCGTAGCCCTGTCCAGGCGCAGGCAACCCGGGACGCCTGCCTCCCACCACCACAGGCAAGCCCCGCAATTCGGGATGGTCGAGCAATTCCACCGACGCGAAGAAGGCATCCATGTCCAGGTGGGCGATCCGCCTGGGGCTGGAGCTGCCATTGTGCGGTGTAGGTGTCATGGAGGTGTCCTGGTGAAGGTCCATATTAACGAAAATAAAACGAAGTAGCGGCTAGGTAATCAGCCCGATTCCCCTGAGGGGGGTCACATTGGAAACTTACTGCAGGGTCGAACCGCTCAAGGATCTTGGCTTCACCCATCACTCCTAAATTCTGACCAGCGCGGAATGGTTCAGCAGAGCCTTGCTCTCCAGGTGAGGATCGACTCCGGACCAGCGGCCCAGCCGTCTGCACCCGCCCTGACCTAAAGTCAACTTCCAGTCGGGTTTGGCCCTGATGGGTTGGGGAAAAGCAGATATCTCACATCTAAATGAAGGCCGTCACCCAAAACTAGACAAACAAATAATAATTTCAATTATAATTGATCGTAAATTAATAAATATTTAAATTTAAAATGATTAATTTTAACCATTTTAGAGGCAAGAAGGTAATTATCGTCACAGATGCAATCCTCGGAAGTTTTGTCAGTTCTAACCCTGGGAACAGTCGGTGACGATAGCTCTGGTAAGGCGGATAAGGACATGGTTTTTAAAGGAAAAGCACAGCAACGATTGAAAGGCGCCCCCGAGGGTGGGCTGCGCCTGAAGGCTGTAACTCTGTTCTTCGCGGCGCTGATAACGGTGGTCTGGGTGGCGGGTGATCTCCTGAAAGGGGTGCTGCCGGGAGTGGCCCTCGGTGGGTTGTGCGCCTTCCTGCTTGTGTGGGACCGCCGCACCGCAACTGCCCCTGAGCCTTTCGACCCCGGCGCGGAACCAGCCGCGACCACGGCCACTCCGGGTACGGTGGATCCCCTCAGCCACCTTGGCCGAGAGATCCTCCCCGTCTGGGCCCGTCAGGCCACGGCGGTGCGGCAGCAAACCGAAGACTCAATCTCGGGTCTCACGGTTCAATTTGCCTCCATGCAGCAGGAACTTCAGCGGGCGTCCGGCGGAGCTGGTATCGAGAAGGCAGGGGACGTGGCTCAGGTGCTCGCCCAGGGCCAACTCACGCTGGGTGGCCTGATCGTCGCGCTGCGGGAAGCCCGGACCAGCCGCACCGGCTTCCTGGCCCAGGTCGCCGACATGGCGCAAACGATCACCGCTCTGGAAGAGATGAGCTCGGAAGTTGCGGCCATAGCCAACCAGACAAATCTCCTGGCCCTCAATGCGGCCATCGAGGCCGCCCATGCCCGGGAGCACGGCAAGGGCTTTGCCGTGGTGGCGGACGAGGTAAGAAAGCTCTCGGAACGATCCGGCGAAACGGGCCAGAAGATTACCGAAAAGGTCGCGGGCGTGAGCCGGACCCTGGACGCCAACCTCGCCTCGGCCAATGAGTTTGCCGAGCGCGACGACGCCTTCATCCAGGAGGCGGAGGAGAAGATCCGTTCGGTCGTCTCCAGCTTCAAGCTGGTGGCGGATGAGCTCGCCAAGACTGCCCACGGCATGGCTTCCGCGAACGCCAACGTGCAACAGGGAATTTCCGAAGCCCTGGTCCATTTTCAGTTCCAGGACCGCGTCAGCCAGATCCTCCAGACCGTCGTGGTCGACATGGAGAAGCTATCGGGACGGTTGGAAGGGAACCCATCGGGCCTGGAGATGGAGCAGTGGCTCGACGAACTCGAACGCACCTACACCACACAGGAACAGATCGCCATTCACAAGGGCATTGCGATGCAAGCCCCTTCGTCCTCTGAAATCACCTTCTTCTGAGTGGAGCCATGGCCAAGACCATCCTCATCGTCGACGATTCCATCAGCCTCCGGCAGGTGGTCTCCATTGCCCTGAGCAACGCGGGTTACGAGGTCATCGAGGCCTGTGACGGGAAGGACGCGCTGGCGAAACTCACGGGTCAGAAGATCCACCTCATGATCAGCGACGTGAACATGCCGAACATGGATGGCATCACCTTCCTGAAGGCCGTGCGGGAAAATCCGAACTACAAGTTCACGCCGGTGATCATGCTCACCACCGAAGCCGGTGAGGAAAAGAAGAAAGAAGGACAGGCGGCGGGAGCCAGGGCCTGGGTAGTCAAGCCCTTCCGGCCAGAGCAGCTGCTGGTCGCGGTCTCCAAACTCATCCTGCCCTGATTCCATTTCCAGCATCGGAGGGTACATGCTTTCCTTTCACGGCAGCCATCACGATGGCCAGCCCGCCCTCAAACTCAAGGGGGACTTGACCATCTACACCGCCGCCGAGGCCAGGCGGGAAATCCCCGCCAGGATGGCGAAAAACAAGTCGCGGATTCTGGATCTCGCCGGCATCGATGAGCTGGATACCGCCGGCGTGCAGCTCCTGCTCTGGCTGAAGCGGGATCTGGCCAGCCAGGGCTCCACCTTGGCGCTTGCCAACCACAGCCCTTCGGTGGTGGATGTCCTGGATCTGCTGCGACTGACTGCGGTTTTCGGGGACACGATCCTGCTGTCGCCTTCAGAAGCCGGGAGCCGCCATGGATCTTGACAAGGTCAAGCAGACCTTCATCATCGAGGCGCGAGAACTGCTGGATGCCATGGAAGAGGGCCTCCTCGGCCTCGAAGATGATCCCGATCCCACCGAAGCCATCAATGCCATGTTCCGGGCCGTGCATACCATCAAGGGCTCGGCGGGGCTCTTCGGCCTGGATCCCATCGTGAAGTTTTCCCATACGGTCGAAAGCGTCATGGACCGGGTACGGAGCAAGAAGATCAGCCTCGACCCGGCCTTGGTGGGACTGTTGCTGGAATGCCATGACCACCTGTCGGGCCTGATTTCCTCGACGCAGGAAGGCGTGGAAGAGTCACCTGAAAGCCGCGAAGTGAGCCAGCGGCTGCTGGGCGGATTGGTCCCCTTTCTGGATGGGCATGGCGTGGCCGAAGCGGCCCCGGTGGCCACCCGGTTGTCAAAAAAACCCGGGGGTGGCTGGAACGAGTGTTGGCATCTTTCCATCCGGTTCGGCGGGGACGTGCTGCGGAACGGCATGGATCCCCTTTCCTTCGTGCGCTACCTGGCCACGCTGGGCCGGATCGCCCACCTGGCTTCCGTGCTGGAGAACCTGCCCCGGGGCGGGGACTTCGATCCCGAAACCTGCTATCTGGGCATCGAACTGGACCTGGAGACCGAGGCCGACCGCCAGACGCTCGAGGATGTCTTCGAGTTCGTGCGGGAGGACAGCCAGATCCAGCTGCTGGCGCCCCATTCGAAGGTCGACGAGTACATCCGGTTCATCAAGGCGATGCCCGAAGATGAGCGGTTCCTGGGCGAGATCCTGGTCGCCGGAGGCTGCATCACGGCCCATGAGCTGGAAGCCGCGCTCCAGACCCAGAAGGCCGAATCGCGGGAGGAGGGCACCGCCCAAGGCCGTCTCATCGGCACCATTCTGATGGAGGACCAGGCCGTGCCACCACCCGTCGTGGTGGCGGCCCTGGACAAGCAGAAGAAATTCAAGGAGCGCCAGGCCCAGGAGATGAAGGTAGTCAAGGTCCAGGCGGAAAAGCTGGACCGGCTGGTGGACCTGGTGGGCGAACTGGTGATCGCTGGTGCCTCGGTCAACGCCATGGCCGCCCGCACCCAGGACGGGCAGCTACTGGAAGCCACAACCATCGTCAACAAGCTGGTTGAGGAGATCCGCGACAACGCCCTAGGCCTTCGCATGGTGCAGATCGGCGACACCTTCAGCCGGTTCCGCCGCATCGTGCGGGACGTGTCCCAGGAACTGGGCAAATCCATCGAGCTGGAGATCCACGGCGGCGAGACCGAGCTGGACAAGACCATCGTCGAGAAGCTGGGCGACCCTTTGATGCACATTGTCAGGAATTCCATCGATCACGGCATCGAGACCTTGGAGGTCCGCCGGGCCCGGGGGAAGCCGGATACCGGTTCCCTCTCACTCACCGCCTTCCATGATTCCGGCAGCATCGTCATCGAGGTGGCGGATGATGGTGGAGGCCTCAACAAGGCGCGGATCCTGAAGAAAGCCATAGAACGGGGCATCGTCAGGGAGGGCGCTGAGCTCAGTGACGCCGAGATTACCGGCCTCATCTTCGAACCCGGCTTCTCCACCGCCGACGCGGTCACCAACCTGTCGGGGCGTGGGGTCGGTATGGACGTGGTGCGCCGGAACATCGATCAGCTGCGGGGGACCATCGAGGTGGAATCCTATGAGGAGGCCGGTACCACCATTCGGGTGCGACTGCCCTTGACCCTGGCGATCATCGACGGTTTTCGCGTCGGCATAGGGAAAGCCTCGTACGTGGTACCTCTCGACCTAGTCATCGAGTGCCTGGACCTGGGGCCCTTCCTCGAATCCGAAGAGAACCACCTCATCAACCTCCGGGGCGAAGTGCTGCCCTTCCTTCGCCTGCGGGAGGTCTTCCAGATGCCGGGGGCCTTGCCTGCGCGTGAACGCGTGGTCGTCGTGCAGTACGGCGAAACCCGCGCGGGGCTCGTGGTGGACAAGCTCATGGGCGAATTCCAAACCGTGATCAAGCCCCTGGGCAGCCTCTTCAAGCACGTACGCGGCGTGGGTGGCTCCACAATCCTCGGCTCCGGGGAGGTCGCCCTCATCCTCGATGTTCCTCAGCTTATCCAACTAGCGGCTGAAGCCAGCTCTGGCCAGCGCCGCCGACTCGCCCTTTCCTCTCCCCAACAGCATTGACAGAGATTCAGGAGAATCCCATGAACTGGTACAAGCAACTTCGTCTGGCGTCCCAACTCATCAGTGCCTTCATCCTCGTGGCCCTCGTCGCCTTGATCATCGGGATCATCGGGATCAATGGCCTGAGCAAATCGAGCGCCTCGCTGCAAAACATGTACGAAAATCAGCTCATTCCCGTCAAGACAGTGGGGGCCATATCCCATGAGGCCATTCAGCACATTCGCCGCTTGAACAACTTCATGGTCAATCCTGATCCAGCCCAAAGGGATCTGGCGGTTCAGCGCATGGAAGGACACGCGAAAGAGATGTTCAAGCTGATCGAGGAGGAAAAGAAGGCGAATATCGAGCCGGGCGAAAAACAGGCCTGGGACAAATTCGAAAAAATTTGGCCTGTGTATGAGAATGCCTGCAAAAAAGGGGTGGAGATCTATCAAAAGAATCCCCAGGACGGCATCAAGTACATCTTTGCCAATGCAACGCCGGTCTTCAAAACCGCTGAGGAAGTCCTCAACGACATCATCAAGCTCAATGAAGAGGACGCCAAAGCTAATTTCAAACAGGCCAGCGCGGCTGCCGACCGCCTCAAGCTGGTGACCTGGATCAGCATTGCAATCGGGTTCGCAGTGTCCATCGGGCTGGGTCTCCTGGTTACCAGCATCATCAAGCAGCAGGTGGGCGGTGAACCACGGGAAGCGGCGGAGATCGCCCAGCGCGTGGCGGGCGGGGATCTGACCGTAGTCGTGCGCACGGCCCAGGGCGACACCACCAGCATGATGGCGGCCATCCGCGACATGGTGGCGAAGCTGAGCGAGGTCATCGGCCAGGTTCGGGACAATGCCACCAGCCTGGTGGGCGCTTCGGATCAGTTGAGCGCCACGGCCCAATCCCTGAGCCAGGGAGCCAGTGAGCAGGCGGCCAGCGTGGAAGAGACCAGCGCCGCCATGGAGGAGATGAGTGCCTCCATCGCCCAGAACAACGAGAACTCCAAGGTGACGGGCGATATCGCCACCCGCAGTGCCAAGGATGCGGTGGACGGCGGCCATGCGGTGAAGGAAACCGTGGAGGCCATGAAGCAGATCGCCAAGAAGATCGGCATCATCGACGACATCGCCTACCAGACGAATCTGCTGGCCCTGAACGCGGCCATTGAGGCGGGCCGGGCCGGGGAACACGGCAAAGGCTTCGCGGTGGTAGCGGCGGAAGTGCGCAAGCTCGCCGAACGCAGCCAGGTGGCGGCGGAAGAGATCAGCCAGCTGGCCTCAGGCAGTGTGGGCATGGCGGAGAAGGCCGGAGGGTTGCTGGATACCATCGTCCCCTCCATCCAGAAGACTTCGGACCTGGTGCAGGAGATCGCGGCGGCCTCGGCGGAGCAGAATTCCGGCGTTGGCCAGATCAACGAGGCCCTCACCCAGATCACCCAGGCGGTGCAGCAGAATGCCGCGGCCTCCGAGGAGCTGGCCTCCACTTCTGAGGAAGTGAATGCCCAGGCCCAGGAGCTTCAGACCACGGTGGACTTCTTCAAGCTCGCGGGGGGCATCTCTAGCGCGGCCGCCGTTCGTACTTCGCCCGTGCGGGCGAAGCAGCCACTCTCCGCGGGTGCCGACATCGACGAACGCCAGTTCAAGCGCTTCTGATTGCTTGCCTAGGAGCACTGCCATGGCGGAAGCAATGCCACTTGCCACCCGGACCTCCCCGCCTCCCGCTCTGCGGGAGGAGGAGACGGTGCGCGACCAGTTCCTCACCTTCGCCCTGGGGGGCGAAATCCTGGGCATGGAGATCCGCTTCATCCGCGAGATCCTCCAGTACGGCGGCATCACCGAAGTGCCCCTCACCCCCCCTGCTGTGCGGGGGGTCATGAACTTGCGGGGGGCCGTCATCCCTGTGATTGATCTGGGAGTCCGGTTCGGCCGCCCCTCAGCAGCGGTGGACCGGCGCACGTGCATCGTCATCCTGGAAGTGCAGGAGGAGGAAACCACTACCGCCATGGGCATCGTGGTGGACTACGTCCGGGAAGTACTAGAGATCGCCGAGGCTGACATCGAACCGCCGCCGGCCTTTGGCAATACCCTTCGCGCCGATTTCATTCGCGGCGTGGGCAGGATCGGCGGACGCTTCGTCATCCTCCTGGACGTGGAGCGCGCGCTCTCGGCGGAAGAACTGGGTACGACTGATCTGGCCAATCGACAGGCCCTCTAGGTCTTCGGCTGACCCCGAGCGAATTCCACCACATGAGTCTGAGAGGAGGGTACCGTCATGGCGGAACCGAAAAAACCCGGCGCCCGGCAGGTGAATCACGCCCCCCCGGCGGAGCCCAAGCAGCAGTACCTGGCCTTTGGTCTGGGCGGCGGCGCCTTTGCCATGGAGATCGTCTATGTAAAAGAAGTCATCCAATACGGCGAACTCACCGAAGTGCCCCTGATGCCTGCCTTTCTCCGCGGGGTCATCAGCCTCCGGGGGGCGATGGTGCCGGTGATCGACTTGTCGGTGCGCCTGGGCAAGGCCCTCACGCAGATCGCGCGGCGCAGTTGTGTGGTGATCTTGGAAGTGCCACGCGCCGAAGGCGCCGTGGTGGTGGGCGTCATCGTGGAGAACGTGAGCGAAGTGCTCGAGCTGGCGGCGTCGGACATCGACCAAGCGCCTGCCTTCGGTGGGGAAACCCACTCGGAATTCCTCAAGGGTGTGGGCAAGGTGGGGGAGCGCTTCGTCATGCTCCTGGACGTGAAGCACGTGCTCTCCCTGGATGAACTTTCCATCCTGGCGGTGGATCCCGTGGGGGCAGGTGGCTCCCAGTGATACCGAATATCGTCAAGAAGCCGGCCCCGGGCACGGTCCTGCCGGCACCCAGGGGCTTCGCGCCCCTCAATGATGGCGAATTCAAGCGCTTCCAGAAGCTGGTGCTCGAGGTCACGGGCATCACCCTTTCGGACCAGAAGAAGGCTTTGGTTGAAGGGCGTCTCGGCACCCGGCTCCGGCACCGGAAGGTGGAGACCTTCACCGCCTATCACCAGCTGCTGCAAGATCCCCAGGAAGGGGACGAGCTGCAGGCTGCCGTCGATCTCATCACCACCAATGAGACCTCCTTCTTCCGCGAATCCGATCACTTCAACGTGCTGGAACGCCACATCCGGAACCTGAAACCGGTCCCTTTTCCCTTTCGCGTATGGAGTGCCGCCAGCTCCTCAGGGGAGGAGGCCTATACCATTGCCATGGTGCTCTCGGACCTGCTGGGCAGCGCCGACTGGCAGGTGCTGGGCACGGACATCAGCACCCGAGTGCTGGACCGGGCCAGGATCGGCCTCTATCCCCAGGAACGGGCCGCCACGATCCCGAAGGATTTTCTGCGGCGCTTCTGTCTCAAGGGGCAGGATCGCCACGAAGGCATGTTCCTCCTGAGCCGCGCTATCCGGGATCGCGTGACTTTCCAGCAGGCCAACCTCTGCAAGGCCCTGCCCAAGCTCGGCCCCTTCGATGTGGCTTTCCTGAGGAATGTCCTGATCTACTTCGATGTGCCCCAGAAACGGCGCGTGGTCCAGGCGGTCCGGGCCCAGTTGAAGCCGGGGGGTCTGCTCCTCGTAGGGCATTCGGAAAGCCTCACGGGCATTGGCGAAGGCCTCACCCAGGTGAGCCCCACGGTGTACCGTGTGGCCTGAATCCCCCTTCATAGTTTCCGCTGAACAGAGCATCTGGAAGGTGAGGCCCCGGTGACGACCACGAACCCCATCAAAGTCCTCATCGTGGATGATTCCGCGGTGGTCCGGCAGGCCATGGTGGCCATCCTGGGCAAGGACCGGGGCATCAAGATCATCGGTCACGCCATGGATCCCATCTTCGCCATGGAGAAGATGGCCAAGGAATGGCCCGACGTGATCCTGCTGGATGTGGAGATGCCCCGCATGGATGGCATCACATTCCTGCGCAAGATCATGGCTGAACGGCCCACGCCCGTGATCATCTGCTCCTCGCTCACGGCCAAGGGCGCGGAGACCACCATGCAGGCCCTGTCCGCGGGCGCCTTCGCAATCTTCACCAAACCCTCGCTGGGCGTGAAGGGCTTTCTGGAAGACTCTTCCCACGACCTGGTGGCTGCCGTCCGGGCGGCCGCCTCCGCGCGGATGTCCCGGCTGCCCGGCTTTCGCGCGCCCCTGACGGTGCCTTCCAAACTCAACGCTGACGCGGTGCTGGCCCTCGGTGGCGAAGCCATGGCCGTCACCACAGATACCTTCACGGCCATCGGCACGTCCACAGGCGGCACCCAGGCCCTGGAGTATGTGCTATCGGCCCTGCCCAGGACTTGCCCGGGCATCGTGGTGGTCCAGCACATGCCCGAGCAGTTCACCGCCGCCTTCGCGCAGCGCCTCAACGGCCTCTGTGAGATCGAAGTCAGGGAAGCCCGTACCGGGGATCGCGTGCTGGCCGGACGGGCGCTCATCGCCCCCGGCGGCAAGCACCTGGTGATCCGGCGCAGCGGTGCCCAGTACGTGGCGGAAGTGGTCCAGGCGCCCCCGGTGAATCGCCACTGCCCCTCGGTGGACGTGTTGTTCCGCTCCGTGGCCAAGTACGCGGGCAAGAACGCCACCGGCGTAATCATGACCGGCATGGGCGACGACGGTGCCCGCGGCCTGTTGGAAATGAAGCAGGCCGGTGCCCGTACCCTGGCCCAGGACGAGGAATCCTGTGTGGTCTTTGGCATGCCGAAGGAGGCCATCAAGCTGGGGGCCGCCGACCGGGTCGTCCCTCTCCACCAGATCCCCGAACTCATTTCCCGATGAACCCCGGATGGAGCCGGCATGACCACCCCCAATCCTACCCCTGATACGCCGATGCTGGGCCTGCGTGTGCTGGTCGTCGAGGACAGTGATGTACAGCGTGCCCATGCGGTTTCGCTGGTGCAGGCCATGGGGGTGGAGGGGGTCTGGGAGGCCTCGGATGGCGAAGAGGGGCTGGTTGTACTGGCGAAAGAAGGTGGCATCGACCTGGTGCTGCTGGACCTGGAGATGCCCGGGATGGATGGTGTGACCTTCATCGGCGAAGTCGCTGCGCGCGGCTTCCGGCCCCGGGTGATCATTGTCAGCTCGCAGGAAGCTGAAGTACTCAGGGCTGTGCGCCTGATGGCGGAAACCTACGGACTGGTCCTTCCGGGCCTCATTCCGAAACCCTTGAACCGGGAAGCGCTCGTCCGGCTATTGGCCGAGGCACCCCTCTTCACAGGGCCGAAAACGACACCCAAGGCGCAGGGTGAAAAGCCCGATATCAGTGCTGGAGACATCCGGCGGGGGATCTCGGAGGATGAGTTCCTGTGTTTTTTTCAGCCCCAGATCACGATGAAGGGTGCGTTCATCCGTGGTGTTGAAGCCCTGGCACGCTGGCGCCATCCGGAATTCGGGTTACTGGGGCCCGCAGCCTTCCTGCCCCAGGCAGAGGCGGATGAAGAACTCATATCCGATCTGACCATGTGCATCCTTGAACGCGTGGGCGAGTCCTGGCATGGGTGGGTCCGACGGGGGCTCCTTATGGAGGTCTCAGTCAACCTGTCGGCCCGGTCCCTGGGCGTGGCCGGCTTTGCTGACCGCCTGCTGGAAACCACGAATCACCTGGAATTGCCCCCGAAAGCCATCGTGTTTGAAGTAACAGAGTCCGCCTCGGTGGCCAACCTGGGACATTGCCTGGCCAACCTTGCTCGTTTACGGATCTGGGGTTTCAAGTTAAGCATCGACGATTTCGGAACCGGCTTCGCCACCTTTGAACAGCTGGAGCGGATGCCGTTCACCGAGCTGAAGATCGACCAATCCATCACCATGATGCTGCCCATGGCGGCCCGGCAAATGGCTCTGGCCAACCGCATGATCCAGCTCGCCCAGGATCTCAAGCTCGCCGTGGTGGCGGAAGGCATCGAAACCCTGGCAGCCTGGCGCGCCATCCGGGAACTCGGCTGCGAGTTCGGGCAGGGCTACTTCATCGCCCGGCCCATGCCGGGAGAACAGGTGCCTGAATGGGCCAAGGTGGACCGTTCCCACTTGCGGGCCTAGGGTGTGTTTCCAGTCCGCCCTCGACCAACCAACATCCGGATGCGCTCTCACCTCTACGCCGGTTGATCCCTGAGTCCTAGAATGCCTGGAGTCACCGTGACGAACATGACTGAAAAAATCCTGATAGTGGATGACGAGCCGTTGCTCCGGGAGCACCTCCGGGCTTTCCTTGAGAAGATCGGTTTCGAGGTGCTGGAAGCCGCCCACGGAGAGGCGGGTTTGGATATCTGCTTTCGGGAACACCCCGATCTCGTTCTGCTCGATATCAGCATGCCGGGCAAGAATGGCTTCGAGCTCTGCCGGAGCCTCAAAGCCCACCCTGAGGCGCGCGACATACCCGTCCTATTCCTCAGCGGTTTGATGGAAACCCAGGACAAGCTGGAAGCCTTCGCCGCCGGCGGCGTGGATTATGTTGGCAAGCCCTTCCATTTCGAGGAAGTGAGGGCGCGGGTGCTGACGCACCTGGAACTCCAACGGCAACGGCGGCAGTTGCAGGCCAGCCAGAAGCACCTTGAAGAGGCACTGGCCGAAGTCAGGTCGGACCAGCACCTGCTGCTCGAGGTAAACGAACGGCTCAGCCAATCCAAGACCATCCAGAGCCATTTCATCGACCACATGAGGAACGAGCTCAACGACCCGCTCGGGGCCATCCTTGGTCTGGCGGATGAGATCGGCGACCCCCGGCTCCCAACAGAACAGACTCGGGCTCTGGCGAACCGCATCAAGGCGGAAGCGATGCGGCTGGATTTCCAGTTCCGGAACATCTTCTGCGCAGCCGAACTGGAAGCGGGGGAAGGCGCGCCTGCCATCGCCATGGTCGACCTGAATTCGGTCATCCAGGATTCGGCCATGGCCCTGCACGACCTGGTCGCCGAGAAGGAGCAGGCTCTGGAGATACATGTCGCCCAGGATGCCAAATGGGTTCCGACGGACGCAGCCAAGCTGCATCTCATCCTGGTGAACCTGCTGGCCAACGCGATCGAGTTTTCACCCAAAGGGGGGCTGATCGAGCTCTGGGCCCAGCTGCAAGGAGACGCCCTGGTCATCCAGGTGCGGGACCAGGGGATCGGGATCAGCGCGGCGGAAGTCCCCACCATCTTCGAGCGTTTCCGGCAGCTGGACGAGGGGCAGACCCGGGCCCATCAGGGCCAGGGGTTGGGATTGCCCGTGGTCAAGGCCCTGGTTGAACTATTGGATGGCGAGGTTGCCGTTGCCAGTGAACTCCTCCGGGGTTCGACTTTCACCTGCCGACTGCCACTCTGCGCCCCGACCATTAATCCGGACACTTTCGCCTTCGATGGAAACCTCGTCATTTTCGACGAACCCCGCGAGTTGTGAAGATGGTCCTACTACCCCCCGCTGCGATCCGGAAGCACCATTTGAACCCGTGCATGCTCATGGCTTGCCGGGATGAGGTGGAGGTTACGACGATCCTGGGCTCATGCGTATCCGTCTGCCTGTGGGACCCCAGCATGGGCTGCGGGGGCATCAACCACTTCATGCTGCCCTTCTGGAACGGGGATGGCCTGCCGACGCCAAAATACGGGAATGTGGCCATCGACAAGCTCATCATCAAGCTGCTCGGTTTGGGCTGCCGGAAGGAACGCCTGGTGGCCAAGTGGTTCGGAGGCGCCAGCGTCCTCGGCGACGCCATGGGCATCATGCAGATTGGGGCCAGAAACATCGCGGTGGCCGAAGAACTGTTGGCCAACCACGGCATCCCCACCGTCGCCAGAGATGCAGGAGGCCGCCAGGGCATGAAGATTACCTTCAACACAAAGAGTGGCTTGGTCCTGGCGAGCCGGTTCAATTGCAGGGCCACGCAATCCCAAACCGAGAACACATGACCAAGGTTCTGGTCATTGACGACAACGTTCTGATGCGAAAAATAGTTCGCGACCACCTCGACGGGGATGGCTTCGAGGTGGAGGGTCTCCAGCCAGATTTAGCCTCATCACTGATCAATCACCTTGGAGCCGCCCGCCAGATCTGGTCATTAGCGACTTCCCCATGCCAACCCTGAACGGTGAAGGTGTGATCTGAGCCGTGAGTTCATTAACCCGGAGATTCCCATCATCTTCCTGCCGGCCAATGGAGATGCCGCACGGGACGCCAAGCTGAAGTCGATGGGGGTGGGGAGAATCCACTGTACCACTGACCCCATCAAACAGCCCCCGGGCTGTCTGATGGGGCCGCCACCATCCGACCGCAACGAAGTGGAGGGAGGATAGGACGGAATCCGCGCAGCGGATTGCCGCCCGCAGGGCGAGGGCCGGAGGCCCGATTCAGCCTGCCAGCAATTCAGTGATTTCGAATCCCGCCCTCTCCGCCACAAAATTTGGGCCCCGAATGGGACAGGGATGACCGGTGGCCGGGATTCCCTCCGCGTCACGCTTCGCATGACGCTCCGGCCGCACGAATTGCTGGCACGGCGCTTAACGGTTACGGCAGTCCACTGGACTGCCTTCACCTACGCCTACCTGCCAGCAATTCAGTGATTTCGAATCCCTCTCTCTCCGCCAAGAAAATTGGGCCCCGAATGGGGCCCAATTTGGCGGAGAGAGAGGGATTCGAACCCCCGGTGAGATCACTCCCACGTCTGATTTCGAGTCAGGTGCCTTCAACCACTCGGCCATCTCTCCAGACCCTTCAGTCTAGCAAATCGCAGGCTAGAATCCAGCGGTGGGGGAACGACATGGCTCGACTGGCGTGGGGACTGGGATTGCTGCTGGCGCTCGGGCTGCAGGCGCAGCCGCTGGACCTGACCCTGACGGACGCGGCGGCCGACTGGTTCGCCGGGCTGGCCCTGAAGTGCGTGCGCCAGGAATACCCCAACAAGTTGGATCACGTCATGAGCGGGGCAGGGGAGGTGAAAGCTCCGAGGGATCTGCATCCCGCGTTCTATGGCTGTTTCGACTGGCACTCCTCGGTGCACGGCCACTGGATGCTCGTGCGGCTGCTGCGCGAACATCCGGGCCTGGCCCGGGCGGCCGAGATCCGCGCCGTGCTCGACGAGAACCTGGCACCCGAGCGCATCGCCGCCGAGGTGGCCTACCTGGTCCAGGGCAACCGGCGCAGCTTCGAGCGCACCTATGGCTGGGCCTGGCTGCTCAAGCTCGCGGCGGAGCTGAGGACCTGGGAAGATCCCGCGGCGGCGCGCTGGGCCGCGGCCCTGCAGCCCCTTGCGGACGAGCTGGTGAAGCAATTCCGGGCCTTCCTGCCGAAGCAGACCTATCCCATCCGCACTGGCGTCCATCCCAACACCGCCTTCAGTCTCGACCTGGCCCTGGACTACGCCCGCGCCGCCCGGGACGCCAGCTTCGAGGCTCTCCTCCTGGAACGCTCCCGGGCCTGGTTCGGCCCCGATCGTCAGGGCCCCCTGGCCTGGGAGCCCGGAGGGGAGGATTTTCTGTCGCCGTGCCTGGAGGAGGCGGCGCTCATGGTGCGGGTGCTACCTTCCAAGGCGTTCCACCGCTGGCTGAGTGCCTTCCTGCCCACGCTGCCGGAGGGGCTCGCACCCGCCGTGGTGTCGGATCGCACCGACCCCAAAATCGTCCACCTGGATGGCCTGAACCTCAGCCGGGCGCGGGCCCTGCGCCGGATCGCCGCCGCGTTGGGCACGGCTGATCCCCGCGCGGCGCGACTGAAACAGATGGCGGATCGCCATGCCCGGGCTTCCTTGCCCCACCTGGCCTCCGGGAGCTACGAAGGGGAGCACTGGCTGGCCACCTTCGCCGTGCGGCTGCTGTCGGAGCATTGACGGCACAGGCTTTCCGGCTCATGCGGGAGGCGCATCCCCAGACACCGAGCGCAGTCGCTCGAAATAGTTCCGGTCCTCGGCGAGGAAGTGGCCCTTGACGAGGTCCACGGCCAGGAAGGTGACCAGCTTGCCGAAATCCAGCTGGCCCGCCTGGGCGTCCGCTTGCAGTTGCCGGGCCCTGGCCAGCAGGTTGGCGTGGATGGAGGCGTGCTGGGCCAGGTCGGGGTACTGGGCCTCCCGCAGCAAGCCCTCTTCATCGTGGAAATGCTGCGAGGTGTGGGCGAGCAGGGTCTCGAGCCGCAGGGCGGCCTCGGCCAAGAGGGCCTCTTCGGTGAGCGCGGCCATGAGCGCGTTGGCCAGATGGAAGAGCCGCTGGTGCTGCTTGTCGATGAGGGCGTTCCCGCTCATGTAGGCGTCATCCCAGATCACCTCTAGCAGGGGCCGGCGATGGAAGGGCTCCAGGGTGGAATCGGGCATCGGCGCTGCCAGAGAGCGGTTGCGGCCAGCGGACTTGGCGCCATAAAGCGCCTGGTCCGCCCTTTCGATCCAGGCGGCAAGGCTCTCTCCCGGGGCGTACTGGGCCACGCCCAGGCTCAGGGTCACCTGGCCGATGCCCGGGAATTCGATGGCCGCCACCGCCGTCCGCATTTTTTCGGCCAGGGCCATGGCGCCCTCCAGACGGGTGGCCGGGACCATTACCAGGAACTCCTCGCCGCCCCATCGGATGAGGGAGTCGGAGGCCCGCAGATGCCTGCGGATGGCCTTTACCAGTCCCACCAGGACAGCATCCCCGGCACCGTGCCCGAAGGTGTCGTTGACGCGCTTGAAATGGTCCAGGTCGAACATGAGCAGGGAGAGGGGATCCCGGCGGCGCTGCGCCAGGGCGAGCTCGGGCAGGGCCGCCTCCTCGAAGCGGCGCCGGTTCCAGGCCCCGGTGAGCCGGTCCGTGGAGGCCGCCTGTTCCAGCTGCTCCAGGGCCCGCTGCAGGCCGTCGTTGGCCAGTTCCGACGTACGGCGCGCCTCGCCCAGGTCGTTGAGTCGCGCCGAGTGCTCGGTGTTCCGTTGCTCCATGAGTGTCGCCAGGTCCCTGGCCTCGCGCGAGACGGCCGTGAGTTGATGGGCGTGGGCGGCTTCGGTCGCGTGCAGTTGTTTGGCGAGGCGGATCAGCAGCACCCAACCCAGGGTCACGGTGAGGATGATGAGGGCTACCTGAAGGGCGGCCAGGCTGGCGACCACCTTCGCCTGCCCCAACCATATGGCCCACAGCACTGCGCCACTGGCAAGCAGGGCCGAGGCTGAGATCAAGCTGAGGCCCACCAGGGCGACCCTGCTGGCGAAGGGCAGGGAGGCGGACCGCGGAATCGGTGAGAAGGGAGGCATGTCACCTCCTATCGGCGTCTCCTGAAAAAAGCTTGGATTTGGGCGCGGCACTCCGGCTCCAACAGCCCGCCCTCGAAGGCGAAGCGGTGGTTCAGGGCCGCCTTGTCCAGGTTTTCCAGCCAGCGGCTGACACCCACCTTGGGATCCGAGGCGCCGTATACCACGCGGCCCACCCGGGCGTGGATGAGGGCACCGAAGCACATGAGGCATGGCTCTAGCGTCACGTAGAGCGTGGCGTCCGTGAGCCGATAGTTCTTGGTCCAGGCCGCGGCGCTGCGCAGGGCCATGACTTCCGCGTGGGCCGTGGGATCGTTCAGTTTCACGGGATGATTGTGGCCCCGCCCCAGCAGGACGCCTTCGGAGACCACCACCGCGCCCACGGGCACCTCATCCAGGTACTCCGCCTTCTCCGCCTCTTCCAGCGCGAGCTTCATGAAGTAGATGTCGTCGCCTGTCCACATGCGAACCAGTGTGGCTGAAACAGGGCTTCGTACATCAGGAACAAAGGAGCAGTATGGCCGATTTCCCCTTGAAGAAAAAGGCTGATCCTGGGTTTTCGGGGTCGCTACACTCACTTTGGTCCTGAAGGGCCGAGTCATTCTCAAGACCCCGCGGCGGCCCGGCCATCGCGGGGTTTTTGCAAGACTCCGAGTCGAGGAGGCTCATGCGCGCGCACCTGATCCTGAAGGACGGCACCATCTTCCGGGGACGGGCGCCGCTGGGCTTTGGGGGCGGTGGCGAGGCGGTGTTCACCACAGCCATGGTGGGCTACCAGGAGATCCTCACGGACCCCAGCTTTGCCGGGCAGATGGTCTGCATGACCTTCCCCGAGCAGGGCATCTACGGCATCCACGCCGACCTCAACGAGAGCGGCCGGCCCTGGGCCACGGGCCTGCTCTGCCGCCGTCTCAGTTTCGTGCCTGACCACACGCGCTCTGAAGGCGATCTGGCCGGCTGGCTCAAGCGCCATCGCATCCCGGTCCTGTCGGAGCTCGACACCCGCGCGCTCACCCAGTACCTGCGCGACCAGGGGTCGCAGCCGTCGCTCATCTGGACCGAGGCCGACGGCAGCCTGGAAGCTGGCGTGGCCCAGGCCAAGGCCCTGCCGGACATGACCGGCCAGGCCCTCTGCGCCGAGGTGAGCTGTCGCGATCGGTACGAATTGAATCCCGGCGGCGCCTTCCGCGTGGCGGTGCTGGATGGCGGCATCAAGCAGAGCATCCTGCGCCAGCTGGTGGCCGCAGGCCTGCACTTGGAAGTCTTCCCCTGGGACACGCCCGCCACGGAGCTGGCCCACAAGCGCTTCCATGGCCTCTTCCTCAGCAACGGCCCAGGCGACCCCGCCGCGCTGCCGGGCATGCAGGCGGAAGTGGGCGCCTGCATCGGCCAGCTGCCCATCTTCGGGATCTGCCTCGGCCACCAGCTGCTGGGCCAGGCCTTCGGGGGCCGCACCTTCAAGCTCAAGTTTGGCCACCGGGGCGCCAACCAGCCCGTGCATGACCTCATGACCGGGCGCATCGAGATCACGGCCCAGAATCATGGCTTCGCCGTGGACGAGGCCAGCTTGCCCGCAGAGATCGAAGTGACCCACCGGCACCTCAGCGACGGCACCATCGAGGGCCTCCGGCACACGAAGCTGCCCATCTTCAGCCTCCAGCACCACCCCGAGGCCTCGCCGGGACCGCACGATGCGCACCCGGCCTTCCAGCGCTTCGTCGAACTCATGAAAAAGCACAACTGATGGTCCACAGATTCCACAGATTCCACAGATTCTCAAATGAAGAATGAAATCAGTAATCTGTGTGAATCTGTGAAATCTGTGGATAGAAAAAAGGAATTGAGATGCCGAAACGAACGGATCTGAAAAGCGTGCTGGTGCTGGGCTCGGGGCCCATCCAGATCGGCCAGGCTTGCGAGTTCGACTACTCGGGCACGCAGGCGCTGAAGGCCCTGCGCGAAGAGGGCATCCGCACGATCCTGCTGAACTCGAACCCTGCCTCGATCATGACGGACCCCGGCCGGGCCGACGCCACCTACATCGAACCCCTCACCCTGGGCGTGCTGGAGAAGGTCCTCGAGGCGGAGCGGCCCGACGCCATCCTCCCCACCGTGGGCGGCCAGACGGCGCTCAACCTCGCCATGGAGGCCCACGAGAGCGGCCTGCTCCAGCGCACGGGCGTCACCTTGATCGGCGCCCAGCCCGAGGCCATCAAGCGCGGCGAGGACCGCCAGCTCTTCAAGGCCCTCATGGACGACCTGGGCCTGGAGACCTGCCGCGGCGGCTTCGCCCACAACATGGGCGAGGCCCGGGATCTGCTCAAGCTTACGGGCTTCCCCTCCATCATCCGGCCCAGCTTCACCCTGGGCGGCAGCGGCGGCGGCATCGCCTACAACGTGGAAGAGTTCGAGACCATCGTGGCCCGGGGCCTGGACCTGAGTCCCACCAAGCAGGTGCTTATCGAGGAGAGCATCCTGGGCTGGAAGGAGTTCGAGTTGGAGGTGGTGCGGGATCTGGACGACAACGTCGAGGTGATCTGCTCCATCGAGAACCTGGATCCCATGGGCATCCACACCGGCGATAGCATCACCGTCGCCCCCATCCTCACGCTCACGGACCCCGAGTACCAGCGCATGCGCGACGCGGCCATGGCCGTCATCCGCGCCGTGGGCGTGGAGACTGGCGGCTCCAACATCCAGTTCGCCCTGGAGCCCGAGACCAGCCGCATCATCGTCATCGAGATGAATCCGCGCGTGAGCCGCAGCTCCGCACTGGCTTCCAAGGCCACGGGCTTCCCCATCGCCTGGGTGGCCACCAAGCTGGCGCTGGGCTATCGGCTGTGGGAACTGCCCAACGCCATCACCCGCATGACCAAGGCCGCCTTCGAGCCGGTGCTGGACTACGTGGTGGTGAAGATCCCCCGCTTCACCTTCGAGAAGTTCCCCCAGGCAGACAAAGTCCTGGGCACGCAGATGAAGAGCGTGGGCGAGGTCATGGCCCTGGGCCGCAGCTTCCAGGAGGCCCTGCAGAAGGCGGTGCGTTCCCTGGAAGAAGGCCACAAGGGGCTGTCGGGCGCCCTGGAGGGCAAGCTCGATCTGGGCCGCCTCAAGGAGCACCTCATCATCCCCGGGGCCCAGCGCCTCTTCTGGGTCTACCACGGGCTGAAGGCCGGCCACAGCGTGGAGGAACTGCACCGCCTCACCAAGATCACGCCCTGGTTCCTGCATGAGATCGAGGAGATTGTCGTCCTGGAGGGCCGCCTGCGCAGCTTCCCCGTGGACCGACTGCCCGTGGACCTGCTGGAGAAGGCCAAGCGGGCGGGCTTCGCGGACGATCAGATCGCCGTGTTCTGTTCTGGGACGGAGGCCGAGGTCGCCGCGCGCCGGGATGCCCTGGGCCTCCATCCCGCCTACAAGCGGGTGGATACCTGTGCCGGCGAATTCAAGGCCGAAACGCCCTACCTCTATGGAACCTGGGAGACCGCAGCAGGAGCCGAGGTCCACGGAGCATCGCTCCGCCTGAAAGGTAGCGCACAGGAGGTGCGCTATGTGGAGACCAGCGAAGCACCGCCCACGGACCGCCCCAAGGCCATCGTCCTGGGCAGCGGGCCCAATCGCATCGGCCAGGGCGTGGAGTTCGACTGCTGCTGCGTGCAGGCGGTCGAGGCCATCCGCGCCAGCGGCGTGGAGGCCATCCTCATCAACTGCAATCCGGAAACCGTCAGCACCGACTTCGACACCAGCGACCGCCTCTACTTCGAGCCACTCACGTACGAACACGTGAAGGCCGTGGTGGACCGCGAGGCCGGAGCAGGAGCGGAGGCCTACCATGCGGAGCATGGCCCAGAGGGCGGGGCCCAGGAAGGGCCCCGTAAGGCGGCCGGCGGCCACCTGCTGGGCGTCTTCGCGCAGTTCGGCGGGCAGACCCCCCTGAAGCTGGCAGGCCCCCTCCACGCCGCGGGCGTGAAGCTGCTGGGCACGCCACTCAGCGCCATCCTGGACGCCGAAGACCGCGAACGCTTCGGCCAGGTCCTCAAACGGCTGGACATCCCGGCCCCCCAATGGGGCATGGCCACGAGTTTTACCGAGGCCCTGGAAGTGGCCAAGCGCCTGGACTACCCCGTGATGGTGCGCCCGAGTTTCGTGCTGGGCGGCCGGGCCATGGCCGTGGTCTTCGATGACGCGGGCCTGGAGAAGTACATGCGCGAGGCCGTGGCCGTGAGCAATGACCAGCCGGTGCTGCTGGACCGTTTCCTGGAGGGCGCCCAGGAGCTGGACATCGACGTGGTCTGCGACGGCGAGCAGGTGGTCATCGCCGGCCTGCTGGCCCACATCGAAGAGGCGGGCATCCACAGCGGCGACAGCTACGCCGTGATTCCCGCGCTGGGCGTGCCCGAGGGCATCCTGGAAATGGTGAAGGAATACGCCCGCCGCCTGGCCCTGGACTTGGGCGTGCTGGGGCTCATGAATCTGCAATTCGCGGTCAAGGACGGCATCGCCTACTGCCTGGAGGCCAACCCCCGCGCCAGCCGCACGGTGCCCTTCGTGAGCAAGGCCACGGGCGTGGACTGGGCTGGCGTGGCCGCCCGCGTGGGCCTGGGCCAGAGCCTGCGGCAGCAGGGCGTCACGGATGGCGTGCCCCGGGCGGTGTCGGTGAAAGGCGTGGTCTTTCCCTTCGCCAAGTTCCCCGGCGTGGATCCGGTGCTGGGCCCCGAGATGAAGAGCACCGGCGAGGTCATGGGCATCGGCGAGACCTTCGGCGAGGCCTATGCCAAGTCGCTGCTGGCCGCGGGCATTCCGTTGCCCCTGTCGGGCACGGTCTTCCTCACGGTGAACGATGCTGACAAAGTCAGGCTGCCGGAGCTGGCCCATAAGCTGGTGGCGCTCGGCTTCGGCCTCTGCGCCACGGAAGGCACGGCCCGCACGCTGGAGTCGGTGGGCCTCAAGGTGCGGAAGATCTTCAAGGTGAACGAGGGCCGGCCCAACGCGGTGGATCTGCTGAAGAACGGCGAAGTGCAGTGGGTCATCAACACGCCCCTGGGCCGGGCCGCCTTCTTCGACGAGAGCTCCATCCGCAAGGAGGCATTGCGCCTCAAGATCCCTTGCCTTACCAACCTCAGCGCCGCCCTGGCCGCCTGCGAAGCCGTGGAGACCCTGCGGGGGGAGATGACGGTGCGAGCCATCCAGTCGCTGGGATGACTCCTGGGCCGAAAAGCACTTTTCTCCACAGATTTCACAGATTCACACAGATTTTCCCGATTATCGGTCGTGCTCAGCCTGAAGCAGGTTCCTCAAGATTTCCACGAAGGGCACCAAGACAAAAGGCAAGGGCACGAAGACGGCCCGCCCATGCCAAGGCGGGTCATCCGGGCCTTTGGCGCCCGGGCGCGCTAGGCGCGACCGGCTTTGTGGGCGGCGGCCCCGAGCGGTTTTCGGGGAAGGCTTGGTCCACCACCCACAAAGGGATGGCCCCAGGAGCGGAGGTCCGTATTCGTGAACTACCTTCGCCCGCAGGGCGCATTCGTGCCATTCGTGGTGGTCTATTCAGGCTGAGACTGGCCGATAAACAGGCAGATTTTTATTCTTGAATCTGTGTCATCTGTGGAATCTGTGGATGATATTTTTCCTGGAGGTTCCCATGCCCACGACCGTCACTGACCGCATCCAGTCCTTCCTGGCCTCGGGCCCCTTTGCGGTGGTGGGGGCCAGCGTGATTCGCTCGAAGTACGGCAACAAGGTGCTGCGTTGCTATCAGCAGCACGGGCTGGAGGTCTATCCCATCAATGCCCGGGCCGAGGAGGTAGAGGGGCTGAAGGCCTATCCGACCCTGGCCTCGTTGCCGGTGCCGGTGCAGGCCATCTCGGTCATCACGCCCCCCGCCATCACGGAGCAGGTGGTGCGGGACGCCGCCGCCGCGGGCGTGAAGCACGTCTGGATGCAGCCCGGCGCCGAGAGCGATGCGGCCATCCGGGAGGCGGAGGCGCTGGGGATGTCCGTCATTGCGGGTGGACCTTGCCTTCTCGTCGTACTGGGCTATCGCGACTAAATCCGCTGCGCGAATTTAGATAGGAATTCGCTATGCGAATTCAACCAAGCGCTTTTTCCAGCTGAATCCGCGCAGCGGATTCAGCCTAGACGAGCCCCAGGTTCCGTCTCACTTCCAGACGATGCTCCTCGTGGGCCTGGATCACCTTCGGCACTTCGCTCAGCCACAACTTGGAAAAATCGGCGAAGGAGATGGTCGGCTTCGCTGCGTCGCCAAGGGGCGATGGCGTCGAGGGATCGGTTGAGTCCTGCGAGGACGTCTCGCGGGTACCAGGCTTCGGGTTCATAGGTCGGGTTCCTCAGTAGAGAAAGGTAAGCGGTCTGCAGCTGGTAGGCAACCACTGATTCGGCGGAATTTGTTCGTGCCCGCACGCTCGCCAGGGCCTCCTGGCCCTCGGTCATGCGGCCCGAACCCGCCTCGTCCACCCGCACGTGGTAGAGCTGGAGGGCGCGGCCCGCGCGGGGGGCCAGGCCCAGGAAGGTGAAGGGGGCCCAGGCGTGGGCCCGGGCCATGCGGTCCAGGGGCACGTAGCGGCCCTCGCGCTCGGAGCGGGCCAGCATGGCCTTGAGGGCGCCCTCGGGTTCCCGGTCCGTATAGGCCAGGTGGACTTCGCTGCAGCCGGCCTCGCGGATGCGGCCCAGGAGGAAGGCCACGCCTTCGGGATCGGTGTGGGGCGCGTCGAACACGGCGCCGAAGGCCAGGCCCAGCGCCAGGGCACCCGTGGTCTTGCCCGTGGCCTGGCCCCCCATGAAGATGATCACCGGCTCCCCCCGGGCCAGGCCCAGGGCCCGGTCGCGGAGCCGCTTGCCCAGGGCGTTGAGATGCACGGCGGCGCGGCCGGAGGGATCCTCCAGGGCCTCGTAGCCCTGGGTGGGATTCCGCCGGAGGCTGGGCAGCAGGGTGGCCAGCACGTCGCCGTTCACCAGCTGGCCATCCAGCGTGCCGGCATTGCCAGCGTAGTCTTCCAGGGCCTGGTCCGCATGGCGGGCCAGGTGGGCAGCTTCCCGCTCCAGAGCCTCCCGCAGGTCGCGACGGTCCTCCTCCGGCAGCTCCCAGTAGGAGCGGCGCTCATGCCAGGCCACGCCTTGCCAGCTTGAGTTCGGGGTCATCGGGACACACTACTCGCTTTATCCTGTCGGAATGCTGACTCCCCCCTCCGTCCTCCTCTTCCCAGGCCAGGGCACGGAGGCCGTGGGCATGTCCGCGGGCTGGGAGGACCGGCCCGCCTGGAGGGACACGCTGCGGGCGGCGGAAGCCCACACCGGCTATCCCCTGCGGCGGCTCATGGCGGACGGGCCCCTGGAGGCGCTGCAGTTCCAGCGTCACACCCCCTTCGCCATCCTGGCCCATTCCGTGGGCATCTACCGGACCTGGCGGGAAGCCGGGCTACCCCTGCCGGTGGCGGCGGCCGGCCACAGCATGGGCTTCTTTTCCGCGCTGGTGGCCGCGGGCGTGGTGCCACTGGAAGGCGCCCTGGACCTGTTTTCCGCCATCGAGGACCTCAGCGAGGCCGCCTTTGCCCAGCGGGCCATGGGGATGGCCTTCATTATCGGTCTGCCGGAACTGGAACTGCGCCAGGCCCTGCTGGCCCATCCCACGCTGGCGCTGTCGAATCGCAACGGCCAGGCCCAGTTCACCGTCTCGGGAGCGAGGTCCGAATTGGAGGCATTGCTCGCCACCCTCCAGCCCTCCGCCCTGAAAGTGGGGCTTCTGCCGGTGTTGCACCCCCTGCACGGCCCCCACATGGCGACCCTCCTGCCGGCGATCGCGCGCCGGCTGGTGGGGGTACGGCCGGCGCCCCCGGCCTTCCCGCTGGTCTCCCACTTCGATGGTCGCCTCCTGACGACCGGCGCCGAGGCCTGGGACGAGGGGCAGGCCTCGGTGGCCCTGCCCGTGGACTGGCTGGCGGTGGTGGGGCGGTTGCGGCTCCTGGGGGCGCCCCTGCTGGAATGTGGCCATGGCCGCCAGTTGGCGGGTCTGACCCGCTGGGCGGACCGGGACCTTCTGGTGAGCAGCCTGCAGCGTCCACCGCCGCGGGACTAAGGCCTCGGAGCAAGCAGGAACAGGCAAGCCCGCCGGCGACCGATTCCCTGGATCCTCCGATTGCGGGTCTGCCATGATGGGGACCCTCGCATCTTTCCACACCAGGATCCTTCCTTCATGTCCGAGTCCACCCTGATGCTCGGCGAAGCGCTCGCCAACCGCTGCTCCCAGGTGCTCTACCGCTGTCTCGAGGAAGTCGGCAGCACCAAGGGGGCCCTCTACCTCCGCACGCCGGAACACGGCTCCTTCGAGGTGGTGAGTTTCTACGGGTGGCCGCGCGGCACCCGCCCACCGGTCGCCATCCCCGAGGACCATCCCCTGCTGGTGCACGCCCATCGGGAGCGGCGCTCCTTCGTGGTGAACGATGCCTCCGATTCGCCCGAGCTGGCGGCCTTCGGCCAGGGTGGCGAATGGCCCCGGTACTTCATCACGCCCGTCTACCTCGCGGGCGACTGGGTGGGCCTGCTGATCCAGCGGGACCGTATCAAGGGCGGCACCTTCAGTGCCGCGCGCGACGAACCACCCACGCTGGCCATTTGCGGAGACCTGGTGGAGGCGCTGCGGGAGTTCAGGCTCTACGGCACGTCGCCCCGATCTTCGGTGCCCGGGGCGGTTCAGTCGCTGCCGCGGCCACGACCGGTCCAGTCGCCCAGCCATCTGGGTCCCGGCGTCGTTCCGGCGGAGCTGCCCACCGCGGCCACCATCATCGACGAAGTGGCCCCGGCTGCCGAGCATCTGCTCCCTTCGGTGCCCCAGGCCATTCCCGCGATGCATGCGCCGAAGGCCAGCCTGCCGAGCGGCAGGCCCGTCGCCTCGGAGCGCCTGTACGGTTTCACCGAGGGGGCGGATGGCTACTCAGCGCTGCCCTGGGAGGCGGACCGCACGCTCAGCGCCTGGGTGGCCCCGGCGCCCGCGAATCCTGACCGCAAGCGCGGCATGGTGCCGCCCGAACAGCGGGCCTACTTCTGGGAAATCGCCGCGCTGCTCACGCAGATCCTGTCGTCGGCGGCCGTGACGCTCTGGATCCATGATTCGGAGGAGATCCGGCCCATCCTGGCCTACAGCACGCTGCCCCTCTCCGCGGACCTCCAGCAGCAGATCCTGGCCCACGCCACCTTCCACCTTCCTTCCGTGCTCGAGCAGGACCTGCGGCTCATCACCCGGGTGGACATGGCGAAGGCCGCCGAACTGACCGGCAGTTTCGCCGCCTTCATGCCGCTGCTGCTCAACGAGACGTCCCGCGGGCACGACCTGCTCATGGTCTTCCGCCAGGAGGACCAGTCCTTTTCCATCGCGGAACTCGAGGCCATCCAGCACGTGGGCCGGATTCTCGGGCTGCATCTGCAGGAAACCCGGCTGCACGAGCGCTACCACCACGCTTTCCTATCCGTGACGCACCGGATCCTCAAATCGAGCGAAGGCCGCATCCCCAGCCTCCGGGCCCACAGCCTCGCCACGGCCAGACTGGCCCGGGACCTGGCGCTCAAGCTGGAACTGCCCACCGAGGAAGTGGAGGCGGTGAGCATTGCCGCCATCCTCCACGACGTGGGGCTGCTGATGCTGGACCCGCAGATGCTGGCCAAGGCCGAGCTGAACGAGGAGGAGAAGAGGAAGATCCGCAACCACCCGGAGATGGCGGAAGTCTTCCTGAAGGACCTGCGCTTCCCCTTCGACGTGATCAAGATGATCCGGCACCATCACGAACGCTGGGACGGCCACGGCTACCCGGACGGATTGCGGGAGACGGGCATCCCCATCGGCAGCCGCATCATCGGCCTCATCGAGGCCTACGAGACGATGACCAGCGGCAAGAGCTACCGGCGCCCGAAGGGCTACCGCCAGGTACTGGAGGAGTTGGAGAACCAGGGCGGCGCGCAGTTCGATCCCACGGTGGTGAAGGCCTTTGGCGAACTCATGACACGCAAGGGTGAGCGGGGGTAGTACCCTACTCTTGGAGTTGTTCATGTCGTTCAACCGGACCCAGCGCGGATTCACCATGGCCCTGGCCCTGGCCATGGCCGTGGTCATGGGCCTGCTGTTGCTGAAGGTGGCACCTCTCGTGAGCGCGGAGGTGCAGCGGGAGAATGAAGCTGAGCTGATCTTCCGCGGCGAAGCCATTCAAGGCGCGCTGCGGCTCTTCGCCACCAAGGCGGGGCGCTATCCCAAGGACCTGGATGAACTGATGAAGGTGCGCCCGCGCCTCCTCCGCCAGAAGTACAAGGATCCGATGACGCGCGAAGGGGACTGGGACTTCATCACCCAGGTTCAGCCCGGGGCCTCGGGGAACACCGAGGGACTGCCCATCGTCGGCGTGCGGAGCAAGAGTACCCTGGGGTGGAGCATCCACCTCTACCAGAACAAGACCCTCATTCACGACTGGCTCTTCTCGGCGGATCAGAACCTGTTGGGGGCTCCCAAGGTCCCGGCCACCGTGGGTCCCGCAGCCGTCCCTCCCAAAGCTGGAACCGCCGTCAAGGGCACGCCGACCGCGGAGGGCGGGTGACCTGGAAGGCGCTGAGCCTCGTCGTCGTCGCGGCACTCGCCCTGCCCGCCCAGGATCTCCAGACATGGGCGCGTCGCCTGGAAGCGCGCGGCGTCAGTGTGTCCGCGGGCATTTGGGACGCGGAGACCGGCAAAGCCATCGACCGGCACCACGAGGAATTGGCCCTGGTGCCGGCCAGCACCACCAAGGTGGTCACGACCTACGCCCTGCTCAAGACGCTCAAGCCCGACTTCACCATCGACACGGAAATCTGGGGCGACCTCCAGGACGGCGTGGTGCTGGGGGATCTGGTCTTCAAGGGCAATGGGGACCCGATGCTCACCAGTGAGCGCGTCTGGCTCCTGGCGCAGACCCTGAAAAGGCAGGGCATCCAGCGCGTCGCTGGCGCCATCCGGCTGGATCAGAGCGCCTTCGATAACCAGCGGCAACCCCGGGGCTGGGAGAACACCTCGGCCGACACGACGCCCGCCGTGCTGCCGCTGTCCGTGAACTTCAACCGGGACGAGGCTGGCCGGCTGGTGGCGGATCCTGAGCGGCAATCCCGCGACATGCTGCAGCGGATCCTCACAGAAGCAGGCATTCCCGTGGAGGGCAAGGCCAACGGGAGCGATCTGCCGAGGAAGCTGGCCACCTGGACCTCGCCGCCCCTGCGGACCCTGGTCATGGACATCAACAAGTGGTCGAACAATTTCATGATCGAGATGCTGGTCCGCAAGCTCGGTGCGGGTTCCTGGCCCCGCGGCACGCAGCGGGTGCAGGCCTTCTACCAGACCGCCTTCAACCTGGGGCCGGAGCTGGTCCAGATCACGGATGGCTCCGGCCTCAGCAAGGAGAACCGACTGTCGGCACGCACCCTGGCGGTCATCCTGCGGGGCGCCTACCACGACTTCGAAGTGGGGCCCGAGTTCGTCGCCTCCCTGAAGATCATCGGGGGCGAGCCCTGGAAACTGAAGCTGAAGGATGCCAACCTCACCCGGCGCGTGCGGGTGAAGACCGGCCACCTGGACCGCGTCAATTGCCTCTGCGGCTACTTGCAGACCCTGGACGGCCAGGTGCGCGTCTTCGCCATCCTGCTCAACGGCCCCTGCCAGGACGAAGACGTGTGGGAGCAGGTCTCCCGCTGGGCGAATTAGGAGGAAGTTTGGTCCAATGAGAACCACCGAAGGGCCTGACGCCCGGGGCCTCGCGGCCCTGATCCTGGGGGCCTCCCTGCTGGGTTTCGCCGCCATGCTGGTGCGCTGGGCCACCCCGGCGGGGCCCCTGGCCGTGGGCTTCTACCGCATGGCCATCGCGCTGCCCTTTGTGGCGTGGATGGCCTGGGGCACCGGCCGGCCCGGTACGGGCCGCGCGCGGCTCTGGGCGCTGGCGGCGGGGCTCTGTTTCGTGCTCGATCTCTGGATGTGGCACTCGGCCCTCCACCTCACCAGCGCCGCGAACGCCACCCTGCTGGTCACCCTGGCGCCCATCTGGGTGGCGGTGGTGTCCGTGCTGTGGATGGGCGCCCGGCTGCGCAAGCGCTTCTGGCTGGGCGTCCTCCTGGCCCTGGCCGGGGCCCTGGTGCTGGGCCTGGCCAAGGGGGCCCGCTGGGGCACGGGCCTGGGCGAGCTTTTGGGTGCCCTCGCCTCCCTGGCCTACGGCGCCTTCACCCTGGCCCTGGGCCGGGCCCGGCGCGACCTCAGCGCCCCCGAGGCCCTGTTCTGGGTGGTGCTCTGCTGCACGGTCTTTTTCGCGATCCTGGGCCGGGCCCAGGGCGAAGCCTTCACCGGCTATCCAGCCCGGGCCTGGTGGGCGCTGCTCGCCCTGGGCGTGGTCGTGCAGGTGGTGGCCTGGCGCTTCATCACCTGGGGCCTGGGCCACGTGCCCACCAATCTGGGCGCCATGGGCCTCATGACGCAGCCCGTGGCCACCATCATCCTCGGCTGGCTGCTGCTGTCGGAATCCGTGCGGCCTCTGCAGGGCCTCGGCGCGCTGCTGGTGCTGGCGGGCATCGCCCTCTGCGCCTTCACACCGCCCTTGCCGGAAGCCCAGGGAACGGGCGCCTGAGCATTTCACAGCCTCGATACTGCCCAGTCGGGTTCCTCTGCCAAGATGGTTCCCCTGTGCGCCCCATGGCTTCCACTCCGCCTCGGGCTGGTCTTCGCTGTCCTCTGCGCCGGCCCTGGCCCTCTGTGCGCCCAGGCCCCGGAGCCAGAGGCCTGGAACCTCCACGGCCAGACCACCGTGGTCGGCCAGACCAACGCCCCCTTCACCTCCCCCTACCAGGGCCTGCATTCCCTGCAACCGACCCGCGAGTGGGCGACTTCCTTCACGGCCACGCTCATGACCGGTCTGCGGCTCTGGAAGGGCGCCGAACTCTACCTCGACGCGGAGGGCGCCGCGGGCCAGGGCGTCAGCAGCGTCCTGGGCCTGGCGGGCGCGCCCAACGGGGAGACCTACCGCGTGGACAATCCAGCCTTTCGCGCCGCCCTGGCCCGGGCCTGGGTACGGCAGACCTTCGACCTGGGAGGCGAGACTGAGAAGGTGGAGGGTGACGCCCACCAGCTGGGTGGCTCCCGCGACTCGCGACGACTGGTCATCCATGTGGATGGCCTACCGCAACACCACGCGCATGGGCGACTACCGGCTGAGCCTCACTGCAGCGCCCGCCACGCCCGCCACGCCCGACATCACCGCCACCCGCGCCTATGGACGAATCAAGCAGGGCTGGGCCATCAACCTGGAGCAGGCGCTGGCTGATGAGCTGGGCGCCTTCGCCCGCTGGGGCTGGGACAATGGCCGCACTGAAACCTGGGCCTTCACCGAGATCGATCGATTCCTGTCCGCCGGGCTCGCCGGGAAGGGGACTGGCTGGGGTCGAGCCCAGGACCGGGTCGCCGTCGCCTTCGTCCAGAACCAGGCTGCACGCGCAGTTCTGAAGGTGGGGTACTACTCCGGCGTGAGCACGCCGCGCTCTTCGCGGTAGGCGAAGAGTTCGCCGAAGCGGCCCCAGGTGACCAGGGTCTCGAAGGTCTGCTCGGAGTTCTCCATGGGCAGCCGCTGCTGCAGCTCGGCCAGCAGCTCGTCCTCCTTGAGCTCCCCGTGATGGAGTTCGATGAGTTCCTGCACCAGTCGGAAGAGGCGCAGCTCGAGGAGCTGGGCCTTCCAGATGTCCTTGCGGTCGTCCATGTTGGCCCGGATGAAGCGCTGGCCCAGGGGCGTGAGGACGACCTGCCGCTTGGGGGTGTCCACGAAGTCGAGCATCTCCGCACCCTTCACCGACGAGAGGATCTTCTCAAAGGTCACGTGGGTGGCGGCGGCCACCTGGAAGAGCTCCGCCGTGCCGCCTTGCGTCTCCAGGTATTCCATCAAACCCAGGATGTCCGAGGAGGGCGCCGGGGGCAGGGGTTCGACCAGGTCCGGCAGAAGATTCGTCGCGGGCGCGCTGACCTCGATGTCCGGGAGTTCGGTGCTGGTGATGATGTCGTGGAGCTGGTCCACCAGGCGGAGGAATTCGGGACTGCGCATGTCCCGGGGCCGGGGCAGGGGATTCTCCACGATGGTGCGTAGGCGGCCGGGATTCGCGGACAGCACCACGATGCGGTCCGCCATGTAGACCACTTCCTTGATGTCGTGGCTCACCATGAGGATGGAGGAGGGATTGCGTTCCGCGTCATCCCAGATGTCGAGGATTTCCGCCCGGAGGCCCTCCGCCGTGAGGGCATCCACGTGGCTGAAGGGCTCGTCCATGAAGAGGATTTCGGGATCGACGCTGAGGGCGCGGGCCATGCCCACGCGCTGCTTCATGCCGCCCGACAGCTCCCGTGGATAGGCCTCCTCGAAGCCTTCCAGGCCCACGAGGCTGATGGCCCGGTGGGCCTTGGTCTTGATGGTCTCCTCGTCCAGGCCCTGGGCCTGGAGCACGGTCTTCACGTTGGCTTCCACGGTCATCCAGGGGTAGAGGGCGAAGTTCTGGAAGACGATGGCGACCCCCGGATTGAGGCCCTCCATCTTTTCTCCGTGATAAAAGGTGCGGCCCTTGGTTGGCTCGATCAGGCCCGCGAAGATCCGCAGGATGGTGCTCTTGCCGCCGCCCGAGGGGCCGATGAGGCAGACCACCTCGTGGGCCCGGACATCCAGGTTGATGTCTTCCAGAACGCGCAGCGGCTGGCCGGTCTCCCGCTCGAAGGACTTCTGGATGCCCTTCAGTTCGCAGATGATTTCATGATTGGCGTTGATGGCGTGGATCATGGTTCCCTCACTTGGACAGGGAATAGCGGGTTTCGGCGAGCTTGTAGAGGGGCTTCCAGACCAGGCGGTTGAAGAGGACCACGGTGGCCGCGAGCACCAGGGTGGAGGCGGCCAGCAGGGGGAAGTTTCGCGATTCTCCCGCTTGGCTCACGATGGCGCCCAGGCCGAAGGTCTGCAAGGTGGGGCCGCTGATGTTGTAGTACTCGGACACGATGCTGGCATTCCATGCGCCCCCGGCGGCCGTGAGGCACCCGGTCACCAGGTAGGGGAAGATCGCGGGCAGGTAGAGGTTCCGGAACCGCTGCCAGCGGCTGAAGCCGAAGGCGGTGCCCACTTCCCGTAGGTCGCTGGGGATGGCGCTGGCGCCGGCGATCACGTTGAACAGGCTGTACCACTGGGTGCCCAGCAGCATCAGTACTATGCTGCCCCAGCCCAGACCGATCTTGAACGAGGCCAGGACGGCGACGACTACCGGAAAGAGCATCGGCGCGGGAAAGGAGGCCGCCACCTGCACGATGGGCTGGAAGATGCGCGACAACCGCTGCGAGAGGCCGATGGCCAGGCCCGCGGGCAGGGTCCAGCAGAGGCCGATGAGGATGGAGGCCATCACCCGGGCCAGGGTGAGGCCGGCAGCCTTCAGCAGGATCCACCAGGCGCCTGGGTGGAGCTGATGCAGGAGGTGGACCACGCCCACCCCGCCCAGCACCAGGAAGCCCGTGAGGATGACCAGGGCCACCAGGGACAGCCAGGGAGCTATGTGGGCCGCGCGTTCTGGCCCGCCAGCCACCAGGACCTTCTTCTTGACGGTGTGGCGATGTTGCCGCTTCCGCCGCCGAAGGGCACGCCAGCGATCCCAGCGCCGGATGAGACGGGAGCCCCGGATGAGGTTGAGAAACCAGCTCTGGGAGTCGGCCACCTGGACCGTGTCCTCGATGCGGAAGCGCTGGGCCCACACGACGACCGGCCGCCACAGCACCTGGTCCAGCAGCACGATCATGATGATCATCGCCGCCACGGCGCAGAGCTGGGCCCGCACGTCATGATGCTCGACCGCCACGCTCATGTACGAACCCAGGCCGGGCACCCGGAAATCCTTGTCCCCCAACTTGAAGGCCTCCACCAGCATCAGGAAGAACCAGCCGCCGGCCATGCTCATCATGCTGTTCCAGGCCAGTCCCGTGGTGGCGAAGGGCAGCTCGATCCACTTGAACCGCTGCCACCAGTTGAACCGGTACACCGTGCCGGCCTCCTGCAGCTCGGCGGGCACGCTCTTCAGTGAATGGTACAGGCTGAAGGTCATGTTCCAGGCCTGGCCCGTGAAGATGGCGATGATGGCTGTCAGCTCAATGCCCACGTTGCTGTGGGGGAAGGCCGCCACCAGCGCGAGCATCAGCGGCACGATGAAGGTCATCACGGGGATGCTCTGGAGGATGTCCAGCAGGGGGACGAGCAGCCGTTCGGAACGAACATCCTTGGCGGCCCAGTAGGCATAGACCAGCGTGAAGAAGAAGGAGATCAGGTACGCCGTCAGCCCCCGCATCATGGAGAAGAAGGTGTACTTGGGCAGGGCCCAGGGGGACAGGTCGATTACCAGCTCGGGCCGCTGGAGGGCGGTCCACTGGTGGCCCAGGAGGATCAGGCCATAGAGCATGCCGAAAGCCGCGGCGACCAGCAGGAGATCCACCCAGCGCCGCCGGCGGAGCGGGGAGAACAGGGCATTGGCTTGCCCCCACATGGTGTCGAGAAAGCGGTTCATCATGGCCGGTCCGGAGGAGCGGATGGGGCGCCCGGGGGCGGGCCGCCATCCCGTTCAGGGTGCGGAAGCGGGAGCGTCTGTTGCGGCCGCCTCAGCGGGCGGCGCATCTCGACGGAGGTTCGGAAAGGTCGGCTTGTCGTCCCACTCGAACCTCCATTCCGGCGCCCGTCGTAGGCCATAGCTGACGCATCCATTTCGCCGGCCCACCGACATAAGGCGCCGTCAACAAGACAACCAGAACAGCACTGGTTGTCTTGCAACGGCCCCTAAGGGCCAAGGCCAGTCTGACCGCCCGGCGACAGGGGGGTCAACCGGGGAACTGGCCGGAAAACCGGAAAGTTACGGTCTCGGCACGGCCTGCAGCAGCTGGAGGATGGCCTGATCCGTGGTGGCGCCGTCGGCCTCGCTTTCGAAGGTAAGCAGCAGGCGGTGGCGCAGCACGTCCGGGGCCAGGTCCACCACGTCCTGGGGCAGCACGTGGTCGCGGCCCTGGAGGTAGGCCAGGGCCCGGGTGGCGGCCTGGAGGGACAGCGAGGCTCGGGGGCTGGCGCCGCAGCGGAGCTGCTCCTTGCCCTTCCAGGGCTTGCCATGGCCCGGCCGGGTGGCCTGCACCAGCCGCACGATGTAGGTGCGGATGGCGTCGTCCAGGCGCACCTGCTGGGCCTCGCGGCCCGCGGCCAGGAGACTGGCCGCATCCACCACGGGGCGCACCTGATCGCCGTTCAGGTGGGCGCGCCGCAGCACCTCGACCTCCTCCTCCTGCTTGGGGTAATCCACCCGCAGCTTGAAGAGGAAGCGATCCATCTGCGCCTCGGGCAGGGGAAAGGTGCCTTCCTGCTCCAGTGGGTTCTGGGTGGCCAGCACCAGAAAGGGATCCGGCAGGGGGAAGCTCTCGTCGCCCAGGGTGACCTGGCGCTCCTCCATGGCCTCCAGCAGGGCCGCCTGCACCTTGGAGGGGGCCCGGTTGATCTCGTCCGCCAGCAGGAGGTTCGCGAAGATGGGGCCGCGCTTGGGTGTGAAGGTGAGCTGCCGGGGATCGAAGATGAGGGTGCCCACCACGTCGCTGGGCAGCAGGTCCGGCGTGAACTGGATGCGGTGGAAGCTGGTGTGGCTGGCCGCGGCCAGGGTCTTGATGGTGCGAGTCTTCGCCAGGCCCGGCAGACCCTCCAGCAGCACGTGGCCCCGGCAGAGCAGGGCCACCAGCAGGCGGTTCAGCAGCAGGGGCTGGCCCACGATCACCTTCTGGCACTCGGCCAGCAGGGCTTCCAGGGAGTGGGCGGAGGTCGGGGTCATGGGGCGTCCTGGGGATGCTTTCATCTTGCCTGGAATAGGCCGGGGCCGGAACGGTTCCGTTGACCCACGGTAAGTGCGCCCGCGCCTCCCCACGGATGCTAGGCTCCTCGGAAACTCAGAGCCCCCGTCATTCCCCCTGGAGGACCCATGCGAACTGCCGTCATCGTCGAAGCCAAGCGAACCCCCGTCGGCCGGGGCGTCAAGGGCGCCTACGCCGCCACCCGCCCCGAACAGCTGGGCGCGGTGGTGCTGGAGGCCCTCAAGCCCCTGTTGAAGGACTGGTCCGCCCTGGAGGACGTGCTGGTGGGCTGCGCCATGCCCGAGGGCGAACAGGGCATGAACATGGCCCGCCTCATCAGCTTCCGCGCGGGCCTGCCCATCACGGCGGGCGCGGCCACCATCAACCGCTTCTGTGGGAGCAGCCAGGAGGCCATGCTCATGGCCGCCCGGGCCATCATGACCAACCAGGGCGACCTCTTCCTTGCGGGCGGCGTGGAGAGCATGTCCAAGGTGCCCATGATGGGCTTCAATCCCAGCGTGGATCCCTTCATCGCCGAGACCTATCCCGAGGCCTACTGCTCCATGGGCATCACCGCCGAAAACCTGGCGAAGGAATACAAGGTCACCCGGCGCGAACAGGACGAGTTCGCCTTTGGCAGCCACCAGAAGGCCGCCGCCGCCTGGAAGGCCGGCAAGTTCAACGGGGAGATCGTCACCTTCGAAAGCAAGGGCCTGGACGGCAAGCCCTTTACGCTGAAGCAGGATGAGTGCGTCCGGGCCGACACCAGTGTCGAGAAGCTGGGCGAGCTCAAGACGGCCTTCCTGGCCGAGGGCACCGTCACCGCCGGCAACAGCTCCCCCATTACGGATGGCGCCGCCTTCCTGCTGGTCATGGAGGAGGGCCTGGCCAAGTCCCTGGGCCTGAAGGCCCGCGCCCGCATCCTGGGCGGGGCCGTGGCCGGCGTGGCGCCCGAGCGCATGGGCATCGGCCCCGTGCCCGCGGTGAAGAAGGCGCTGGATCGCTTCGGCCTCAAGCTGGACCAGATCGACGCCATGGAACTGAACGAGGCCTTCGCAGCCCAGAGCCTCGCCGTCATCCGCGCGGGTGGCTATGACCCCGCCAAGGTGAACGCCTGGGGCGGCGCCATCGCCATCGGCCACCCGCTCGGCGCCAGTGGCGCCCGCATCCTCACCACCCTGCTCAGCCGCCTGGAAACCGACGGCGGCAAGTACGGCATCGCCACCATGTGCATCGGCGGCGGCCAGGGCATCGCGTCCATCATCGAAAAGCTGTAGTCCACAGATTTCACAGATTCACACAGATTTTCTGGGGCACTTGTGGAGTCAAAGGATCCTGAAACCTACGCCATCATCGGTGCAGCCATGGAGGTGCACCGGGTGCTTGGTTGCGGCTTTGCCGAGTCTGCCTATCAGGAAGCATTGGCCATCGAACTTGAGCATCGGAACATTCCGTTCTTGCGAGAGGTGGCTCTGGAAATCAAATACAAGGGGCGAAAACTCAACACGGCCTATTGTGCGGATTTCATCTGTTTCGAGCGGGTCCTTGTCGAGTTGAAGGCCCTTGCCAGGCTGGGCCTGATCGAGGATGCCCAGTTAATGAATTACCTGAAGGTGAGCGAAAGACCTGTGGGCCTTTTGTTGAACTTCGGAGCAAGATCCCTCGAATCCAAACGAATGGTCGGAGCCTCCAACTTCGGCTCCCAACCAGAATCTGTGAAATCTGTGGAATCTGTGGATTAAGGAGTTTTTATGGCCATCAAGAAGATCGGCGTTCTGGGTTCGGGTGTGATGGGGTCGGGGATCGCGGCGCATGTGGCGTCGGCGGGCTGCTCGGTGGAGCTGCTGGATATCGTCATCGACGAGGCGGCGCCGGACAAACTGGCGGAAGGCGCCCTGGCGGCCCTGGCGAAGGCCAAGCCGGCCCTCGCCACGCACCCTTCGTTCCTCAAGAAGATCCGGCCCGGCAACCTGCGGGATCACCTGGACCGCCTGGCGGACTGCGACTGGGTGGTGGAGGTCGTGAAGGAGGACCTGGCCATCAAGCGCGAGCTGTACGGGCGCCTGGAGGCCCACCTGAAGCCCGGGGCCTGGATCAGCTCGAACACCTCGGGCATCCCGCTGAAGCTTCTGGTGGAGGGCCGCACGGACGCCTTCCGGCAGCACTTCGTCATCACCCACTTCTTCAATCCCGTGCGCTACCTGCGCCTGCTGGAATTCGTGAAGGGTCCCGAGGTCGATGAGGCCGAGGCCCTTGCCTTCCGCACCTGGCTGGAGGAAGCGCTGGGCAAGGAGGTAGTGCCGGCCTTTGATTCCCCCACCTTCATCGGCAACCGCATCGGCATCCACGGCATCATGGCCACCCTGCACATGGCGCTGGAAGAGAAGATCCCCTTCGAGGTGCTGGACATGGTGCTAGGCGACGCGGCGGCCCGGGCCAAGAGTGCCGCCTTCCGCACGGCGGATCTCGCTGGCGTGGACATCCTTGCGGCCACGGCCAAGAACGTCTATGACCTGTGCCCCAACGACGAAGTGCGCGACGTCTTCAAGTTCCCGGAGTTCCTCCAGTGGATGCTGGACAACAAGCTCTATGGCAACAAGGTCAAGCAGGGCTTCTTCAAGAAGGGCCTCAAGGACGCCAAGGGCCGGAAGACCTTCCTGGCCATCGACCCGGCCACCCGGGAGTACCTCCCGCAGGTGAAGAAGGACTGGCCCATCCTGAAAGAACTGAAGGGCATCGACGACCCGGCGGAAAAGGTGAAGACGCTGCTCACCAGCGACACGGAAGCCGGGCGTCTGGCCTGGCGCTGCATCGCGCCGAACCTCACCTACGCCGTGAACCGCCTGGGCGAGGTGACGGACGGGCCCCTGAACGTGGATCGCGCCATCAAGAACGGCTTCGCCTTCGAGGTGGGCCCCTTCGAGCTCTGGGACATCCTGGGCGTGGAGCGGGTCGTGGCCCGCATGCGCTTCGAGGAGCTGCCCATCGCGCCCCTCGTGGAACAGATGCTGGCCAAGGGCATCCCCAGCTTCTACCGCTGGGAGCACGGCGTCCCCGTTTCGCAGCTGAATCCCAAGACGCTGGCCTTTGATCCCATCCTCGAGGACCGGCGCGTGATCATCCTCAAGCGCGAGGAGGGCAAGGGCAAGGTCATCGCCGAGAACGGCAGCTGCCAGCTCTTCGATCTGGGCGATGAGGTGGCTTGCCTGAGTTTCCGTTCCAAAATGAATGCGCTGGACGACGGCATCATCGGCCTCATGGAAGACACCATCCAGAAGCACGTGCCCGGCCGCTTCAAGGGCCTGGTGGTGGGCAACCAGGGCCAGCACTTCAGCGCCGGAGCGAACCTGGTCATGGTGCTGAACGCCGCCAAGGACAAGCAGTTCGACCTTATCGAAGAGGTGGCCCGCCGCCTGCAGTACGCGGGCCGCATGCTCACCTACGCGCCCTTCCCCACGGTGGCGGCGCCCTTCAACCTGGCCCTGGGCGGGGGCTGCGAGATGACCATGGCTTGCCAGCGGGTGGTGGGGCACGCCGAACTCTACATCGGCCTGGTGGAAGTGGGCGTGGGCGTCATTCCCGCCGGGGGGGGTTGCCTCCAGATGCTCCTCCGCATGGAGGACGCCATGGCCGCCAAGGGCGAGCTGGGCCCCATGCCCAAGGTGAAGGCCAGCTTCCAGGGCATCGGCACGGCCACCGTGCACACCAGCTTCGACGAGGCCCAGCGCAATGGCTACCTGCGCCGCACGGACCGCCGGGTCATGAACAAGGCCTTCCTGCTTCATGAAGCCAAGCAGGAGGTCCTGAAGATGGCCGCCGACTTCCAGCCCGTGAAGGAGCGCACCCTGCTCCTGCCCGGCCGGGGCGGCAGCGCGGCCCTGAAACTGGCCGTCAAGGACTTCCAGCTCCAGGGCCTGGCCAGCGAGCACGATGGGATCATCATGGGTGAGTTGGCGAACATCCTCTGCGGCGGCGACGTGAGTCTGGTCCAGGAGGTCAGCGAAGAGCGCATCCTCGAGCTGGAGCGCCAGGCCTTCGCCCGCCTCTGCAGCCTCGAAAAGACCCAGGCCCGCATGGATGCCATCCTGAAAACCGGCAGACCGCTGCGCAACTAAGCCTTTTCCCATCTCGGAACCGCAGGTTCCGAGCCTTGCCCCAGGGAAGTTGGAACTTCCGCCATTTTGTGACTTAAGCCGCCTTTTCCCGGGCGGCTTTTTTTCGGTGTTGCCAGGGTGTGACAAGGTCGGAACACTTGGAACGATCGACATCCATACCCAACAATCAGGAGGCACTGTGAGCGGGAATTCCCAGTCAACTCCACGCGTAGCGGCCATCGTGGGTCCCTACCTCTCCGGAAAGACCTCCTTGATGGAGAGTCTTCTCTTCGTGGCAGGCGCCCTGCCGCGCAAGGGCTCCGTCAAGGAGGGGAACACCGTGGGAGACGCCTCCCTGGAGGCCAAGGCCCGCCAGATGAGCGTCGAGGCCAGCCTGGCCACCTGCGAGCACCTGGGTGAGGCCTGGACCCTCATCGACTGCCCAGGCTCCGTGGAGTTCCGCCAGGAGGCCGTCCACGCCCTCATGGCCGCGGATATCGCCGTGGTGGTCTGCGATCCCGATCCGGGCCGCGCCCTGATGGCCGCTCCCGCCCTCAAGTTCCTGGACGACCACCGCATTCCCCACGTCCTGTTCATCAATAAGATGGAAGCCGCGGGCAGCGCCGGGAAGCTCAAGGACGTGCTCAACGCCTTGCAGGTCATCTCGGAACGGCCTCTGGTCCTGGTGGAGGTCCCCATCCGCGAGGGCGACCAGATCACCGGCTACGTCGATCTCATCAGCGAACACGCCTACAAGTACGAGGCCGACAAGGACGCGGACCTGGTGTCGCTGCCCGAGTCCGTCGTGCCCGAGGAGCAGGAGGCCCGCCAAGCCCTGCTGGAGAAGCTGGCCGACTTCGACGACCACCTCATGGAGGAACTGCTCAGCGACCTGGTGCCCCCCGTGGAGGAGATCTCCGAGGACCTGGCCAAGGACGTGCGGGATGACCTGCTGGTACCGGTCTTCTTCGGCTCCGCCGACAAGGATACCGGCGTGCGGCGGTTGTTCCAGGCCCTCTGCGACGAGGCGCCGCACGTGGATGCCACGGCCGCTCGCCTGGGCATCCCCGCCGGCAAGGACGCCCTGGTGCAGGTGTTCAAGACTGTGCACGCCCAGCACGTGGGCAAGCTCAGCATCTCGCGGGTATGGCGCGGCGAGGTGGCCGACGGCTCGACCCTGGCCGGGAACCGCGTGAGCGGCATCAACAAGCTCTTCGGGGCCCAGCAGGTCAAGCAGCAGAAGGCTTCTCTGGGCGAAGTGGTGGCCCTGGGCCGCATGGACGAAGTGCATACCAGCGAGGGCCTGACTCCCTCCGTGAAGGTGGAGCTGGACTGGCCGGAACCCCTCCAGCCCATGCTGGCCCTCAGCCTGCACACCACCAAGAGCGGCGACGACGTGAAGCTGTCGCTGGCGCTGCAGCGGCTCTGCGAGGAGGACGCCTCGCTCAAGGTCGAACAGAACGCCGAAACCCAGGAGCGCATCCTCTGGGGCCAGGGCGAGGTGCACCTCAAGTGCGCCCTGGACCGGCTCAAGAGCCGCTTCGGCCTGGACGTGCTGCACCATCCGCCCATGGTCCCCTACCGCGAGACCTTCACGAAAGCCGCCAAGGTCCACGGCCGCCACAAGCACCAGACCGGCGGCCACGGCCAATTCGGTGACGTGTGGCTGGAGATCAAGCCCCGGGGCCGGGGCGAAGGCTTCGAGTTCGAGGAGAAGATCGTGGGTGGCGTGGTGCCGAAGAACTTCTTCGGTGCCGTCGAGCACGGCGTGGTGGATTGGATGAAGCGCGGCCCCCTGGGCTTCCCCGTGGTGGACATCTACGTGGCCCTGGTGGATGGCAGCTACCACACGGTGGACAGCTCCGACATGGCCTTCAAGACCGCGGCCCGCGTGGGCATGAACGAGGCCGCGCCCGTCTGCCACCCGGTGCTGCTGGAGCCCATCTGCGAAGTCCACATCGCCGTGCCCAGCGAGTTCACCCCCAAGGCCCAGCGCCTGGTCACGGGCCGTCGCGGTGGTCAGGTGCTGGGTTTCGATGCCCGGCCCGGCTGGAACGGCTGGGATGTCGTGTCCGCCTACATCCCGCAGGCCGAGATGGGCGACGTGGTGGTCGAACTCCGCAGCCTCACCATGGGCGTCGGCTCCTTCACCTGGGCCTTCCACCATTTGCAGGAACTCATCGGCCGCGATGCCGACAAGGTGGTCGAGGCGAGGAAGGCAACAAAGGCTCCTGTCTAAGTTGGGCGCAAGCTCCGGCCCTGGCGGGCCGGAGATAGGAAAAGCCCGGGGTGTTCCTGGGCTTTTCCTTATACTGGTCGTGGAAGGATATCGATCATGCAGTGCGAAGAGGCAATGACTATTCTGAGGGCGGCTCTTCCTGAGCTGCGCTCTAGGTATGCAGTCAAAGACATTGCCATTTTCGGGTCGGTGGCCCGGAATGAAGCTGGGCCCGACAGCGATGTGGATGTGCTGATTGAGTTCGAACCAGGACAGGCCGGGGGCTATTTCAAGTTCTTCGAACTTCAGGAAGACTTGGAAAGGCGCTTGCATCAGGCTGTGGATTTGGTGACTCCCGATGCCCTCAAGCGGCAATTGCGTGAGCGGATCCTGGCGGAAGCCATCCATGCCGCGTGATTGGCGACTTAGGATCGAGGACATTCTGGAATCCATCGCCAGGATCCAGCGCTACCTGGAAGGGATGGACCAGGCGAGATTCATAGGGGATGACCGCACGATGGATGCGGTGATCCGGAACTTCGGGATCATCGGTGAGGCTGTGTCGCATCTCCCGGAAGCATTGCTGGTGGTGCACCCGGAGATTCCTTGGATCCGGATGAAGGGGCTGAGAAACCTCGTGATTCATGAATATTTCGGTGTCAGTCCAGAGATCCTGTGGATTACGGCCAAAGAAGATCTGCCTCCCTTGGTAGGGTTGCTTAAGCCGATGCTCAAGAAGAACTAGTTAAGTAGGCTCCGGCCCTGGCGGGCCGGAGATAGGAAAAGCCATTCTTCCCGCTCAATGAGACAATCTATCTCCGGATTCCTGAAAGGAATCCGGAGCATGGAGCGGCAATTGGCACAAGTCGGAGTACAAGTGATCACGGTGGAACCCGGCAGCCTGGCCGAGGAGGCGGGCATTCGTCCCGGCGACACGCTCCTGGAGATCCACCATGAGGCGGTGCTGGACCAGCTGAACTACCAGTTCCTCATCACCCGGGAGGACGAGGCCACCATGCTCGTCCAGCGGCCGGACGGCAGCACCTTCGAGGCCTATGTGGAGAACGGGGGCGAAGGCATCGGCGTGGACCTGGCCCAGGATGAGGTGAAGGTCTGCCGGCAGAATTGCGTGTTCTGCTTCGTGCACCAGATGCCCAAGGGCTTCCGGAAGTCGCTCTACCTCAAGGACGAGGACGTGCGCCTTTCCTTCCTCTACGGCCACTTCACGACGCTTTCCAGCAGCGATGACGCCGAGCTGGACCGCATCGTGCGCGAGCGGCTGAGCCCCATCCATGTTTCCGTCCACGCCACGGAGCCCGAAGCCCGCATCCGGGTGGTGGGCAATCCGCGGGAGGGCGACATCCTCCGCAAGCTAGACCGGCTGCTGGCCGGCGGCATCGACGTCCACACCCAGGCCGTGGTGGCGCCGGGGCTCAATGACGGCACCATCTGGCAGCGCACCCTCGACGATCTCTGGGCTCGCCACAAGGCAGGACGGGGCAGCGTGCTGAGCCTTTCCTGCGTGCCCGTGGGACTCACGGCCCACCGGGAACACCTGCCCGACGTCAACGACGTGGATCCCGCCTTCGCCCGCGATTGGGTGGCGCGCTGGACGCCGGAGGTGCGGAAGTACGCCAAGGCCAACGGCGGCGAGCCCTGGCTGCTGCTGGCGGACGAGTGGTTCACCCGGGCGGGCCTGGAGGTGCCGGGCCGGGCTTTCTATTCCAAATCCTGGGCCCAGCTGGAGAACGGCGTGGGCCTGGTGCGGCGCTTCCTGGAGCACAGCCGCCGCTTCATCAAGAGCCCCAAGGCCCAGGGTTTCGCAGGGCGGCGGGTGCTCCTGCTCACGGGCGCGAGCTTCGCGCCCACGCTGAGCCGCGTGGCCATGGAACTGAACCGCGCCGTGGGCAGCCATCTGCGCGTGGTGGCGGCGAAGAACTTCACCTTCGGCGAGACCGTCACCGTGGCGGGCCTGCTCTGTGGCGAGGACCTGAAGTACGCGGCCCATGCGGACCGCGACGCCCACGCCCAGCGAAAAGAGCGGGGTGGGAAAAGCGACTGGGTGGACGCCGTGGTGGTGCCCTCGGCCAGTCTCCGCACTGTCACGGGGCCCACGGATCAGTACACCCTGCGCGGCGCCGTGGTGCGCGAGGAGGGCACCTTCCTGGACGACCTCACGCTGCCCCAGCTGGCGGCGGAGCTGGGTGTGCCCACGGTGCCCAGCGGCGCCAACCTCTCCCACCTGCTGGATCACCTGGTGGCCGCCGATGGCGGCGCCTTCCGGGGCGGGGCCCTTGGTTCCACCTTCCACACGGCGGGCTTGAACCTGCCCCAGGGCGCCTACAATCCTTGATTTGAGCGGTTTCCAGTTTCGAGAAGGTCAAACAGGGAACCGCAGATTTCGCAGATGGCGCAGATAAAAACACGGATCCACAGATTGCATAGATTCACACAGATTCTTGAAGGAAGCTGACGCGGCCTTCCGTTACGGGTGGGTCCAATGGAATTTGTGTGGGGTCCCCGCGTTACTGCGTTCAGGCATCGAATGAAAACCTGGTCCGAATCCAATCTGTGTAATCTGTGAAATCTGTGGACCCTCTCTTTCACTGGCAGTGCGCAGCTGCGAAATCTGCGTCATCTGCGGTTTCCCTTTCCGCCCCCGCATTGGATGATTCGAGGATGCCGACCTACACGCCCGCCGAGTCCCGCCGCCGCCTGGTGGCGCGGGTGGAGTTGGCGGGGTCGGCGCTCTGCTTCGGGCTCATGGCCATCCTGGCGCGGAAGCTCACGCTGCCGGGCATGGGCTTCACGGCAGGCCACCTGGCCGTGCTGCGCTTCGTGGTGGGGGCCCTGCTCAGTCTGGCGGCCTTCGGCCTGATCCCCGGGCTCTACCGGCCCAGTCACTACCGCCTGCTGATCACTCGGGGCTTGTCCGGCGGGGCGGTGGTGGTGCTCTATTTCTATGCCCTGGCCCACATTCCGGCGGGTGAGGCGGGCATCCTCTACAACGTGTTCCCGGTGATTGCCGTGGTGTTGTCGCTGGTGCTCTTCAAGGAGCGGCCCACCATCCACCTCTGGCTGGGCATCCTGGCAGCCTCCCTGGGCGTGGCGCTGGTGCTCAGCCAGGGGCACCTGGGCCAGAGTCTGAGTTTGGGCTTCGGTCGGGGCCAGCTGGCGGCCCTGGCCGCGGCGGTCTTCGCGGCCACCAGCGCCAACGCCATCCGGGCCGTGCGGCACACGGATAACGCCGCCACCATTTTCTTCTTCTTTTGTCTGGCGGGACTGCCGGTGGTGCTGCCCTTCGCCCTCACGCCCTGGCCGCTTGGCCTCGGTCCCTGGGCCCTGGCGGGGCTCATGAGCCTGTTGGCTTACGGGGGGCAGCTCCTCATGTCGGATGCCTATGGCACCTTGTCCGTGTCCGAGGCGGCCGTGTGGCTGCAACTGCTGCCTGTCGTCCAATTCCTGCTGGCCGTGCCCCTCCTCGGGGAGCGCGTCTCGGCCTTTGGCCTCGCGGGCGTCCTCATCACCGTGGTCGGCGTGGCCTATGGCACCGTTCTGGGGCATCGCCGACTTGGAGCGCCTGCGCAATGAAAAGGGCCCCATTCGGGGCCCTTTTCATTGCGGGGATCCTGGTCTAGGTGACGGGAACCGTGACCGGACGCTTCTTGAGGGTGACGGCCACCTTGACGTCGCCACCATCCTGGCCCATGAACTTGTCCTGCTGTTCGAGGGACTTTTTCTTGGCGGTCTCGGAGGACACGCGAATGGCATCGAGCACGTCCACCATGACCTGGAACTTCACGTCCTCGTCCACCTTCAGGAAGACCTTGCGGTAGTTGAGGGGCTGCAGCAGCACGGCTTCGGGCAGCTTGGCGATGAGGCCGTCCTTGTCGATGCGGTCCTGCTGGAGGGTGATGCTCCCGTCCTGGTCCACCTGGATCAGGATGTTGTTGGGATCGGGCGGGGTCGGCTTGCTCACCACCACCGACCGGGGCACCACCACCTTCATGGCCTTGCTGAGGCCGGGCACCATCACGATGAACACGATGAGCAGCACCAGCACGATGTCGATGAGCGGAGTGACGTTGATGTCGGATTTCTGTTTGCCCTTGGGCGAGCCGGCATCCATTATTTGCCCCCTTCCTTCTTGTCCGCCGACTTGTCCTCGCTGGTGACGATGGACGCCTCGTCGGCGCCACCCTTCCGGCAGACCTGGAACAACTCGTCGATGTACTTGAAGGGAAGATCCGCATCGGCCTTGACGAATACGCGCTTGTCGTTCAGGGCGGCCACGTTGCGGTTGATGAAGTCCTCGAGCTTCTGGCGCTGGCCTTCATCGTTGATGTAGAAGCGCATGTCCTTGGCTTCCTTGTCGTCGATGAGCACGGCGCCGGGGCCGGTGACTTCCCACTTGTCATTGCGCTTGGAAGTCAGCATGAGGGTCAGGTATTTCTGACTGCCATCCTGCTGCTGCTCGACCTTGGGGGCGTGCTTGGCCAACGGCAACTTCACGGCATTGTTCACGGCGGGCGTGATCACGATGAAAATGATCAGAAGCACCAGCACGATGTCCACAAGGGGCGTGACGTTGATGTCCGACTTGACGCCACCCTTCTTGCCACCACCTGCATCCATGGTGTACTCCTCTGAATGGCCCGGAGGCTTGCGCCCCCGGACGGGGTGGAAAGTCTGCTAGTTGGAGCTTTCGCGACGGATGAACTCGTCGATCATCTGGGAAGCCGCGTTGTCGATGTTGGTGATGACCACGTCCTGCTTGTTGGTCAGCAGGTTGTAGATCCACACGGCGGGAATGGCCACGAAGAGGCCGAGCGCGGTGGTGGCCAGTGCCTCGCCGATGGAGCCGGCCAGCGCGTTGATGTCGCCAGCGCCCTTGGTCTTCAGGTCGGAGAAGACCTTGATGATGCCGATGACGGTGCCCAGCAGGCCGATGAAGGGGGCCAGGGCGCCGATGGTGCCCAGGCCGCTCATGCCCTTCTTCAGGAGCTCGGCGACCTCGGCCTTGCCACGCTCGATGGCGCGTTCCACGGGCTGGATGGCGTCATGGTTGGGGTTCATGGTCTTGAGCTGCTTCTCGTACTGGAAGATGTCCAGGCCGTGCTTGAGCACGAGGGCGACGTGGCTCTTGTTATGGGTGGTGGCGGCGCGCTTGGAGGCCTCGAAATCGCCCCGGCGGAGGGTATCCATGAAGAGCTTGAGGAACTTGTCGGAGGCCGCGGTGCTCTGGGCGTAGGTGACGAAGCGCTCGACGGCCACGTAGACCGTGTAGCAGAAGAGGACGACGAGGATGATGATGATCCCCTTGTTGGCGATCGAGGCGCCTCGGAAGAGTTCAACGGGGGAGAAGCTGTCGCTGCCACCTTCGGCAAGGGCGAGCATCAGAGGGGAGGCAAGCAGGTTCATGAGAGGTCCTTGTGAAGGATGAAGAGTTGGATGACAGGGTTAGGTTGGAAAGCTAGCGGAGGCGGTAGGGCATCGTCAGCTTGAAACGGGCGTACTGGGGCTGCCCGTTCAGCAGGGCGGGCTCGAACTTCCACTGCATGGCATAGGCCTCGGCGGAAGGGCGCAGCTGGGGCGGGCCTTCCTGGGCCACCGCGGAGGTGGGGATGCCGTCGGGACCAATGTTGACCATCACCACCACGGTTCCCTGGATCTTCGCGATCTTGGCGAGGGCCGGGTAGGGCGGGGCAGGGGGCTGGTACTTGATCTTGATCTGGCTGAAGTCGAAGTCCACCACCTTGCCGGTGCCACCACCGATGACACCGCCGACCACGCCGCCGATGACGCCACCAGGGACACCACCGGGGACGCCGCCGGGGACGCCACCCAGGGAATGATCCTGCTTGGGCAGTTCCTTCGGGGCCTGTTCAGGCACCACTTCCTGCCGGGGGTCGATGGGCGTCGTGTCCACCTTGGAGGAGGTGGCGGCCATGGGCGGCGGCGGGGGGGGCGGGGGCGGCGGAGGCGGTGGGGGCGGAGGCGGAGGCGCGTCCTCTGCCTTCTCCTGAAGATCGATGCCCACGGTCTTCAGCTTCTCCTTGACCACCGACGACTGCTTCGCCAGCTGGAAGGCCACCACGCCGAAGAGCGCGTACATGGCCACGGTCGCGGGGATCGTGATCATGGGGTTGCCCCGCTTGATGGCATCGTTCCCGGCGACGAGGGAGGACTTGTAAACTGCATCCTCCAGCGACTCAGGAGTGGCCGGCTTGGCGGGAAGGGGTTTCTGGGGATCTTTGCTCATGCGACTCCCTTGAAAGATCCAGGGGGAAAAAAACAACAAGCCGAACCAGCGGGAAGACGGGTTCGGCCAAAACCTCGGGGGTAAAGAACTGGGGCAAGCCCAACGGCTAAGATGGCAAGGGGAGGATGGTTGGTCAAGTCTTGAAACTGAGCGCAAGTCCTCATGAATAGGACATTCCGCTGTTTTTTCTGAGTGCCCTGACAGCTATCGAGCGAGGAAATGCGCGGGATTGTTAATTTTTGTTAAGAAAGCCGAGTCACCGTCATGTCACAAAATAAAATTCCGAATTTTTTTTTCCGGTCTGAACTTGGGACGGTCGTCGGCCAGGCGCGGGCGGGACGCTTCGGCACGGGCCACGGGGAGGTCTTGACCCCCGCCTTCATGCCCGTGGGCACCCAGGGCACGGTAAAAGGCATCTCTCCGGCGCAATTGAAAGAAATCGCTCCCCAGGTGATCCTCGGCAACACCTACCACCTGGGGCTGCGGCCCGGCGACGAACTGGTGGCCCGCCTCGGAGGGCTGCACCGGTTCATGGGCTGGGAAGGCCCGATCCTCACGGATTCCGGGGGTTTCCAGGTCTTCTCCATGGCGGCCATCCGGAAGATGACGGAGGAGGGCGTGACCTTCCAGAGTCATGTGGACGGCAGCCCGCAGTTCCTCTCCCCGGAGCGGAGCCTGGAGATCCAGCGCAACCTCGGCTCGGACATCTGCATGGCCCTGGACGAGTGTCCTCCGGGCCGACTGGAGCGGACCAAGCTCGAGACCAGCATGGCCCGCACCACCCGCTGGCTGGCCCGCAGCCGAGCCGTGCCCCTGCAACCCCACCAGGGCCTCTTTGCCATTAATCAGGGCGGCACCCACCTCGACCTGCGGCGCCGCCACCTGGCCGAGGCCCTCGAACTGGACGCGCAGACACCCTTCCAGGGCTTCGCCGTGGGCGGCCTCAGCGTGGGCGAGGCCAAGGCGGACATGAACGCTGTGCTGGCCGAGTTCGTGAGCGAGCTGCCGGCGGACCGGCCGCGCTACCTCATGGGCGTGGGCACCCCGGAAGATCTGCTCTTCGGCATCGAACATGGGGTGGACCTCTTCGACTGCGTGCTGCCCAGCCGCGAGGCCCGCCATGGCCGCATTCTCACCAGTCGCGGCCGGCTCAACCTCAAGAACGCCAGGCACCGGGAGCTGGACCGGCCCCTGGATCCCGATTGTGCCTGCTACACCTGCCGGACCTTCAGCCGGGCCTACCTGCACCACCTGCTCCGCTGTGGGGAGCTGCTGGGGTTCACGCTGAACACGATCCACAACCTGAGCTACACTGTGGGACTCACCCGTGCCGCGCGGCAGGCCCTTCTGGAAAACAGGTTTCCAGCCTTCGCCCAGCACACGCGCGCCGGATGGCAAACCGAGGAGCCTTGAATGATGTATGCCCTGCTTCAGACCCAAGCCAGCGGCGGTCCCGCTTGGATCCAGTTCGTGTTCATCGGCGGCATGGCCCTGATGTTCTACTTCCTGCTCATCCGCCCCCAGAGCAAGGCCCGCAAGGAGCTGGAAGCCCGCCTGTCCCTGCTGAAGGCCGGCGACGAGGTGGTACTGACCTCTGGCCTCTTCGCCACCATCGACCGCGTCGAGGAGAAGCACCTCTGGCTGAAGCTGGGCGGTTCCGTGGTCAAGGCCCGGCGCACCGCCGTGGCCTCCCTGGCCACCGAGCCGGAAACCAAGCCCTGATTTTCCTGACCATCCGGGCCGGCGCCTGTTCCCACTGATGCCGAACCGCTTTCTGTAAGGAGCGCCCCGTGAGCAAACGGAGCCTCTGGCGCCTTGCCATCGTTCTCGCCGTGCTGTTCGGCTGCGGCTACTTCTTCACCCCCCTCTCCAAGGTCAAGCTCGGCCTCGACCTGCGGGGCGGTGTCCACTTCGAGCTGGAGGTCCAGGGCCAGGAAGCCCTGGTCGCCGATCTGCGCGACAGCAAGGATCGGCTCGCCTCCCGCCTCAAGGAGAAGGGTCTGCCGGGCGCCACCGTCCGCGTGGACGGCGAAGCCCTGCGAGTCGAAGGCGTTGGCCCCGAGCAGAAGGCCACGGTGGAAAAAGTCGCCAAGGACTTCTTCCCCGGCTTTGCCACCGCCGTGGACGGAGAGACCTTCCGGCTGACCCAGAAGGCCGAGTACCAGAAGGGCCTGAAGGACGATGCCAACAAGCGGGCTCTCGAAGTCATCGAGAAGCGCATCCGCGACATCGATCCCGCCAACGTGCTGGAACCCGAGATCACCGCCAGCGGCGCCGAAGGGAACCGCATCGTGGTGGAGATCCCCGGCATCGAGGAGGGCGACCGCGAGCGCATCAAGAAGCTCCTGTCCACCCCAGGCCGCCTGGAGCAGCGTCTGCTCGCCAAGGTGCCGCAGCTCTACTTTGCCACGAAGGAAGACGCGCTGGCCGCCTACAAGGGACAGATTCCCGAAGAATTCGAGCTGCTCCCCGAGATTGAAAGCGAGCGGCAGGCCCGCCGCACCGGGCAGGCCGCGACGAAGGCCAAGGTCGGCGAGGAGAAGATCAGCCGCTGGGTGCTCCTGGAAAGCCGAGTGGCGGTGGATGGCGCCGACATCATCGACTCGCACCGGGCCTCGAATTCACAGACCGAAGCCAACGAAGTCAACTTCACCCTCAACAAGAAGGGCGACGACGACTTCGCCCGCCTTACCGGGACCGCCTCCGAGGAGAACCGGCTCATCGCCATCGTGCTCGACCGCAAGATCGTCACCGAGCTCAGCGCCAAGGAGAAGATCATCGGCGGCGCCGTGCGCGTCAGCGGCAGTTTCACCGCCCAGGAAGCCGACGACCTGGCCAGCCAGCTCCGCAGCGGCGCCCTGCGCGCGCCCATGAAGTTCCTGGAAGAGCGCGTGGTGGGCCCCGGCCTCGGCCGCGACTCCATCCATGCGGGCGTGCGGGCGGCCATCATTGGCTTCGCCGTCATCATCGGCTTCATGGTGCTCTTCTATCACTGGTCGGGCCTGAACGCGATCGTGGCCCTCTCGGTGAACGTCATCGTGATGATGGGCCTGCTGGGTTCCTTCCGGGCCACGCTCACCCTGCCGGGCATCGCGGGTTTCGTGCTGACCCTGGGCATGGCGGTGGACGCCAACATCCTCATCTTCGAGCGCATCAAGGAGGAACTGGGCCTCGGCAAGAGCGTGCCCGGCGCCATCGACGCGGGCTTCAACCGCGTGTTCTGGACCATCGTGGACAGCCACGTGACCCAGCTCTTCGCGGCCCTGCTGCTGTTCATCTTCGGCACGGGCCCCGTAAAGGGCTTTGCCGTGACCCTCACCGTGGGCGTCGTGGCCTCGCTGTTCACCAGCATCTACATCAGCCGCTACATCTATGACTGGGTGCTGGAACACCACCCGGGCACCAAGACGCTTTCGGTGGGCACCCACAGCTTCTTCAAGGGCGCCTCCTACGACTTCATGAAGTACAAGGGCACGGCGCTGGCCATCTCCTGGGGCATCATCGTGCTCTGCTTCCTCTACGTGCAGCCCTGGCATCTGACGCACAACAAGCGCATCCAGCTGGGCATGCAATTCGTGGGCGGCAACGACATGACCGTGCGCTTCCGCGGGGCCATGGAACCCGAGACCATCCGCGCCACCCTGGCGAAGAATGGCTATCCCGATGCCAGCGTGGTGGCCTACGAGAACGCCGACAAATCCATCCGGGATTTCTCCGTGAAGGTGAAGGCCAAGAAGGACGGCGATCAGAAGGACAGCACCATCCAGGCGAACGCCCTGCGCGGCATCTTCAAGCAGATGGATCCCGAGGCGGCGGCCAGTTCGCTGCCCGCCCTCAACCTCGAGGGCTCCAAGACCCTGGCCGACCTCCTCGCCAAGGCCAACCCGCTCCACGTCACCAATGACGAGGCGGTGCTCGCGACGACTTACGGGAACCTCGCCGAGAAGATCATTTCCGGCCGGGACAAGCTGCCCTCGGGCCTCTACCAGTCCTTCGGCGAACTGCCCAAGGACGTGCCCGCGGCGGTGAATGACACGGTCCAGAAGAGCTATCGGTTGGGCGCCGTGGGCATCCGCAAGAACGAGAGCTTTTCGCCGAGCATCTCCGGCGAGTGGACGAGCAAGACCCTCACTGCGGTGGGCCTCGCCATGCTGGCCATCCTGGTCTACGTGGTGTTCCGATTCACGACGAGCTTCGCCGTGGGCGGCATCGTCGCCCTGATCCATGACATGCTCATGGCGCTGGGGCTCTTCGCGGCTTTCGGGTACGAGTTCAACGTGCCCGTAGTGGCTAGCTTCCTCACGCTCATGGGCTACTCCATGGCCGACACCATCGTGGTGTTCGACCGAATCCGTGAGAACAGCCACCGTCCGGAGTACCGCCGAGTGTCGATCACCAAGCTGGTGAACGACTCCATCAACCAGACCCTGGGCCGGACGATCCTCACCTCCCTGTCCGTGCTGTTCGTCAGCGTCTGCCTCTGGCAGTTCGGCGGTCCGGCCCTGAAGGACCTGGCCTTCCCCCTGGTCATCGGCGTCATCACCGGCACCTACTCGTCCATCTACATCGCCAGCCCCGTGGTGGTCTACTGGGATCAGTGGTTCGGCGGCAAGGACAAGCTCAAGCAGCATGCCTGAGGGCTGTGGGCTCTAGGCTGTAGGTTGTAGCTAACAGAGGATGCGGCCCTTTCGGGCCGCATCCTCTGTTTGTTCGGGCTCGATGATCGGGTGGGTCGCCCACAGCCCACAGCCTACAATCCACCCTCCCAGCTTACCCATCCCGCCCGTCCGGGGATCTCTCGTCGGGTGATTTCCTTGGCGGGGGGCTTCGCGGCCAGCAGTTCGGGAAGCCAGTCGGCGTGGGTGCGGGCGCGGATGCCGCGGTCGTTGAGGCCGCCCAGGAAGGCATCGAAGGTCTCGAAGAGGGCGCCGCCTTCCACTTCGGTGTGCAGGGCGTAGACGTTGAGGGCATCTTCGCGCACCAGGTCCCAGACTTCGCGGTTCACCTGCTCCGGCGTGCGGCCGTCCAGGCCTAGCAGTTCATCCAGGGTGGGCAGGGTGGTGGGGATCTGCAGGGTCGTCAGGGCCTGTCCCTTCACGATGGGGTAGAAGGGCGCGAGGCCCCGGCAGTCGCCAGCGTAGGCGAGGCCGTAGGCCTCCTGCAGTTCCAGCGTGGTGTCGTTGCAGCGCCAGGCGGGGCTCACGGCGCCCAGGGGCTTTTCCCCGAAGACGGTGCCGAAGGCCTCATGGGCGTTCGCGTACCAGTCCGAGAGCCAAGCCCTGGATTTCCGGTCCAGCAGATCGTGGTACTGCACGTGGTCCCAGGCGTGGATGCCTACCTCATGGCCCGCGGCAAGCGCGGCCCGCATCTCGGTCGCGGCCCGCTTCCAGATGATGGGGGCCGGCAGCAGTACGCCGTACATCATGGTCTTGAAGCCGTAGAGCTTCGTGGCGTTGGTACGGCGCATCTTGGCCAGGAAGCCCTTGCGGAAGATGCGGCGGATGGCCTTGCCGCTGCTGTCGGGGCCGAAGCTGAAGTAGAAGCTGGCCCGCATCTGGTGCTTGTCCAGCAGGCGCAGCAGGGTGGGAATGCCCGTGAGGGAGCCTTCCAGTGTGTCGACGTCGACGCGGAGGGAGATGGTCTTCAATTGGATCCTCGCTCAACCATTGCACCCGCGAAACGGAGGCTCTGCAAGCGGGGGTGAAGGCTCCTGAAGAGAAAGAACTTTATAAGCGGAGGAAAGCAGAGGATTGGAGGAGAGCGGAGAACGAAACCAATGTTGGCACCTGTTCTTTTTCTCCGCTTTCCTCAGCCCCTCCGCTTATCGACATCCCTTTCTCATTCAAACCGTTGGAACCATAATCAAGGAATGCCTACTCAGCGCCCCGCCAGCACCCTCCGCTCCTTTCCGCCAGTCTTCTGGCTGGCCAACGTCATGGAGCTCTTCGAGCGGGCCGCCTACTACGGCCTCAACTCCGTGCTGGCGGTCTACCTCACCAACAAGGTGGTGGATGGTGGCCTGGGCTTCACGGAGCAATCCGTAGGTTTCCTCCAGAGCCTCATCTACGCCTTCACCTACGTCATCCCCATCGCGGGCGGCGCCCTGGCGGAACGCTACGGGTACCGGCGGATGCTGCTGTTCTCCTTCTCCATCCTGGCGGCAGGCTACTTTGTCGCGGGCAACGTCACCACATATGGGGCCATCTTCGCGGCGCTTCTGCTGATGGCTACGGGCGCGGGCCTGTTCAAGCCGATCATTTCCGGCACGCTCGCTCGCACCACTACCGAGGAGAACTCGGGCTTCGGCTTCGGCATCTACTACTGGATGATCAACATCGGGGCCTTCCTGGCGCCCCTCGTGGTGAGCGTGCTGAAGGGCTTCTCCTGGCGCTACGTGTTCATCGCCTCGGCCCTCTATTGCGCCGCCATGCTGCTGCCCACGGTGTTCCTCTTCAAGGATCCGCCCAGGCCCGAGAACACCAAGAGCTTCCGGGAGGTGGTCCACGGCGCCGCCATGGTGCTGGGCGACGCCCGGTTCATGCTCATGATCGTCGTCTACTCCGGCTTCTGGATCCTCTACTTCCAGAATTTCGGGTCGGTGCTCTGGTACCTCCGGGACTTTGTGGACGCCACGCCCGTGAACCGCTTCTTCGCCTCCTTTGGCGTGCCCCTGAAGTTCGACGCGGAGCATGTCACCGTGGTCAACGGGGGGACCATCATCCTCCTGCAGGTGCTGGTGAGCCGCGTGGTGAAGCACGTCCGCCCCCTGCCCACCATGGTGGCGGGCATTGTCATCGGCACCCTGGGCTTCCTCTGCCTGGCCGCCTCCACCAACGTCTGGGTGTTCATCCTGGGCATCTCAGTCTTCTCCATCGGGGAGATGACGGCCCATCCGAAGTACTACAGCTACGTGGGGCTGGTGGCCCCGGCGGACAAGAAGGCCGTCTACATGGGCTACGCGTTCCTCTACGGTGTCATCGGCAGCCTCATCGGCTCCAGCCTCGGCGGGCTGCTGTACGGCACCATGCTGAAGCCCGTCATCGGCCTGCCCGGCGCCGCGGCCGCGGCGCGGAACTTCTGGCTGCTCTTCGTGGCTCTCAACGTTGCCGCGGCCATCGGCCTGGTGTTCTATGACCGGATCTTCGCCGCCGACACGCCGGCCACCAACGCAAAGGCCCGGAAGGTGATGCTGGCCATCTACGCCCTGCTGCTCGTCCTCGGCCTGCTCTTCCTCCGCTCCTCGGTCTACGGTGGCGCGGAAGTCTCGTACAAGACCATGGTTCAGGCCGTGATCATGCTGCTGCTCGGAGCCAGCGGCACCTGGGTGAGCCTTCGAAAGGGATAATCAGCCCTGCCGGAAGCTCTGGGACCGGTCCGTGCGCCGGGTCTGGATGAAGCGGCGGATGGGCTCTAGATCTGCATCACGGTTGGGGTGGAGCACCACGCCCAGGCGGGTCGGATAGTCCTGGCCTTCCAGGTAGGTCAAGTGGCGCACCTCGCCCGGGCAGCAGAGCACGGCCCCATCGGGCAGCTTCGCATCGATGTCGACCACGGCGTGGAGCTCCACCAGCAGGGCCTCCTGGAAGGCGAGGCCCACCCCGGTTTCCGTCAGGTTCACCAGCAGGGCGTCGAGCTGACGGCCGGCCAGCCCCACGCGGGCCTTCAGGGGCGACTGTTCCGGCGCGGCCACGCGCACGTCGCGGCGATGGTGCAGCCGGGCGGGTTCCAGGGGCCAGTCCAGGCGCAGGAGGAAGCTCCCGGCCCCATCGGGGAGCGGGGTCAGCAGGAGGGATTCCAGGGTGAGCACCTCATCGCCCAGAAGGATGGTGAGGGTCACGGCCGTGCCCACGGGGGGCACCGCGTCCCGCACATGGAGGCCGGCCAACTCCAGGACTGAACCCGGGACGCTGGCGTGAATCCGGAGATCCCCCAGCAGTCTGGAATTGACGCCCTGCAGCCGCAGGCTCGCCACGGCGCGGGTGAGGCGCGCCTGGATGAGGAACTGTTCCAGGACCGGGGCCGACAAGAACGATGCGATTCCCATGGCGTGCTGCCTTTCAGATGCCCTGACTCAACCGGTCGGCCAGATTGCGATGCAGCCCAGCAGCCAGGATGGCCTTGGCCGCGCCCCTCACGTCGTACTCGAGGCGGTGCAGCCGCAGGCGCCGGTGCTTGGGGTCGAAGGTCATGAACGAGACGCGCGGATCCCGGTCCCGGGGCTGGCCCACGGAGCCGGGGTTGGCCAGGTAGCGGCAGTGGGGCTGCAGGTTGAACCATTCGCCGGGGTGGAGGCTGATCCAGTTCAGCTGCCCCTTGGCTTCGTCCAGCTCGAAGCAGCCGGGCAAGTGCGTGTGGCCGAAGAAGCACAGCTGGCCTTGGAAGGCGTCGAAGGCCTGGCTGATCTCGCGCATGTGCAGCAGGTAGGCGTCCTCGTCCATGGGGGAGCCATGGGCGATCTGGTAGTCGTCGCCCACCGCCAGAGGCCCCACCGGCAGGTCCGCCAGGAAGCGCCAGTTGTCCTGCCGCAGTTTTTCTTTCGTCCAGTCGGCGGCCTGCCGAGCCGGCAGGCTGAAGGCGCTTTCGGAATCCAGGCCCGCGCAGACCTTGTCGTGGTTGCCGCGCACCATGAAGCGGGGCCGCAGCTCCCGCACCTTGTCCAGCAGCTGGTTGGGATTGGCGCCATAACCCACCAGGTCGCCCAGCAGCACGAACCGTTGGAAGGCCCTACGCCGGGCGAAGCGCAGCACGGCCCGGAGGGCGTGCAGGTTCGAATGCAGATCGGAGAGGATCAGGTCCACTGGGGGCTCATGACGACATTGGAGAAAGGGGGATGCCCCTCAGTCTATCAAGGCCGCAGCCAGTTCCCCGGAACTGTGACCGAAGGGCAGAATCATCTGCGCCAGGGACCAGGCGGGCAAGCGACTGGCCCAGCGGGCCATGAAGGCCGAGCGATCCTGGGCCAGGGGCCGTTTGGGATCCTGGCCAGCCCGTTCCCAGGCCCGCGCGGGAGTTTCGGCGAGCCAGAGCGGCACTGAATCAGCCGCCGCCACGGCCGCCCGGTTCGCCAGGGTTTCCCAGGCCCCGCCCCCCAAGGTCACCACGGCAGGGGCGGTCAGCAGGTCCGGGAGCAGCGTGGCTTCGAGCTGCCGGAAAGCCGCCTCGCCACTTTCGGCGAAGATGGCCGCCACGGGGCGACCCGCGCGGTCCTCGATCACCTGGTCCAGATCGTGGAAGGGCAGGGAGAGCCGGAAGGCGAGCTTACGGCCCAGGGTGGTCTTGCCGGCCCCGCTGCCACCCAGGATGACGAGGCCCTGGCCCGGCCGGAAGAGGGGGCGCACGCGCCAGCGCTGGGCCTGGGCCGCCCAGCCCAGGGCCGCCGGGTCGCTGGCGCGGTGGATCTCACCCACCATGGCCAGGGCTTCCGCCCCGGCTGAGAAACAGGCCTGCGCATCGGCGAGGGTGAGCCCCCCGATGGCGATGGGCGCGAGCCCCTGGGCCCGCAGCGCCGCGCAGCCAGCACGGAGGCCGTCCAGGCCGATGGGCGCGGCATGGTCGGCTTTCGTGACCGTGCTGCGGAAGGGCCCAAGGCCCGCATGATCGCAGGCGGCATCCACTCCGGCCCATTCGAAAGGTTCGTGCGTCGAAGCGCCGAGGTGGATGTTCTCTAGGCCTGGGAGGCGTCTCGCCTCCACCGCGGGCAGGTCATCCTGGCCCAGGTGCAGGCCCCAGGGCCTGAGGCCGGCGCGCACCGCAAGCAGCGCCAGGTCCGCCCGGTCGTTCACGCAGATGAAGGGCCAGCCGCCGTTCGCGGCAGATGCCTCCAGGGCGATTTGCAGTTCTTGCCCTTGGGCTTTCGCATCCAGGGGCTTGCCCCGGAACTGCACCAGGGGAAACCCGGCCTCGCCCAGGCGCTGGATCTGGGCGGACAGGGGTTCGGAGAGTGTGGCGTCCGTGATGGGGTAAAGGGGCGGCAAGTGGAGCATGGGGCCAGTGTACAGACTGGAGACTGGAGGTAATGCTTTCTGATGCATTGCTGCGCGCTGCATGGATGCTGTAGTTTGGAGCCGACACATCGGGGCAGCCTCGCCCAAAGGGAGAAGGAAAGTGCCGCCGAAGGCGGCCATAGGAATCCATCCCTCCAGACTCCGGACTCCAGGCTCCTCCCCACCGGCGAATTGGAGCAGCCTGACCGAGCTATACTGCAGGCATGCTGCCCAACCGCCCAGCCTCGCCCTGCTTGGGCCCCCCATTGGGCTTGGTCATGCTCCTCGTATTCGGGGGTTGCGGCGGCTCGCATTCGTCGTCGGGGCCTTCGCAGGGTTCACCGTCAGTGCCCGTTTTCCTGGACGCGAAGGCGGGCCTCCAGCCTGCGGATCTGGCCGTGATCGTCAACCAGGACGATCCCCAGTCGGTGCAGGTCGGCGCCTACTACCAGACGGCGCGCCACATCCCCGCTACCAACATGATCTACATCCACATGACGACGGGCGTGGCGACGATCACGAGCACCGAGTTCAACACCATCAAGGCCCAGGTCGACGCAGTGACGCCCGCGAACGTCCAGGCCTACGCGCTCACGTGGGCCGCCCCCTACCAGGTCCAATGCATGTCCATCACCACCGCCTTCGCCCTGGGGTTCAGCACCACCTATTGCATGCCGGGAGGGTGCGCCGCCACGGCCCCCAGCCAGTACTACAATTCAACCTCCACCCGGCCCTACGACGATTTTCACATGCGCCCGACCATGGCCCTGGCGGGCACCAGTTTTGCCAACGTCAAGGCGCTGATCGATCGCGGTGTCCTTGCCGACGGCAGGGCTCCCACGGGTACGGCCTACCTGGTGACCAGCACCGACTCCGCGCGCAGCGTCCGGGGCTACGACTTTTCGTACCTCGCGGGCTTCTGGAAGGGCAGTTCCGGACTCACGGCCAAATACCTCAACCAGACGACCACAGGTCCTGGCTACATCACCGGAGCCACCGACGTGATGGCCTATCTGGCCTCGCTCGCCAGCGTTCCGAGCATTGCCACCAACACCTACCTGCCCGGGGCCATCGCCGATCACCTGACCTCGTACGGAGGACAACTCACCAACAGCGGCCAGATGAGCGCCCTTCGCTGGCTCGAAGCGGGGGCCACGGGCAGCTACGGGACGGTCAGCGAGCCCTGCAACTACACCCAGAAGTTCCCCCAGGCGAGCGTGTTGATCCCCCACTACTTCGGCGGTGAGACTCTGATCGAAGCCTACTGGAAATCCGTGCAATGGCCGGGCCAGGGCATTTTCGTCGGGGAACCCCTGGCGAACCCCTACCGGGATTCCATGACGATGGTGGGCGACGAGATGGACCTCACCGTACGCTGGCTGACGGCGGGAAAAACCTACCAGGTGGAAAGCGCCAATGCGCCCTCCGGTCCCTTCTCGGTGGTGCTGGCCAACCTTGCGGCGGACCCCACGGGCGTCACGCACATTGCTGTCCCGCACGCGGTCGCGGGCTACTATCGACTCGTGCAAAGCCCCTGAGCGCTCGTCGCGGGGAATTGACGGACGTCGTTGCCATACCTCCAGCTCCCAGCCAGTTCTAGGCCGCTTCCCCATCGGCGGCCCGCAGCTCCACTCACTGGGTCTTCGCATCCAGGAGGTTGCAACAAGTGGTGCACGGATTGTTGCTTCGGCCTCGGGCCCGGATCGCCCTCCTACTGCACTGCCGCTGGTGGGGATGGCCTGGCTGGAGGAAGCGGCAGCTGGATGACCGGCTCGCCTGCATGGGTCAGGCGGATCTTGCGGAGGGTGGAGAAGCAGGTTGAAATTCAGCGGAGTTGTGACATTGGAGGTTCCCGGTCATTGAAGCGGTGTTGCTGGGACGAGTACTCACCTTGGATTAGGCCGCCTCGCCATCGGCAAACTGCAGCCGAACGAGCCTGGCGTAGACGCCGTCCTGGGTGATGAGGTCGTCGTGGGTGCCGCGCTCCACGAGGACGCCCATGTCCATGACCCAGATCTCGTCCGCGTCGCGGATGGTTGATAGCCGGTGGGCGATGGTGAAGGTGGTGAGGCGATGGCTCACGCGCTCGATGACGGTCTGGATCTTGGCCTCGGTCTCGGAGTCGATGTTGGCGGTGGCCTCGTCAAGCAGCAGCACGGCAGGTTCCAGGTAGAGCATGCGGGCGAAGGCCAGCAGCTGCCGCTCGCCGGCGCTGAGCTTCTGCCCGCGCTCGCCCACCTGCGTCTCCAGGCCTTCGGGCAGGCGGTCCACCAGGTCCTTCAGCTGGCTCTGGTCGAGCACCGAGGCCAGCCGCGCCTCGTCCAGGGGGCGGTCCATGACGATGTTATCCCGCAGGCTGCCGGAGAACACGAAGACGTCCTGCAGCACCAGGCCGAAGAGGGCGCGCAGGCTGGGGAGCTGGAGCTCCCGGAGGTCCACGCCATCCACGGTGATGCGGCCCTCGTGGACATCGTAGAAGCGCATGAGCAGGTTGATGAGGGTGCTCTTGCCGGCGCCCGTGTGGCCCACCACGGCCACGCGGCGCCCCTTGGGGATGACGCCGCTGAGGCCGCTTACGACCTTGCGGCCACCGGCCTCGTAGGCGAAGGTGACGGCCTCGAAGCGGATCTCGCTGCCGAAGGCCGCGGGCCTGGCCTGGGGCGCTTCGGGGATGGCCTCCTGGTTGTCCAGCAGCCGGAAGATGCGCTCGCTGGAGGCCAGGGCGGTCTGCATCACGTTGTACCGCTCTGCCAGTTCGCGGATGGGCCGGAAGAAGCGGCCGGACTGCTGGATGAAGGCCAGCAGCAGGCCCCAGGTGATGGCCCCGGCCTGCAGCTTGAAGCCCGCGTAGAAGATCAGGGCGGCCAGGGTGCCTGAGGTGATGAACTCCACCACGGGAAAGAACACCGCGTAGGCGAAGATCGTGCGGAGGAAGGCCTGGTAATAGTCCTCGTTGAGAACGCGGAACTGTTCGTCGCTGCGGCGCTCCTGGCCGTTCACCTGCACGAGCCCCATGCCCGAGATCTGCTCCTGGAGGAAGGCGTTGATGCTGGCGTAGCGCCGCTGGGTCTCGCGGAAGGCCTCGCCGGCATGGCGCCGGAAGATCTCGGTGGCCACCAGCAGGAAGGGCAGGATGCCCAGGGCCACCAGGGCCATGTGGGGATTGGTCCAGAACATCCAGGCCACAATGGCCAGCAGGGAGAGCGCGTCCCCCACGATGGCCACGAAGCCCGAGGCGAACATCTCATTGAGGTTCTGCACGTCGCTGGTGACGCGGGTCATGAGGCGGCCCACGGGATTGCGATGGAAGAAGTCGGTGCTGCGGCCCATGAGGTGGGCGAAGAGCTGCACGCGCAGGTCGAGCATGGCCCGCTGGCCCACCTTGGCGAGCATGAAGTAGCGCGCGAAACTGACGATGAAGCCCGCGACCAGCACGCCGGCGAACCCGGCCACCAGGGGTGCGGCGCCCTTCAGACTGCCCTGGTCCATGAAGCGGTTGATGAGGCGCAGGGTCAGCTCCGAGGGCATGACCTCCAGGAAGGCGCCCAGCACCATCAGGCCCAGCAGGACCAGCAGCGCCACCCACTGGGGCCGCAGATAGCTGGCCAGACGCCAGAGCAGCGCGTGGCGCTGGGGGGGCTGATCCATCTGATCAGACCGGAAGAAGGCTCCCTGTTCGGACATGGGGTCATTGTCCCACATCTGCGGCCCGACTCCCGGGTGCGCGTGCCTCGATCGCGGCGGGAAGTCGCCAGCAGGCTCATGTAAACTGGGAGATTACCTGGAGACTCCATGCGTTTCTGGCTGCCTGTCCTCGTTGCCGCCACCCTCGTGGCCCAGGCGCCCGCGCCCAAGGCCCAGGGCCTCGCGCCGAAGGAGCTAGCGACCGTGGAGCAGCGGCTACGGCGGGACGTGACCTTCCTGGCCGCTCCGGCTCTGAAGGGCCGCGGCAACGGCTATCCCGAGTTGGACCAGGCCGCCCGGCGCATCGAGGGCGAACTGAAGGCGCTGGGGCTGAAAACGCAAATCCAGCGCTTCCCCTTCATCGCCAAGGTGGTGCGGGAAGGCCAGAGTGCTTCCATCAGCCGGGGCGAGAACACCCGTGAACTCGTGTGGGGCAAGGACATCGAGGCCCTGGGCCTGAGCGGGGATGCGGCTTTCCAGACCAGGTCCCTGGCCTTCCTCGGCTACGGCGTCCAGATTCCCGGCGGCTACGACGATCTGGCGGGCATTGAGCTGAAGGACCGTGTGGCGGTGATCGCCCGGGTCGTGCCCGACCTGGAGGTCTTCGCCCACCTGCCCCGCGGGGAGCGGAGCCTCCTGGCCCGCCTGAAACGGCTCGAGTCCGCCCAGGTGGCGGGCGTCATCGTCCTGGAAGACGCGGGTCTCCGCCCGCTCCAGCGGGAGGAAGGCCCCGTAAAGATGGACATCCCCGTCCTCGGCATGACGGCGGAGGGATTGGCCGACGCCTGCGGCGATCTGGCGGCCCTTTTCAAGACCATCAAGGAGACCGGCAAGCCCGACAGCCAGGTGCATGGGACCTCGCTCTCCCTGGAACTGCAGCTGCGGCGCGAGGAGGCCCAGGTGCCCAACGTGATCGCGGTCATCCCCGGGCGGGATCCCAAGCTCCGCCAGGAATTCATCGTGCTCGGCGCCCACATGGATCACCTGGGCATGGGCGAGCGCCACAGCATGGGCGGCGCCGAGGCCCGTGGCCAGCTCCATCCTGGGGCCGACGACAACGCCTCCGGCACGGCCCTGGTCGTGGAACTGGCCCGGGAACTCCAGCAGGCCCGGCCCAGGCGCTCCATCCTGCTGCTTCATTTCAGTGGCGAAGAGGAAGGCCTGCTGGGCTCCCAGTACTGGGTGCAGCACCCCACCCAGCCCCTGGAGTCCGTGAAATTCATGCTCAACTTCGACATGGTGGGCCGCCTGGATCCCAAGTCACCCAGGCTGATGCTGGGCGGGCTGGGCGCCTCGAAGGCCACCGTGGAGGCAGCCCAGAAACTGGCGCCCAAGGATTTCTCCGTCAGCGCCGACATCGGCGCCAGCGTGGGCGGCTCGGACCACATGAGCTTCTCCCAGGCGAAGATTCCCACGTTCTTCTTCTTCACCGGCATCCACGGCGAGTACCACCGCCCCACCGACACCGCAGACCGCATCAATTACGCGGGCATGGCGCGGGTGGCCGCCTTCAGCAAAATCGTGGTACTCGATCTCGCCAACGGGGAGACGGTGCCCGCCTTCGATCCCGAGACCGCCAAGCTCCCCATGCGGGGCGACGGTAGCCCCATGCGCATCGCCTTCGGCACCATCCCCGACTACGCCGACAATCCGAAGGGCTTCCGCATCAACGGCGTGTCCAAGGGCTCCACGGCGGAGGCCATCGGCCTGCAGGCGGGGGACATCCTCATCCGGTTCGGGGACAAGCCCGTCAAGAGCATCTACGACTTCATGGGCGCGCTGGGTGCCTTCAAGCCCGGCGACAAGGCGGTCATCCAGTGGCTGCGGGGCGAAGAGGCCATGCAGGCCGAGGCCACGCTGAAGGGCCGCCCATGAGGCTGGGGACACCTAGCGGGTTCGCCACGGAGGTCTTCCTCCTGGAAAAGCCCGACCGGGACCTGCTCCCGGTGGGGCCGTGGACCCTGGTGGGCGATCTGCGCCTGCGGGAGGCCTGGGCCCAGGCGGGCCTGCCCGAGCCCAGCCACGCACTGTGGGTGGCGGTGCCCGAGGAGGAGAAAAAGCTGCGGACGATCATTCCCTGGCTGGAACATTGGGCCGAAGTGCCGCTACATCGGGACGCCACGGTGGTGGCCCTGGGCGGGGGCGTCCTCACCGATCTGACGGGCCTGGCGGCCGCCCTCTTCCTGCGGGGCGTGGCCTGGCAAGTCTGGCCCACCACCCTGCTGGCCATGGCCGACGCGGCCCTGGGCGGCAAGACCGGCGCGGATCTCACCGCGGGCAAGAACCTCGTGGGGGCCTTCCATCCGCCTCGCCGCCTCGTGGCCTGCACCGCTTTCCTGGAGAGTCTGCCCGAGCGCCACATGGCGAACGGCCGCTGGGAGCTGGTCAAGACCGCGCTGATCCAGGGCGAGCTGGGCTGGGCCACCGAAATGCTGCAGGACGGCCCCCTGAAGGTGGCCTGGGTGGAGCGGGCCCTGGCCTTCAAGGCCGGCGTGGTGCACCGGGATCCCCGCGAAGCCGGGGAGCGGCGCCTGCTGAACCTGGGCCACACCTTGGGCCATGCCCTGGAGGCCGCCTCCGGCTACCAGCTGCTGCATGGCGAAGCCGTGGGACTGGGCCTGCTGGGCGCCTGCCTGCTCGCGGAGGAGCAGGGCCTGAAGCCCTTCCCGGCCAGCATCCTCGCACCCCTGGCGCGGCGGCTGGCGCCCCTCGCACGGCTGGTGGCCCCCTGGACGGCCTGCCTGCCACTGCTGGTGCGGGACAAGAAGGCCCACCACACTGCCGGACCAGCCGGGGCTGCGCCGGCCACCGAAATCCACTGCATTCTTCCCCGCCCCGGCGAATCCGCCGTGCAGCGGGTGCTGGGTCCCGAGGCCTGGGCCTCGCCCCATGCGAGACTGCTATCGCTGCTCCAAGCGGAGGCCATCCGTGCCTGACATCCGACTTTCCCTGTTCGCGCTCCTCCTGACGGTCTCTCTGGGCTCCGCCGAGGATGTCCGCGCCCTGATGCTCCAGGCCCGGGCCCTGCAGCTGAGGAGCGGCGGCACCGATCCCACGGCGGCCGCGGCCATCTACCGGCGCGTGCTAGTCCGGGTTCCCGGGAGCGCCGAGGCGAACCTCCGGCTTTCCGAGGCCCTCCAGGAAGCCCAGGATCCCGATGGCGCCGTGGCCCCGGCCCGGAAGGCCGTGGAGCTCGCCCCCCAGAACGCCGAAGCCCGCGCCCACCTGGCGCTCCTCCAGGTCCAGCGGGCCCAGAACGACGCCTCCCTGGCGTCCGAAGCCGCCAAGGAACTGCGGGCCGCCACGCTGCTGCTGCCCCAGGATCCGGAACTCTGGGTGCGCCTCGGCGAACTATCCGAGCAGCTGAAGGATGGCGAAGGCGCCATGAAGGCCTGGCTGCGGTTGGGCCGCATGCGCCCGGGTTACGGGCCGGCCTGGGAGCGGGTCCTCATCCATGCCCGCGCCATCCAGAACTACGAAGGCAAACGCGAAGCCCTTCTGGCGTTGAATGCCAAGAATCCGGAGGACCGGCACCTCCGGCTGCTGGAGGAACTGGCGCGGGAGCAGATCAAGGCGGGCTACCTGGCCCACGCCGAGGAGAGTTTCCTGCTGCTGGCCCGCCACCTGCCCCAGGAATCCGGCCTGTGGGAGAACATATCCCTGGTGCGGCTGCAGACGGCCCGCTTCAGCGAAGCGCTCGAGACCCTGGCCAAGGCCGAGGCCCTGAAACCCAGTCCCCTGCTGACTTTCCATACGGCCCGCGCCCTCATGAACCTGGGCCGTTTCGAGGAGGCCGAGCGCCGCCTCCAGGTGCTGGTGAATGAGCAGGTGGAGACCGAGTGGATCGCCGATGGCGCGCCGATGCTCTACGCGGAATCCCTGCTGCTCCAGGGCAAGGGCAAGGCCCTGCTGGTCTTCCTCAAGGAGCGCCGGCCCCGCCCCCGCACCGACGGCGAAGCTCAGGTCTTCAAGACCCAGGCGCTCATCAGCCAGAACGACTGGAAGAGTGCCCTCATCGCACTCAAGGAGGGCATCGCCAAATATCCGAAGCTGCCCTTCTTCCAGGAGGCGGCCAAGCTCCCGCCGAAATACCTCGAGTACCAGTTCTTCGCCCGCAAGGAGACGCGGGACGCCCTCGAACAGCTCCACCTGGAAGGCATGGCCACCCTGTGGCAGGAATTCCAACGCTGGGACAAGTGTCTGGAGGCCCTGGAGCGGGCCCGCAAGCTCTCCACGGCCCGCAACGTGGACATGCTCATCCTGCAGAGCCAGGCTTACGATCAGCTGGGCCGGCATGCGGAATCCCTCGCGGTGCTCCGCGAGGCCCAGGCCCTGGAACCCGCCAATCCCTTGGTGCAGAACAACCTCGGCTACCTCCTGCTGGAACAGGACCGGGATCTCGAAGAGGCCGCCACGCTCATCGAAGCCAGCGCCAAGGCCACACCGGACAACGGCAACGTGGTGGACAGCCTGGGTTGGGCCCAGTTCAAGCTGGGCCGCACGGCAGAAGCGGAAACCACCCTGCGGCGGGCCGCGGACCTGAGCCCCTTCAGTCCGGAGGTGCGCAAGCACCTCGGCGAAGTATTGGTGAAGCAAGGCAAGCTGGTCGAGGCCACGGAACAATGGGACCGGGCCCTGGCCTTCGTCTTCCCCGATCACGCGGCCCTGGAGAAGCGCCTGGGGGATCTCCGCATCCGCATCGCCAAGGAACAGGCGGCCAAGCTCGAAGCCCCGGCCACGACGGCCTCCCCTGTCCCGGCCGCGCCTGACGACGACGAGGACGACTAGAAATGCCCATGCAGGCCCCTCCCCCGACCGTGACGGTCAACCCGGCACCCGCCCTCATCGCCCCCGCCCCAGCGGCGCCCATCCGCGCGCAGTACGGCTGGGGCTACACCGGGCCGGAGGGTGAGGGCGTGGGCACTCTCAGTCTGCTGATGGAGGCGGCCAGCGGCCGCCTCATCCTGGAACTTCACGCGCCCGGCGAGCGGCTGCTCCTGCTGGATGGAGATGCGGCCTCGGGCTACCGGCTACAGGTGCCCCGCCAGAAGGTCGACCAGCGGGCCCCCTACCTGTCGCAACTGTCGCTGCCCTTCCTGCCCCAGGTGCTCAGCGTCGAAGGCCTGCTGCACCTGCTCCGCACCGGCGAAGGCACTGGCGTCTCCGTGCAGAAGAAGGACGCCCAGGGTCCCCTGAAGCTCCACTGGCAGGGCAAGGATCCCCGCGGCAAGGACGAGCAGGTGTGGCTCGACCGCAAGCGGTGGGAGGAGGGGAAGTAGTTCCCCTTCGTCTGTTCCAGCAGGGCTTCGCCATGTGCGGATGATGCTTGACCTTGGCATCGTCTTGGCGCATGGTGGGCCCCAAGTCAATGGCTGGGGAGATCCTGGGCAACCTCCAGAAGACGGACTTCGCAAGGTAGTGCAGCCCTTTCCCACTCAAGGAGGCAGTGATGATGAGGTCGATGTTCAGGTTCCTGCTGGCGGGGCTCTTCCTGGCCGGAGTCAGCGTCCAGGCCCAGTTGGCGGACTTCAGGGGGTTCAAGGACCCCCAGCTGTTCACCCGGGTGCCGAACTATTTCCTCGCCGAGGGCGGCTCCTTCGTCGAGGCCCAGTTCGATGGCCATGAATTCCGGGTGGGCAAGGACGGCAGCAGGAAAGTGGAAGGGCATTTCCTGAAATACGGCTACACCTTCGACGAGAGCCGCGGCGCCACCCCGGCCAGCCAGCTGCAGATCATCCGGAACTACCAGAACGCCACGGTGAAGATCGGCGGCAAGGTGCTGTACGACGGCGGCGACCGCACCACTCTGTTCATCGCGAAAAACGGCACGGAGACCTGGGCCGACCTGGAGGCCTTCGGCAACAGCTATAGCCTCATCATCGTGGAACGCCAGGTGATGCAGCAAGACGTAGTGGCCAATGCCGCGGCCCTGCAGAGCGGCCTGGCCCAGGATGGCCACGTGGCGGTGCCCGGCATCTACTTCGATACGGCCAAGGCCGACGTCAAGGCTGAATCGGAGCCCGCGCTGAAGGAGTTGGTCAAGATGCTCCGGGCCAATCCGCGCCTGCGGGCCTGGGTGGTGGGGCATACGGACAGCGTGGGCTCACCCGAGGCCAACCTGGCGCTTTCCGATGCCCGGGCCGCCGCCGTGATCCGGTCGCTGGTGCAGCTGGGCATCGACCCGAAGCGCCTGGGGCCCCATGGCGCCGGCCCCTTCGCGCCGGTGGCCACGAACCGGACCGAAGCGGGGCGGGCCCGCAATCGCCGCGTCGAACTGGTCGAACAGCCCTGACGTCGAGCCAATCATTCAAGCCCCGCCCCGGCGAACCCTCTCTGGAGCTCGCCTGGGCAGGGTGGTCTGGCTCGGCCTAGCGGTACTGGTCCCGATATACGATCCAGTTGGCGGCGTAATGGGAATTCGTGCCGCAGCCTTGCGGGGAATTCGCTCCCGCAAAGTCCTTGAAGAAGTTCATGGGGCGGCCGTTCTGCGTCCCCTGGAAGAGTTCTTCTCCGGTGAAATCCCGGGCATCGAGCCAGACCACACCATCACAGTTCGCGAACAGGACGGCGGTGGCTGTGCCGATGATGTCCATGGTGAACTTGGAGATGGGGTCCGCCTTGAGCGAGTCCAGGGAAATCTTGGCGGCGAATTGCACCAGGCCGGTGCCGGGACTGCCCTGGCCG
>JBBQHW010000005.1:0-70565 GCA_038324335.1 Holophagales bacterium
CGGCATCGACCGGATCCTGCGCGGCGCCGTGGTGGACTTTCTCGACTTCTGGTTCGGCACTTGGCAGTACTGGACCTTCAACCTCGCCGACAGCTTCATCCTCGTGGGCGCCATCCTCTACGGCCTGCGGATGCTGCTCGCACCGAAGTCCGAGCCTTCAACCACTAAAACCTGATTGGCCACGGATGAACACAGATGAACGCGGATGAAATGACGCTTTGATCTGTGTTCATCCGTGTTCATCTGTGGCTCATTCATTCTTACTGCGCCTCGATGGCCTTCAGCAGCGCAGGGTTTTTCGGCAACTGATCCACCTCGGCGAGTCTTGGCACGAGGCGCTTCCAGAAGGGTTCGGCGGCGAAGACCTGTTTGAAGAGGGGGAGGGCCTCGTTCAGCTTGCCGCTTGAGGCCAGGGCCACGGCCTGCCAGAAGGGCATCTCCCAGATGCCCGGGGCCAGCCTGGCGGCGGCCTCGTAGGCGCTCTTGGCTTCGGCCCACTTGCCGGCGGTGACGAAGCCATCGCCCTCGTCCATGAGGCGGTAGGCCCGGCGCAACAGGATGAGGCGACCCAGTTCCTTCAGCGGATCGGGGTTGTCCTCCACCCGCAGGTCGAAGAGGCGGTCGTTCCAGGGCTGGCCCGAAGGCTTGCCCTTCACGATGAGGATGGCCGCGCTCTGCTGGCCACGGATGTCGCCACCCTCGGCCTGGGCCGCGCGGAGGGCCGCCAGCATCCGATCCGCCAGGTCGCCCTTGGCCCCGCGGAAGGCCTTGGCCATGGCGGGCCACACGCTGGCCTGGTCCATGAGGTTGGCCTCCACCGTGAAGCCCTCACCCACTTCGTGGCCTGCGGCCTGGATGCACTTTGCGCCGGTGTGGGCCGCAGACCGGCCCTGGGCATCCACCATGGCCACCTGCCGCACTGCCCGGTCCGCATCGGCCGCAAGCAGGGCCTTCAGGGCCTCGGGCGCGGCTTTCCCGGCCTTCATCAAGGCAAGCCCCAGCGGACCATAGCTGGGTTCCGTGAAGCTCTGGGTGGCCACCGCACCCACGCCGGGCTCCGCCCAGGTCACCGCCGAGCCCACCGAGAACCAGTGACTCTGGACCGCCACGCCCAGATCGCCCGTCACCGGATCGCGAGCCACGATGGAAAAGGTGTGGACTGGGCGGCGCGGGACTTCGCCCGCGCCGATGGGCAAGGCCAGGACCGAAAGGAGGGCGAGGGCGGCAGGGCGCATGGGAACTCCGGGCAGGGGTGGGGCGCAGCCACCATCCTAGATCGTTCCAGGCTGCTGACCCGAGTCTCACTGGTACCATAAGGCCATGACACGCGTCCTAGCCCTCGCCTCTACGATCTTTCTCTGCTCGGCTGCCATGGCCCAGGACGCCTATCGGACTTCGGTGGATGTCTGGCACGCAGAGCGGGTGGCCCGGCTGGCCTCCGAAGATGGCTGGCTCAGCCTCATCGGCCGGGACTGGCTGCAACCCGGAGAGAACACCCTGGGCTCCGCGCCGGGCGCCACGGTGCTGCTGCCGGCCTGGGCGGCTCCGGCCAAGGCGGGCCTGTTCATCCTCGAGGGGGCGGCCGTGCGCTTCCAGCCGTTCCCGGGCAGTGGTCTGCTCCTGAATGGGCAGCCGGCCAGCGAGGCCCTGCTGAAGTCGGATGCGGAGGGGAAGCCGGATGTGTTGCAGGCTGGCCGGGTGAAGCTCTATGTGATTCGCCGGGGCGACCGCTTCGGGATCCGCATCAAGGATCCGGAAACACCCGCCCGCAGGGCCTTCCATGGCGTGCCGCGCTACGCGGTGGACCCTGCCTGGCGCGTGGAGGCGGAGTTCCTACCCTACGCCACACCGCAGAGCCGGGCCATCCCCACGGTGCTGGGCACCACGGAACCCATGACCGCGCCAGGCCTGTTGAAGTTCAAGGTGGGTGGCCGCGAGGTCACGCTGGAGCCCATGATCGAAGACCCCGAGCATCCGGAACTCTTCCTCATCTTCAAGGACGCCACCAGCGCCCACGGCACCTATGCAGCGGGGCGCTTCCTCTATGCCGACCTGCCGAAGAACGGCAAGGTGATCCTGGATTTCAATCGCGCCATCAACCCGCCCTGTGCCTTCACCATCTACGCTACCTGTCCGTTGCCGCCCAGGCAGAACCAGCTGGACCTGGCCATCCCGGCCGGGGAGCAGGATCCAGGGCTGCACTGATCAGGACTGGTCACAGACCGTGCGAACTTCAGGGAGTTCCAGCACGAAGGAACTCCCTTTCGGCAAGTTGCCCTCCACCCAGATTCGCCCCTCATGGGCTTCGGCGACCAGTCGGCAGAAGGACAGGCCGAGACCCGAACTGGAACGGCTGTCGGGCCCTCCTTCCTCGAGCCGGACGAATTTCTTGAAGACCTGATCCCGCATGTGTTTGGGGATCCCATGACCCTGGTCACGCACTTCCATGCGGATGCGATTCTCGGTCGAGCGCGCCTCCACAGTCGTCTGGCTGCCGGAAGGCGAATACTTCATGGCGTTGTCGAGGAGGTTCAGCACGAGCCTCCGGAGGAAGGGCTCATCGGCCTCGACCTCCAGGTCGATCGGGCACTCCCAGACCAGCCTGTGGCTTTTGGCCTCGGCCCGGGATTCTACATCCTTCAGCAGGCCGGGAATCCAGGCATTGAGTGGGATTCGGGTCTTGTGGAGCGACAACCCCACCTGCTCGGCGCGCCAAATGTCCAGGATGTCCTGGATCATCCCCCCCATGTACTTGGCCGTGTCCCGGAGACGGCCAACCTGGCTGCGCCAGGCCAGGTCACCGTCGTCCCTGGCGCCAAGCAGATCCAGACCCACCTGGATGGCTGACAGGGGATTCTTCAGGTCATGCACGATGAATTCGAAGAGCTGCTCCCGTTGCTTCTGGAGGTCCAGCAGGTTGTCCCGTTCTGCCTGGATTTCCGCCTGGAGCCGCTTGAGCCGCAACAGGCTCCGGATCCGGGTGATCAGTTCCACCGAGAGGACGGGTTTCCGCAGGAAGTCGTCGCCCTTGGCCTGGAAGGCCTGGGAATGGATGCCGGGGCGCTCCTCTCCCGTCAGGAAGATGATGGGCAGCAGGTCACCGTTGGGCAGGTCGCGGATCCGGCGGCAGACCTCCAACCCATCCATGACGGGCATCTGGATGTCCAGGAGGAGCAGTTCCGGATGGTAGGTCGAGAGGAGTGCAAGCGCCTCTGGCCCACCCTCGGCCGTTTCCACCTGGTAGTAGCTGCGCTCCAGCATGGCCCGCAGGCTGCGGCGAGCGAGGGCATCGTCATCCACCACCAGAATGCGGGCCCCGTAATCTGCTCGGCGAATGAAAACAGGCCCTTCATCCATGCATGACCTCAAAGCATTCTTCGGGTGCATGCTCATGGTAGTTAAATTCCATGAATTCCATAGGAAATAATAGACGAGCTTGTCCCCATTCAGGAATGGGCTCGGGCGGATCGTTTCCCAACTACCCCTTGGTCACCCCATCCACATACACCCAGCGACCATTCTCCCGGGCGAAGGAGCTGGTTTCGATGTGGAGGCTCCGGCGGCCGTTGGTCTGGAGGCTGGCATGGAAGGTGACGATGCCGGTGTCATCGTCCTTGCCGCCTTTGTCCTTGGCAATGATCTTCAGGCCCACGCAGCTGACGGCCTTGCAGTAGGTGGCCAGTTCCTCGCGGCTTTCGTCGGCCCTTTTGGCCTCGGGCCGGGTGCCGATGAGGTAGTCCACCTTGCCGAGCGCATAGGCCGAGAACCGTGAGCGCATGAGCTGCTCGGCGGTTTCCGGCGCCGCCGTCCCCGCATGGAAGGGGCCGCAGCAGCGGTCGTAGGTCTTCTTGGAAGTGCAGGGGCAGGGACGGGACATGGGAACCTCTATTCATTAGCCACGGATGAACACAGATGAACACGGAAGGATCGGGGCCTGTCCTGATCTGAGTTCATCCGTGTTCATCTGTGGCAACTGGTTCTTTTCAGCCCTTCATGGGAATGTGCAGGCCGATGGTTTCGGCATGTTCGCGGGCGGATTCGTAGCCGGCGTCGGCGTGACGGAAGACACCCATGGCGGGGTCGTTCCAGAGGACGCGGGTGATGCAGCGGTCGGCGCGCTCGGTGCCATCGGCCACGATGACCACGCCACTGTGCTGGCTGTAGCCCATGCCCACGCCGCCCCCATGATGAAAGCTCACCCAGGAGGCGCCGCCCGAGGCGGCGGTCATGGCGTTGAGGAGCGGCCAATCGCTCACGGCATCGGAACCATCCTTCATGGCCTCGGTCTCGCGGTTGGGGCTGGCCACGCTGCCGCTGTCCAGATGATCGCGGCCGATGACGATGGGCGCCTTCACCTTGCCGGTGCGTACCAGTTCGTTGAATTTCAGCCCGGCCAGGTGGCGCTCGCCGGCGCCGATCCAGCAGATGCGGGCGGGCAGGCCCTGGAAGGCGATCTTCTCTTGGGCGGCCTTCAGCCAGCGGAGCATGCCTTCGTTGGCTGGGAACAGTTCCATCATGGCGGCGTCCGTGACGGCGATGTCCTCGGGATCCCCGGAGAGGGCCACCCAGCGGAAGGGGCCGATGCCCTTGCAGAAGAGGGGCCGGATGAAGGCGGGCACGAAGCCCGGGAAGGCGAAGGCGTTCTCGCAGCCGGCGCGTTGGGCCTGGGCACGGATGTTGTTGCCGTAGTCGAAGGTCACCGAGCCTCGGCGCTGGAACTCGATCATGGCCTCCACGTGCGTCCGCATGGAGGCAAGCGCCCGTTGCACGTAGGCCTCGGGCTCCTCCTTGCGCAGCACGGCGGCCTGTTCCAGCGAAAGCCCCGCGGGGATGTAGCCGTTGTACTCGTCGTGGGCGGAGGTCTGGTCCGTGACCAGCTGGGGGTTGAAGCCCCGCTTGAGGATCTCGGGCAACAGTTCCGCGGCGTTGCCCAGCAGGCCGATGCTGCGGGCCTCCTTGGCATCCACGTACTGGTGGACCAGGGCCAGGGCGGTATCCAGGTTGTCGGTCCACTCGTCCAGGTAGCGGGTATCGATGCGCTTCTGGATGCGGGTCCGGTCGACCTCGATGCAGAGGGCCACGCCGCCATTCATGGTGACGGCCAGGGGCTGGGCGGCCCCCATGCCACCGAGGCCCGAGGTGAGGGTCCAGGTGCCCGCCAGCGTGCCGTGGAAGTGCTGCCGGGCCGCCTCGGCGAAGGTCTCATAGGTGCCCTGCACGATGCCCTGGCTGCCGATGTAGATCCAGCTGCCGGCGGTCATCTGGCCGTACATCATCAGGCCTTTCTGATCCAGTTCGCGGAAGACCTCCCAGGTGGCCCACTTGGGCACCAGGTTGGAATTGGCGATGAGCACGCGGGGGGCATCAGCGTGGGTCTTCACCACGCCCACGGGCTTGCCGCTTTGCACCAGCAGGGTCTCGTCATCGTTCAGGTGCTTCAGCTCCTTGACGATGGCGTAGAAGCAGTCCCAGTTGCGGGCCGCCTTGCCCAGGCCGCCATAGACCACGAGATCCTCGGGCCGCTCGGCCACCTCGGGATCCAGGTTGTTCATGAGCATGCGCAGAGCAGCCTCCTGCACCCAGCCCTTGCAGTGCAAGTGGGTGCCGCGGGGGGAAGTGACGATGGGGGCATCAGAGGCGGTGGTCATGGGGGACTCCGGCGAACCCCCTAGTTTCCCACGGCCCGGCTGAGACGGCGATCAAGAGCGCCGGAGCACGGCGATGGATCGTTCCAGTTCGGTTCGCATGGCGGCCGGGTTGGCCGCCTGATGGATGCTGCCATGCCCCGGCAGCACCCAGCTGAAATCGAAGGCCAGCAGCCTCTCCAGGCTGGACAACTGCTGGTCCCAGGAGTGCCAGTTGAAAGAGCGGGAGGCGGACAGGCGCCCCTTGTCCGGATTCCACCAGAGGTGATCGCCGGTGAATAGAAACTCCTTGTAGAGCAGGCACACGCTTCCGGCCGTGTGGCCGGGGGTGGGTATCAACAGCAGGTCTTCGGCCAGGGAGATGGGCTCGTCGCCCTCCACCAACCGTTCCATTCCCGTCATGCCGTCGCGCCGGTGCATGGTCCGTTCACAGCCGAAGCGCGCACGGAAGGCGGCGTGATCGGCTACATCGTCCTGGTGGCTCAGGACCAGCATGGCAAGGCCACCCAGCGCCTCCAGGCGCTTCATCAGGGGTTCGGCGGCCCGCGGAGAATCCACGAGGACATTGCCTGTGGGACGACGGATCAGGTAGCTCCAGGCGCCGAAACTCTTCTCACTGGTGTAGCCGCAGAAGTAGACATCCTCCGTGAGCGGGTCCGGAAATGCCTTTGCGGCGGCGGGCAGGGTGGCCTTGTCCGCGGTACCGATAGAACCCACGGGGCAGGCCACCAGGGCCATGGAGGCCCGCATCTGGGCGCTCGGATTCGCGGGCTGGGCGTGGACCCGGGCATGGTCACCCCCATCGGCGAAGGTCCCCGGCGCGAACTGGTAGCAGGTGCCGCAGTCGATGCAGGTGCGGTCCACGAAGAAGGGACCCAGGGCATTGTCAGGGTGGGCGTCCGGGCGGCGGGCCATGGCCTTCCTAGCGGTTCACCATGTGCATCATGGCTTCGGGATAACGGGTTCCAGCGGCCGCGCCCGACGGGAAAAGGCCGCTCAGTTCCTCGATCTCTCCGGGACAGAGCACGTGGTCGAGGGCGCCCAGGTTCTCGTCCAGGCGGTTGCGGTTCTTGGTGCCGGGAATGGGGGCCAGGTCGCCGCCCTGGGCCAACACCCAGGCCAGGGCCAGCTGGGCTGGGGTGCAGCCGCGGGCCGCGGCCATGTCCTGGAGCCGGGCCACCAGGTCCAGGTTCTTCTGGAAATTCTCGCCCTGGAAACGGGGGGAATTTCGCCGGTAATCCCCGGCCTCGAAATCCTCGAAGCGGCGCAGCTGGCCCGTGAGGAAGCCCCGACCCAGGGGGCTGTAGGGCACGAGACCCACGCCCAGTTCCCGGCAGGTCGGCAGCAGGCCCGCTTCGGGATCGCGGGTCCAAAGGGAATATTCGGACTGCACGGCACTGATGGGATGCACCGCGCAGGCCCGTCGCAGCGTGCTTGGGCTCACCTCAGACAGGCCCAGGAAGCGCACCTTGCCGGCCTGGACCAGGTCAGCCATGGCGCCGACGGTGTCCTCGATGGGCACTTCGGGATCCACCCGGTGCTGGTAGTAGAGATCGATCGTGGCCACGCCCAGGCGTTCGAGGCTGCCCTCGCAGGCCTTGCGCACATAGTCCGGCCGCCCGCAGACGCCGCGCACGGTGGGGTCCTGGGGATCCCGGACGATGCCGAACTTCGTGGCGATCACCACCCGGTTGCGCACGGCCGCCAGGGCCTTGCCCACGAGCACTTCGTTGGCGTGGGGGCCATACATGTCGGCGGTGTCGAAGAAGGTGACGCCCAGCTCCACCGCGTGATGCAGCGTGGCCGTGGATTCCAGGTCGTCCCGGTGGCCGTAGAAGTCCGACATGCCCATGCAGCCGAGGCCGAGGGCCGAAACGGTCAAGCCCTGGGTGCCCAGGGTGCGGGTCAGCATAGGAACCTCCTTCGCCCCCCAAGTATGAGGCCAGGGAGACGGTGCTGACCGTTTCCCTGGCCTTGAACAAGCGAGGCTCAGCGGTGGTCGATGACGTCCTTGGCCTCGTAGCGCACCTTGGGCGCACTGGCATATTTGTCGTCCGCGGCGCGATGGCCCAGGGGGCAGGCGGAGATGGTGGCGAAGCCAGAGCCCACCAGGCCAAGGATCTCGTCGTACTTGGCCGGTTCGAGGCCTTCGAGTGGGCAGGCGTCGACGCCAAGCACGGCGGCGGACGTGAGCAGGTTGCCCAGGGCGATGAAGGTCTGGCGGGCCGCCCATTCCTTGATGAAGGGGTGGCGGGGACCTTGGACGAGATCGCCCATCATGTAGCTCTTGTAGCCCGCCAGGCTGGCGATGGCCACGCCGCGCACCTCGGCGGTGCGGGCGATAAAGCGGTCCAGATCGGCCTCGGTGATGTCCTGCTGGGCGGTGAGGACCACCAGGTGGCTGCAGTCCTCCACCTGGGCCTGGTTCCAGGAGGCGGCACGCAGCTTCGCCTTCAGGGCCGGGTCGGTGATGACGATGAATTTCCAGGGCTGCAGGCCGTAGCTGGAGGCCGTGAGCACCAGAGCCTTTTCGAGCACGGCCCAGTCGGCGGCGGAGATCTTCTTCGAGGGATCGAACTTCTTCGTGGCGTAACGCCAGTCAAGCTGCTGGATGAGGCTATCGCCTGAGTAGGTGCTCATGGGTTCCTTTGAGGTCCTCGTGACAAGGTTCAAATGGCCTGCTGGATGCGGGTCCGCAGCTGGTCGATGGGCAGGGAACCCACGATGCGGCCCACGGGCTGCCCGTCCTTGAAGATCACGAGGGTGGGCATGCTCAGGACATCATATTGCTCGGACAGGGGGGTGAAATCGTCCACGTTCAACTTGGCAAAGGTGGCCTTGCCCTGAAGCTCCGCGGCGAGAACCTCGGTGATAGGGGCCAGCTCGCGGCAAGGGGCGCACCAGGGGGCCCAGAAATCCACGATCGTGATGCCATGGGCCACCGCGTCGGGGAAGGTCTTGTCGGTGAGATGCTGGATGAGGTCGGTCATGCCGGGACTCCTGTTACTGCTTACAGGGTAACGGATCAGGCAGCATTCTCGGTCATGACATTCTCCCTTGTCGAGGATGACAAGGTCAGGAAACCTCAGCGTCGGTGACGGTCCAGATCCTCGGGCGTATCCAGGTCAAAAGCGCCTTGCGGGAAGGGCAGGGCCACCGCGCCTTCCCACAGGAGGATCGGTTTGGCCCCCTGGTCCCCCCGTAGGCCTTGAAGCTCAGCGAACAGTCGGCGCGGCACCACCGCTGGGATGCCCAACGTGCCGGCGTAGGCACAGGCCGTGGGCCGGTTCGGGTCCTTTGCCGCCAGGGCTAGAAGCGACTTGAGCAGGGCCGCATCCACCGCCGGCTGATCCACGGTGAGGAGCAGGGCTGCCTCGGTTTCCTGCGGCAGGGCGGCGATTCCCAGGCGGAGGGAACTGGCCATGCCCTCGGCGGCGCCGGCATTGACGAGGATCTGGACGGCCAGATCGTCGATGCCCGGTGCCCATTCGCCGACCACGGCCAGGACCGGCGCGCAGCCCGCATCCAGGGCCACGCGGGCCATGCGCCGCAACAGGGTCTCGTCGCCGACGCGCAACAGGGCCTTGGGGCCGCCCATGCGGCGGCCCGAGCCTGCGGCCAGGATCACGGCGGCGGTCGGGCCAGTCACCGGAAACCATCGGTTGTAAGCGGCATCTGGCCGTTCACGGTGAACTGGAAGGAGGGCATGACGGCTCCTGGGGTTGGCCGGGGCTAAGGATTTCACCCTACGCGCCGAGGGGTCACGCTGCAACGGCGCTGCTCTGGCATCCCTCTCGCCCCACTTCCTGCCTGTGTCGGGAGTTTGTCGTGCTGCGACGGATGGTGCTTTCCCTTGGATTGGTGGCGGGCTTGGGTCTTGGGGCCCAGGGGACGGTTCGGCCCGCGCCGCCGCCTTCGCCATCCGAGAAGGAATTGCAGGCTCCCTTGACGCTGGAGGACGGAAAACCGACGCAAGGTCAGGTTTCCGAGGCCGGTCCCTCCGGACTGCGGGCCTTCGGCTCTTTGGTGCTGGTGCTGGGGTTGGCGGGCGCCAGCCTGTGGGCCCTGAAAAAGTACGGTCGTGGCCGCATGCCGGGCGGCGGCGGCGGCAAGCTCCGGGTGGAAGAGACCCTCGCACTGGGTGACCGACGCTACGTCTCCATCCTTGATGCCGAGGGCGAGCGGTTCCTCATCGCGCTCACGCCCCAGGGCATCAGCCTGATCTCGCGCCTGGATCCCGGCGAGCGGGGCGAGCCGGACACCTTCGAGGAGGTGATGTCCCGCCAGGTGGACCTGGGCCGTCCGGTGCCCGTGCGGGAGATGGAGGCGCTGCTCAGGCAGGGCGGCGACGGGCAACAGGGTGGAGGCCGACCGTGAAGCGTTTCTGGCGTTGGCTGCCCATGGCTATCCTGCTGCTGGCGGGCCTGAGCCTCTGCGCCCAGCCAGCGGCGCCGCTGCCTTCCTTGACCGTGGACTTCGGCAAGGCTCCTTCCGGCCCGGCGCTCAGCTCCAGCCTCCAGGCGCTGCTGCTCCTGACGGTGCTGAGCCTGGCCCCCACGATCCTCATGACCGCCACCAGCTTCACCCGCATCGCCGTGGTGCTCCACTTCCTCAGGCAGGGTCTGGGTCAGCAGCAGACGCCCTCGAACCAGGTGCTCGTCAGCCTCTCCCTGGTGCTCACCTTCTTCATCATGGCGCCCACGGCGCGGGAGATCAACGCGAGCGTCATCCAGCCGCTCCAGCGGAATGAACTGACCACCGACCAGGCGCTGGAGCGCACCGCGGCGCCGTTGAAGGTCTTCATGCTGCGCTACACGCGGAAGAAGGACCTGTCCCTGTTCCTCAAGATCGCCAAGGCCCCCGCGCCCCAGACGAAGGCCGACGTGCCCCTGGAATGCCTGCTGCCCGCCTTCCTCATCAGTGAGCTGAAGACCGCCTTCGAGATCGGTTTCATGATCTTCCTGCCCTTCCTGGTGGTGGACATGGTGGTGGCCAGCATCCTGCTCAGCATGGGCATGATGATGCTGCCACCCGTGACCATTTCCCTGCCCTTCAAGGTGCTGCTGTTCGTGCTGGTCGATGGTTGGTATCTGATCATCGGCTCACTGGTGAAGGGGTACACCGGATGAACGAATTGTTGATTGCCCAGATCGGCAAGGAAGCCTTGAAGACAGCCCTGTTGGTGGCGGGGCCAGCCCTGCTGGTGTCGCTGGTGGTGGGCCTCAGCATCTCGGTATTCCAGGTGGTGACCAGCCTCCAGGACCAGACCATCGCCTTCGTGCCCAAGATCGTCGCCGTCATGGTGGTGGTGGCCGTCAGTTTTCCCTGGATGCTGCAGGTGATGCTCCGCTTCACCACGCACATGTTCACGGATTTCAATTCGGTCGTTCGGCAGCTCACCTGAGGCGGCCGTGACTCCTCTCCTCTCCAGCCAAGCGCTCTGGGCCTTCACGGGCGCCAAGGCGGCGCTCTGGGTGCTGGTGCTCACCCGCATCACGGGCCTCCTCGCCGCCTTTCCCCTACTGGGCGCGGAGCAGATGCCGCTGCAGCTCCGGGCGGCCTTTGCGGCCCTGCTGACGACCTTGATCCTTCCGGTGATCCCCGTGCCCACCACCGTGCCCTCGGGAATTCCCGCCCTGGTCGGTTTGATGGCCTCGGAACTGGCGATCGGTCTCCTGCTGGGCACCGTGGTGGCTTGGATCCTCGAGGCTGTGGCCTTCGCGGGCGCCCTGATGGACATGCAGATGGGCTTCTCCTTCGTGCAGCTGATCGACCCGGCCACCTCCCAGAGCGCCTCCATCTCGGGTTCCCTGATGATGCAGATGGCCGCGCTGCTGGTCTTCGTCACGGGGCTACACCACCAGATGATTCTCGCCCTGGTGGACAGCTACCGGGTGGCTCCCATGGGCCAGGGCGTGCCTCTCCAGGTCATGGGACTCGTCCTGCTCATCGGCCAGCTGCTGGCCAAGGGCTTCCAACTCGCCTTTCCGGTACTGACCGTGCTCTTCCTCGTGGATCTCATCCTGGGGATCTCGGGCAAGTTCATGCCCCAGCTTCAGCTGCTCCAGCTGAGCTTTCCGCTCAAGATCGCCATGGGTCTGATGATCCTGGGCCTCCTGCTGAGGCAGCTGGGCGATTGGTTGACGCCCATGTTCGAATCGGCGCCCCGACTGGCCCTCAAACTGCTCGGAGGCTAGCTTGGCGAAGTCACCAGACCATACCGAGAAGGCTACCCCCAAGCGACGCCAGAAGGCCCGCGAGGAGGGATCGGTACCCCGCAGTTCCGATTTCGACGGGGCCATCCTGCTCTGGGGAAACTATTTCCTGTTCATGGGACTGGGGGGCGCCACCCTGGCGCTGCTGGCCAAACAGGTGGCCCACTTTCTCCAGCTGGCCCAACCCGGCGCGTTGTCGGATGCGGGTCTGGTGACGCTGCTGGCCGACGTCATGATGGTCCTCGGCCGTCTACTGCTGCCCTTCCTCGGGCTCAACTTCCTCATTGCCGTGTCGACCGGCTTCGCCCAGCGGGGCTTCACCTTCAGCAGCAAGCCCCTGCAGCTGAAGTTCGATCGCTTGAATCCGGCCCAGGGCTTCAAGCGCGTCTTCTCGGTGAAGGCGGTGGTGGAACTGTTCAAGAGCCTGGCGAAGTTCGCCCTGCTGGCCTGGGTGGCCTATTCGGTCCTGGAACCGCGGATTCCGACCTTGCTGGGCACCCTGAAACTGCCCCTGGGACAATCCTTGGACGTCTTCCAGAGTGCGCTGTTCGCGCTCTACCGCAACGTGATGCTGGCCATGCTGGTGCTCGCCCTGGCGGATTTCGCCTGGCAGCGATCCTCCTTTGAGAAGAGCATCCGCATGACCAAGCAGGAAGTGAAGGATGAAATGAAGGATTCGGAAGGCAACCCCGAGGTCAAACAGCGGCAGAAGAACATCATGCATGCGGCTGCCCGGAGGCGGATGCTGGCCGAGATCCCCAAGGCGACGGTGGTCGTGACCAACCCCACCCACGTGGCGATCGCCCTCCGGTACGATCCCGACATGGCGGCTCCCATTTGTGTGGCCAAGGGATTGGATCACTTGGCGCTGAAAATCCGGGAGCGGGCCCGGGAGGCCGGCGTACCGACGCTGGAACGCCCCGAACTGGCCCGCGCGCTCTACCGCGTCGTGGAGGTCGAGAAGCCCATCCCCCGCGATCTGTACCAGGCCGTGGCCCAGGTCCTGGCCTTCGTCTACCGCCTCCGGGGCGCCGCATGAGGCTGCCCCCCACTCTGAAGGCCCAAAAGAGTATTGTTAGTCGATCCTGAGGAATTCCCTTGACCCGTCCAATCGTTCCCCCCCACCTTCCGTCCCCGAGCCTCCTCTTGGTGGACGACGATCCCATGCCGTTGGAGACCCTTTCGACGCTATTGTCTGCCGAAGGTTTTCAGGTGGTCACGGCTATCTCGGGAGAAGAGGCGGAACGGAAGCTCAAGGCCGCGCAACCCCCCTTTGAATTGGTCATCACGGATCTGGTCATGCCAGGCAAGACGGGCATGGACGTGCTGAAATGCGCCCTGAACCGCAATCCCAGCTGCACCGTGCTGGTGCTCACGGGCTTCGGCAGCGTGCGCGAAGCCACGGAGGCCATGGAGATGGGCGCCTTCGACTTCGTGACCAAGCCCATGCAGATCGACCAGTTCCGGAACACGTTGAGGCGCCTCATGGAGCGGAGGGATCTGGCCCACGAGCGGGATGAACTCCGGGCCAAAGTGAAAGCCCTGAACGCGAGACTGGAACTCCTGGAGACGACCCTTGGCCGCATGGAAATCCTGGCCAACCAGATCGCGCCCACGGGCGGCCCCGGCCGGTCGGATTCGCTGGCCGATCTCGAGCGTCTGGCCTCCCTGAAAGCCAAGGGCATGTTGTCGGAAGAGGAATTCGAACAGGGGAAGAAGAACCTCCTCACCCGGTGGCTGGCATGAGACTCCGGGGGCGCTTGGCAGGCTGCTCCTTCCTGCTGGCCACCTTGCCCCTGCCGTCGCTGGCTGGAGCCACCGCTACTCCAGCCTGGACCGAGGCACCCAGGCTTCCTTCCCGGGCCGCAGATTCCAGAATGACTGACGCCCAGGCTGCGAAGCTGGCCCAGGAAACCCTCGGGGCGGAAGACCCGGTGCTCATCAAGGCGGCTCTGATCCGTCTCAAGAGGCATGTCTTCAAGTCCAGCCGGATTCCAGAGCGGGAACTGGTGCTCTATGCCCAGGGCATGCTGGAGGCCCGCCTCGGGAACCTGTCCACGGCCACCGTGGCCCTTAAGAATCTTGAAAGGCAGTGGCCCAAGTCACCCTTCATGGGAGAAGCCCACGCCATCCTCGCCGAAAATGCGGTGGCATTGAAGCACTACAAGGAAGCCGAAACTCGGTTGCACCAGGCGCTGGCTTCGGACATTCCCTCGGAGCGCAAGCGCAGGCCCCAGGAACTGCTGATCTGGACCCTGGTGGAACTGGGGCACCCCCAGGAGGCGCTGCCGATCGTGCAGTCCCTCCGACCGCTTGGTGCCAAGGAGAAGCCCAGCGAGAAGGGCCTGGCGGGCATCGTCGAGACCCTGAGTGCCGCGGGTGAGCGAGAACACGCCCAGGGTGCCCGCAAGGATTTCCAGAACCTGTTTCCCCAGAGCGAACTCATGCCTCGCGTGGACCTGGCTTGGGGGCGGCTGCTGGGGCGATCCGGCGACGCCAAGGAGTCGGCGCAGGTCCTCCGCAAGCTCATCAAGGATTTCCCACGCTCGAGTCAAGCCGACGATGCCAAGCTGGCCCTGGCGAGCCTGCTGACGGATGGCAGCCTGCCGGACGCCAGCGGCATGCCCAGCGCAGAGTCGCTGCTGGAGGAGGTCCGCAAGGGCGGCAAGGGGCTGCCCAAAGGTACCGCCCAGGTGGTGGAGTTGCGCGTGGCCGTGGGCAAGTCCCTGTGGGAGGAGGCCCTCAACCTGGTGGACCGCATGGAGCCCGGGTTGCGGGAGGGGTTGCCCGAGGTCAAGAAAATGTGGTTGCAGGCCTGGAATGCATGGGTGGTGCAGCGCCTGGAGAAGGGCCTGCCTGGTGAACTGCTCACGCGGTTGAAGCCAGGCTGCTTCGCGGCGCTGGGGGCCGAGTCCCGCCTGGGTGTGGCCGAGCTGCTCGCCGGGAACGGTCTTCTGGAGTTGCTGCCGGGGCTCCTGACCGAGGCCCCGAAAAGCGACCGTGACTTATTGCGGAAGGCCGCCCTGGCCAAGAGCCAGCCCGAGGCCCAGCCCAGGGCCGTTCTACGGCTTGTGCCCGCGAAGGGTGGCACGGCGGATGAGGCGCTGCTGCGGGCCCGAGCGGAGGCCGCGCTGGAGGATTGGGTTCCTCTGCGCGCCACGCTCGATCGGGCCCGCCCGGGCGCGGAGCGCATCAAAGCCCTCCTGAGGCTCCTCCAGCGTCCGGTGGGGTCGAAGGAAGCTGCGCCCCAGCGGCTGGCCGAAGCAGAGGGCTGGCTGAGACGGGCCCCGGAGATAGGCGCGGTCCGCGAACCCCTGGACATCCTGGTGGCCGATCTTCGGTTTCAAAATGGGGACGCGCGCGGTGCCCTGGCCTTGTATCCCCCCCGGCCCTTGGCGGCAGAGCAGCGCGGCTGGGTCGCCTTGATGCGGGCCCAGGCCATGCTGAAACAAGGCCAGCAGGAGCAGGCCAGGATGCTCATCAAGGAGACCCGGGACGAGCAGGGGTTCAAGGGCCAACGGGACGCCATCGCCAAGAGTCTGGGAGCCTACTGATCCGGGTATGCTGAGGCATCCCCCGGAGATCCCCTGATGCGCGCCGTGATCGCCGTCTTTTTGTCCCTGGCCACGCTGGGCCTCGAGGCCACGCCCACACCCAAGCCCCCGCCTAAGCCGATGGTGAAGCTGGTCACCTCCATGGGTGTGATCGTCCTGGAACTGGAGCCCCAGGCTGCCCCCAAGACTGTGGAGAATTTCCTGAAATACGTGAAGAAAGGTCAGTACAAAGGGACCATCTTCCATCGGGTCATCCCGGATTTCATGATCCAGGGCGGTGGCTACGTGGATTACCTCGGCAAGAAGCGGACTGATTCCTCGATTCCCAACGAGGCCGACCGGGCCCTGGCCGCGGGCCTGAAGAACAAGCGCGGAACGGTGGCCATGGCGCGGACGCCGGATCCGCACAGTGCGGCGGCGGAGTTCTTCATCAACGTGAAGGACAACCCGCCTCTGGACTTCAGGAGCAAGGCCAACGACCAGACCTGGGGCTACTGCGTGTTCGGAAAGGTGGTCAAGGGCATGGACGTGGTGGACCGCATCCGGGCGGTCAAGACGAGCAACAAGCGCACTGATTTCCTGAATCTGCCCGTGAAGCCGGTCCTCATCACGGACGCGACGCAGATTCAATGACTGCCAAGGTTTCTGCCGGGGCACCCAGCTTGCCGAGGCTCCGCAGCAACCGCGCTTGGTAGCGGGGCCACAAATCATGATTCGGGGGCTCGAACCTGGCGCGGTCCCAGTCCAGAAACAGGGCGCCGCCTTGGGGTGGCAGCAGCACGTTCGTGGCGTTCAGGTCGGGGGACCAGAGTCCCCAGCGGCACAGTGACGCAAGAGCAAGGCGAATGTCTCCTGCCCGCTGGGCGCTGAGGTCCCAGCGTCGGGGCCAGGGTTCGCCTGCGGTCAGACGCGTGAGCAGCACACCTTCCACGCCGAGCCCCTTGGGCCGCCAGGCATAGCCTAGTGGTTCCACCGTGGGGAAGCCTGCTTCCCACAACCCTCGGTGGACCGCATGCTCGGCAGCGAAGCGGAGATGAGTGCGATAGGTCCGTTCGTTGACATGACGGAGCACGCCGCCACGACGGTAGGGTCTCAGGACCATGTCGCCGACACGGAGGATTCCGCCTCGCCCGAAGGCGCCTTCCAGGGGGGCCGGATCGCCCTCGGGGATGATCCCTCCGGGTGTGCAGACGCGCCAACCGCCGCCGAAGCCAGGCAGCTCCAGGTTCAGTCGACAACCCAGTGGGCTGAGGGGAATGCCGGGCTCGAAGGGCCAGTCGGCAGGCAGGGGAGGGACGATGTAGGCGTCATGGATCATGGTGTGGATACCAGCTTGGCGGGTCTTGCCATGGAAGGCAAAGGGAGTGTACGAGGACGAAGCCAGAGACGGATGTCAACCCTCAACTGACCAAAGGCACTGCCTCAAAAAGGGGGCAAGGACTCAAGTGGCTTTTGCTGAAAGGTATTCTCCGATTCCTGCTGCGGCTTCCCACATTTGTTGTGGAAATCCTGGCTGTGCAGAATGGACCCCACCGGTTTTTTTCATTTCCATCAGATTGGCCGACTGTGTTTCTGCACCATCAATGATTTCAACCACTATTCTGAAGGCGTGGACACCCGTACGCACCTTCCCATCATTCCCGCCGAAGCCCTGGCCCGGCAGGCCCGTCTCCAGACAGCACTCCAGGCCATGGAAGCGGCTGGGCCCAGCCTGGAACCCGCAGCCCTGCAGGGTCTGCGCGCGATGCTCGCAGGTCGACCCACCCTGGATCCTGAGTCTCTCATCCCGATGCTGATCCACGCAGAACTTGCCGAGGAGGCCAGCGAACTCCTCCGGACTTCCCGCCATGCTGCCAGCGATGGGGAAGCAGCCGCGAACCTGGCCTCCCGCATCAATCCTCTGGCCATGAAGTCACGACAGCGCCGTTCGGCCTCCTGGCACCTGGACTCGCGGCGGATCCTGATCCGAATGCAGTATGCGAAGGACGGCTCGGCCCTCGGCTTCGACGATGGCGATCTGCACATGCTTTTCCTTCATGCGTTTCGGCTGGAAGGATTGCGCTTCGCCTTGGACCTCGGGAAGCGACCTCGGCCTCTTCTGAGCAGCGGACTGCCGCTGCCATCTGGCGTGGGGGGTCTGAGCGAGGTCATGGATGCGGTGCTGACCAGGGAACCCCAGGAGAGCCCCGTGGAGTTGATGGCGCGCTTGAACCGGCGCCTGCCCGAAGGGTTGCGGATCCATCAGTGGAATTCCCTGCCGGGCTACGCCGCGGGAGTCGGTGAGCTTGCGCTCCTGTCCCATTGGCGTTGGTTGCCCTCAGCGAAAGATCGAATCCAGGTGGAGGAACGAATTGCCGCCTTCATGATGGTGGAGGCGTGGCCGTGGGATCGCGGCGATGCGAAGACGGGCGCGCCACTGGACCTCCGCCCCATCGTGCAGGGCCTGCGCTGGGCGGACGGTGCTCTCTGTTTCTCGACCCGAATGGGGGCACTTCTCGCGCTGAATCCCGTGAAGGTCCTGGCGGCCATCCTCGGTCTCGACCCGACCTGTTTCCTGGGCCTGGTGCGCACGGGCGTGGACCTGCGCCCAGACGCCCGGCTGGATCAGGCGGAGCGGTTCGAGCCCAAGTTGAAAAACATGTACGAGGACGCCGTACTGCTGGGCGGGGGCTCGAACATCGTCCTGGTGGATGAGGATGACGACGAACCCCTTCTCTTACGTTGACGCATCCTTGCTGATGGAGAGCAGGAGACCGAGGCAGATCAGGCTGGTGATGAGGCTGTTGGGACCGAAGGAGATGAAGGGCAGGGGAATGCCCTTGTTCGGCGCCAGCGACAGCACCACGCTCATGTTCATGAGGGCCTGCACCACCAGCAGCAGCACGAAGCCCAGGGCGCAGAGTTTCAGGTAGCCATCACTCACCCGGCGGGCGATGCGATAGCCCCGCCAGAGGATGGCGATGAACAGGGCCAAGATGGCCACGGTGCCGATCAGGCCCGCCTCTTCGGCGATGACGGCGTAGATGAAATCGGTGTGGGCTTCCGGCAGGTAGAAAAGTTTCTGCTTCCCGGCGCCCAGGCCCACGCCCATGAACCCGCCGTTGCCAACGGCGACGAGGCTCTGCAGCGCCTGATGGCCCTTCCCGAGCGGATCGGCCTCGGGATTCAGGAAGCTCGTCACCCGGGCCAGTCGATAGGGCGAGAGCACTACGAAGGCCGTGCCGATGGCCCCCAGGAAGGGAATGGCCACCGCGAAGATCCATTTCGGCGCGCCCCCCAGGAACACGACCATGAGCGTCACGAAGACGATGAGGAAGGTCGTGCCGAAATCCGGTTCCCGCAGGATCAGAGCCAGCGGGATGAGCAGGACGCCAGCGAGGCCGAGGAGTTTGGGCAGGGCGTCGCGGTGATTCGCCCAGGCCTCCCGGTTCCTCACCATCCACGAGGCCGCGATGAGTACCGAGAGGGGCTTGAACAATTCGGAGGGTTGCACGCTCATGGGACCCAGCCGGATCCAGCGGTGGGCTCCGTTCACCTTGGGCCCGAAGAACAGCACGAACAACAGCAGACCGACCAGCAGGAAGTAGGCCGCCACCAGCGGGCGCGGGTGGTCCTGCAGGACCGCGAGATCCACCTGGGACAACGCCAGCATGATGGCGATGCCGATGCCGCCGCCCAGCAGCTGGCGCGTCAGGAAGGCCGTGGCGGCAGCGTGGTTTTGCGAGGCCTTGATGGCGGAGGCGGAATAGATCCAGACCATGCCCATGGCCACGAGAGCCAGGGCGAAGAGCACCAGCCAGCGGTCCACGGGGCGGCGGATGTCAGATGTCATGTCCGACCAAAGTCAGGTCGCGGCGGGCGGAGGCCTCGAGCTCGGCCAAGGCCTGATCCACCCAGGCTGCTTCCTGGGCCTCCACCATGAGGCGGAGCTTGGGTTCGGTGCCGGACCAGCGCACCACCTGCCGAACGCCCTTGCCCCAACGGGCGTCGATGGCTGCCATGGCTGCGAGGAGTTCGCCGCAGGCCTCCACGGCTTTGCGATCCCGCGCTAGCACGTTGACGAGCCGCTGCGGCCACGGCCGGAAGGTCCAGGCCCAGCGACTTGCATCCGGACGATGCAGCAGGGCGCGGAGCAGGGAGAGGGCCGCGGCGAGACCATCGCCGCTGGGGCCCACCCGTTTCTGGATGATGTGGCCCGAGGCCTCGGCGGCGAGATCCCAGCCACGTTTGGCCATTTCGCGCAGCATGAATTTGTCGCCCACGGCGGTTCGGACGAAGGGGATCCCCGCCTCCGCCAGGGCCTGGGCCAGACCACCGTTGGTCATCAGCGTTCCCACCACACCCGCCGGTGCGTCGCCGCAGGCCACGCGGTCCTGGGCCAGCAGCCAGAGCATCTGGTCGCCATCCACCACCTCGCCGGTGCCATCCACGAGCAGGCAGCGGTCCCCGTCGCCGTCAAAGGCGATGCCCACCTGCGCGCCCCGGGCCACTACCGCCGCCGCCAGCGCCGCCAGATGGGTGGAACCCACACCCACGTTGATTCGCGGACCATCTGAGGGCACCCCGAGCCAGTGAATGTTCGGGCCCCGGAAGAGTTCCAGCGCCACTTCCGCGGTGGCGCCATGGGCACAGTCGATCACCACGCTGAAATGGGCGGGGAGTTCAATGCCCTCGAGGTGGGCCAGGTAGGGCCCCAGTTCCAGTGGTGTGGGCGGCACCGTGATCGTCGTGGGTTCGGCCAACTCCTCGAAGGCCAGTTCGATGCTGCGCTCCTGATCTTCTTCCAGCTTCTCCCCGAGTTCGTTGAAGCCCTTGAGGCCATTGTCTTCGGGCGGGTTGTGGCTGGCTGAGATCATGAGGCCCCACGTCTTGAGGCCTTCGGCACTCAGCTTTGCCGCATTCCAGGCGACGGCGGGGGTAGGGGCCATGCCCAGGAGCAGGACCTTCAGGGCCGAACCCACGCCCAGGATGAAGGCCTCGGAGATGGGGCCGGAACTGGACCGCGGATCCCAGCCCACCACCAGCCGCTTCACGCCCGCCCGGAGGGCCACCTGGGCCCAGGCGGCGCCCCAGCGGGAGACCTCCTCCAGGGTGAGGGGGGAGCGCAAGGCGACGCCCCGAATGCCATCGGTTCCAAAGTAGCGAAGACTCATGACGCCAGATTACCCGATGGCGTGCGTCCTGAAGACCCTGTAACCCCAAGAGAGGGCTTTGGCGTGGGCCGAGGCCGTGAGGCCATCCCGCTGATCGGGCGGCAGCCCCGGCAGGCCCCCCTGCAGGGCCAGGAAGCGCTTGCGGGAAAGGCCCAGGCAGATCCGGTCAGCGGGCCAGTCCAGGGCCGATGGTAGCCGCGGCAGGGCCTGCCAGAGGGCCAGGTCCTCCCGGTAGGTGGTGCCGAAGCCGAAGCCAGGATCGAGCAGCACGCGGTCATCCGAAATTCCCGCCTTGCGCAGGCGGTCCCGCACTGCGAGCAATTCAGCGATGGCCGCTTCCGCAGTCTTCGCCGTTGGATCCCCGTAGGACGGCATGTGGAAGCCCAGGCCGGCGCGGCGGCTGCGCATGGCGATGAGGCCACAGGAGGAACTCGCGGCCAGGGCCAGCAGGTCCGGATCCGAAAAACCCGTAACGTCATTGAGCACGGCTATGCCCAACCCCAGGCCCTGGGCGGCCACCGCTGCGTGGCGCGTGTCCAGGCTGAGAGGAACCTTCGGCAGGGCTTCGCTCAGGGCGGTCAGGACGGGCTGGATCCGGTTCCATTCCGTCCCGGCGTCGATGGGTGCGGCGCCGGGGCGGGTGCTTTCCCCGCCCAGGTCGAGCAACCCAGCGCCGGCCTGCACCAGGGCCCGGGCCTGCGCCAGGGCGGCAGGGACATCCTGAAACCGCCCGCCATCACTGAAGGAGTCGGGAGTCACGTTCAGGATGCCATTGAAAAGGGGACCACCCTTCAGGAGTGGTCCCCAGTCAAAGGATGCAGCCTTCACGCGGGCTTGAGGGCGGGGCTCAGCCCTGGATCCGTGGAAGGTTCTTCCACGGCGACCGTCGCGGAAGGCGTGGGGCTGCTCTTGGGCGGCGGCAGGGTGCCGCCTTGCATGAGGATGTCGATGTCATTGCCATCGAGCGTCTCCCGGATGAGCAGGGCCTCGGCGATGGCCACCAGCTGGTCCTTGTGGCCTTCGATGGCGGCCTTGGCCTTCCGGTAGTTCCGCATGACGAAGTCGTGGACTTCGGCATCGATCATGCGGGCCGTGTCTTCAGAGATCTCGCGGTGCTGGGTGAAATCCCGGCCCAGGAAGATCTCGTGCTGGCCCCCGCCGAAGTTGAGGGGGCCGAGCTTGTCGCTCATGCCATATTCCATGACCATGGATTTGGCCATGTCCGTGGCCTGCTGGATGTCGTTGGAGGCGCCGGTGCTGAGCTGGTTGAAGAAGATCTCCTCGGCGATGCGGCCGCCCATGGCGATGGCGATGCGGCTTTCCATGTATTCCCGCGTGGTGTTGTAGCGGTCCTTCAGGGGCAGCTGCCAGGTGACGCCCAGGGCCCGGCCCCGGGGGATGATGGTCACCTTGTGGAGGGGATCGCTCTGGGGCACCACGTGGGCCACGACCGTGTGGCCAGCCTCGTGGTAGGCGGTGATGCGCTTGTCTTCGTCGGTCATGACGAGGCTGCGGCGCTCGGTGCCCATGTAGACCTTGTCCTTGGCGTTCTCGAAGTCGTGCATCTCCACCCACTTTTTGTTGCCGCGGGCGGCGGTGAGGGCGGCTTCGTTGCAGAGGTTGGCCAGGTCGGCGCCGGCGAAACCGGGTGTGCCGCGGGCCAGGACTTCCAGGTCTACGTCGGGACTGAGGGGGATCTTGTCGGCGGTGTGGACCTTGAGGATCTCGAAGCGGCCCTTGACGTCGGGGCGATCCACCACCACGCGGCGGTCGAAGCGGCCGGGGCGGAGCAGGGCGGGATCTAGCACGTCGGGGCGGTTGGTGGCGGCAACGAGGATGACACCCTCGTTGCCTTCGAAGCCGTCCATCTCAACCAGCAGCTGGTTCAGGGTCTGTTCCCGCTCGTCGTGACCCCCGCCCAGGCCGGCGCCGCGATGGCGGCCCACGGCGTCGATCTCATCGATAAAGACGATGCATGGCGCGCTCTTTTTGGCCTGTTCGAAGAGGTCGCGCACGCGACTGGCGCCCACGCCCACGAACATTTCCACGAAGTCGGAACCGGAGATGGAATAGAACTGCACCTTGGCCTCACCCGCGATGGCGCGGGCCAGCAGGGTCTTGCCGGTGCCCGGAGGGCCCATGAGCAGCACGCCCTTGGGGATCTTGCCGCCCAGCTTCAGGAACTTGGCCGGGTCTTTCAGGAACTCGACGATCTCCTTCAGTTCTTCCTTGGCCTCATCGCAGCCCGCGACGTCGGCGAAGGTGGTGCGTTTGGTGCTGCTGGACAGCCCCTTCGCGCGGGCCTTCCCGAAGCTGAGGGCCTTGTTGCCGCCCATCTGGGCCTGGCGCATGAACACGAACCAGAGCACCACGAACACCAGCAGCGGCGCCCAGAACATGAGCACGTAGGCGAAGTTGTTTTCGGTGGGCTTGGCTGCCTTGAACTCCTCGATCTGGCCCTCAGTCTTCCAGCTGAGGATGACCTTGCCCAGGTCCTGCATGGGTGGCGCCACGGTGCGGAACTTCTCAATAACTTCGCCAGGCTTGGGATTGAACGGCTGCTTGTAGGTGCCTTCGACATCAAACCCGGAAAGGGTCACGGACTTGTATTTGCCCCCCACGCCCTCGGTGTAGAAAGTCGAGAAGGGGATTTCGATCTGCTTGCTGTTCTGGGGGATCTGGCGGAAGGCCAAGACCAAGAGGGCGATGATGCCCAGCCAGACCAGCACGCTTTTCATCATGGAATTCAAAAGTCACTCCTTGGGGCGAAAGCCCGGGTGGCCCTCCAGTCTACTAGGCCCGGGAAGGCGCGGGCTCATGTCTTAGATGCAGATACCCGTCATCTGGTTCAAGGTTTAGGCGGAAATTCCCCCAAGCGGTGGATTTACGGGCGTGGGCGAGGCGTTCCACCAGCCACGGCGCGAGGCCCCGGAGCAGCGCCGCCTCGCGGGGCCAATCCAGTCGCCGGAAGGCGGCTTCCAGCGTCCAGCGCAGTTCGGGTTCGGTCCAACTCTCCCGGCGGAAGCAGATACCACCCGACCTGATGGACCACCGGGTTCCCTCCCAGCCAGCAATCACGGTTCTGGCGAGCTGCTCGGCCTCCTCCGCCTGCAGGTGCGTTTCGAACAGGTGGCGATCGAGCTCGGGAGCCTCCTTGCGCATCTCCTGAAGCAATGGCCGCCAGCGGTTCCGCGCCGTGAAGGGTTCGGCGTTGCTGGTGTCCTCGCGCCAGGGGATGTTCCGGTCGGCGAGATAGCTGCGCAGTTCCGCGCGGCGGATCTCGGCCAGGGGCGACCAGCGCTGGCCCTGGCGGGGCGCCAGGGGCGTCAGGCAGCCCAGACCGCCGCCCCGGGCCAGGCGCAGGAAGACGGTCTCCGTGTGGTCGTCCAGGGTGTGGCCCGTGGCCACGGCCACGGCGCGGCACTGCTCGGCCTCCTGGCGCAGCCAGTCCCAGCGCAGCTCCCGCGCGGCCATCTCGAGGCCGAGTCCCAGACCTGCGGCGTGTTCCTTCACCCCAAGGGAGGCCTCCGCCAGATCGAGATCCAACCTGCGGCAGAGCTGGCGCACGAAATCCGCATCCTCCGGGGATTCCGGCCGCAGCTGATGATCCGCGTGGGCCACGCTCAACTCGATGGCGAGGCTGTGGCGCAGGGTCCAGAGCAGCACCAGCAGCGCCACCGAATCGCCACCGCCCGAGCAGGCCACCAGCACGCGGCCACTGACGCCATCGCCCCTGCGCTGGATCTGCGCCAGAACTTTCGATTCAAAACGGTTCACGCTTCCAGGCTAGTCGAGCGGAGCCGTGCTGAACAAGCGTGGCCGCAGGATTTGGAACTTGACCGGAAGGTTGGCGAACCTCCAGGCTGGAACAAATCAGGGCGTGGCATCCACGATAGTGCTCATACGGAGGGGTAGTGGGACTCGGCTCAGCCAGGGGACATCGATGGGGGCTTGCGGGGCTGTGCTCCCTTGCCTTCCCGGCCCTGCTTGCGGCGCAGGCGGTGTCCTGGACGGAATTCCTCGCGACCTGGCGCCGATCCAGCCAGGCACCCGCCACGCTGCTGGTCCCCCAGGATCGACTGACGCCTGCCTACCCTCGCTCCGATGAGGCCCTTCTGCTCTTGTCCGCCACGGGCGATCTGGCCATCCAAGCAGTGGGGGGGCCCACGCTGGCGGGGCTGCGGGAGGCGCGGGGCTGGAAGGAGGGTCCCCACTGGATCCTGCTGGGCCGGGACGGAGCCATCGCCGATGAAGGCACGGATCTGCCCAAGGGCGAATACCTCCAGAGTCGGCTGCAGGCCATGGGAATCACAATGGAGTGGGATGCGCTCGAGCAGTTCCTTCGGCTCCACCCCGACAACGGTTCCGCCCTGCGGCGACGCCTGAGCATCAGCACCAGTCTGGCTCGGCGTCGATTCCAGAACCTCCGGGACCAGGGCAAGGTCGACACCCCAAAGTTCTCCACCGAGTCGTGGGTGCCCGGGTTCCAGCCCGCTGCAACCCGTGAACAGGCCCTTCCTGACGCCTGGTGCCGGGAAGTCGAAGACACCCTGCAGCGCCTGAACCAGCTTCCGGATCCCTGGCGAATGGGTGGCAGTAATCTTTTCCAATTCTGGCTGGACCTCTACGGCAAGACCCTGTCGACGGGGGTTCGCGTCGAACTGGCCAGGCTGAGCGGGTCCATTCTGGAAGCCTGGCGGCATCGTCCGCACTCTGGCCGGGATTGGTTGCAGACGGGGCAGGAGGAAGGTATGGGGCTGGGGCCCTTCTGGATGTCCTGTGAGGGCGCCAGCCGGCCTTCCGACGAGTTGCCCGAATTGCCAGGGTTGACGCCATCTCCCGGTCGCTTCTGGCCCCACCAGGAGTTCCTCCTCTCCCTTCCCTGGCCGCAGCCCGACGGATCCAACGCCAAGGAGATCCTGTCGCTGCTGGATCGACTCCCGACGGAAGTGGAGGGTTCGCACCTGTGGAATGACTCCTGGTCGGAGTGGCTCCAATTCAGGTACTCGGTGTGCATTCGACAGGTCATGGCTTGGGTCAGCCTGGGCCGTTGGCAGGAGGCGGCCCTGGCCTTGCATGAAGGCCGGCGCAACTCCGGGAAGCAGTGGGGTGAAAGGGCTTCCTACCTGTCCGACCGGATTTCGAAAAGTGCCAATCCGGATTCGACCGGCAAGGGTGATGCCCCAGCCAAGGTCCAGCCCCCCGAGGCCTTTCTGGACGTGTTGCGGTTGCCCGCCCTGGAAGCGCCAACGCCCCCGCCCCAACCGGCCCCGCTCCGCTTGCTCGGCTGGGGGCAACCCGATTGGCTCACGCCCTGGGAGGCGCTGCGGTCCACGCCAGCCCTAGCGCCCTGGGGCGCCGGTGAGCTGACCCGGGAATCGCCCGGCGAGGCAGACACAGCGAAACTCACCCATGCAGGCTTTCCCGCTGTGGGTTGGGCCGTCTTCCAGGGTGATGCCACGCTCGTGGCCAGGGGCGAAAACGCTCCAGATGTTGCCGTGCTCGCGATGCAGCTGCGAAGTGTGGCGCCGTCCCATATTCATCTCCTCGATGATTTCATCGCCAGGCACCCGGAGCACCTGGATGCGCGCAAGGACCGACTGGCCTTGCTCCGGGCTCGCATGCCCCAGCCCGCGCTGGAATCCAGGCTGATGGAAGATGCCGCCAGGACTTTCCATCCCTTGGATTTCGGCCCCGATGCCCCTTGGATCTCCGATCTGGATGGATGGCGGGCCCAGGCACGGAAGATGGTGCCTGAACTCGACTCCCTGTTGCGGCGGTGGCCAGACAACGCCGGCCTATGGCGGGCCTGGATCGCCTGGAGTGCCTTCCTCGCGAAACCCCCATCGGTGCTGGGTTATGCGAGTGGGTTGTCGGTGTACGGTCCTCCCAGAACCTGGACTTCCCTGTTGCCAGAGCAGGTCCACCGGGCCGTGGCCAAGGAGGGCCGCAACCCGGGGAACCTCGGACCGATGGCCGATTGGTTCGGGGGCGCCTGGTCCGGCCTGATGGCCCGAGTGACGCCGACGGATTCGCTCAACCAGGTTGGGGAGCGGGAGAAGGCCATCTACGAGGGCTACCGCGAGGCGCTGACAGCGCTCAAACGCACCGCAGACCGTCTGGAATTGGACCAGACATGGGCTTCCCTTCAGCCGAAACAGAAGACGGAGCCGCGACTCTGAGGCTGGAGCGTTCCGGGCTAGTGCACCTCGCCTGAAATACCTGGACCAATGAAGCGATGGCGAGGTGCACTTCCCCCGGCCAACGCTGGCGTTGGCCAGGATCTAGGGGCATCGGGGCGTGGCCCCTCTGGCGCCCTGGCGCGCAGACGCGCCAGGGCTGTCACCCCACTGGGGGCACTGCCGTGCCCCCAGGCCCCCGCCACGCGGTGCCCACCGGCGTGGTGGATGATCCAGGTATTTCGGGCGGGCACCACTAGGACAGCCTGGAAACGAGGTCCACAAGCGCCTTGGGCACAGGCTTCTCACACCAGAGGGCTTCGGCCCAGTCGCACATTCGCAGGGAACCCCAATGCATGGCCCGGCCCAGGACGCCGCGCCGGAAGGCGGGGTGGGCGATGCGCGTGGCGGGCTGGGAGGCATCCTGGGCGAACTGGCTGCCGAAGGCGTCGAAGGCCGCCATGCGCCGCTCCCACACGCTGCTCACGTCCACCAGCAGGTCTGGATTGCCGGGGTTCTCGCCCCCCACCCAGGCCACGGCTTCGGGGCGGAAGGGCGTCCCTGGACAGGGATAGTTCTTCAGGCCCGCGTAGTAGGCAGCCTCCTGGATCAGCCGATGGGCGCGGCGATGATCGGGATGGCGATCGTCGGGCGGGGGCAGGATCAGCACCCGGGGCCGCAGGCGCCGGAGCTCGGTCATCAAGCGCAGCCGGTAGGCCTCGTCTTCGGTGAAGCGGCCATCGGGGAAATCCAGGACGAGGCGCGACACGCCGAGGATGCGGGCGGCCTCCTGAGCTTCGGCCCGGCGGGTTTCCGCGGTGCCGCGGGTGCCGAGGTCGCCGCTGGTGAGGTCGAGGATCGCAGCCTGCAGGCCCCGGTCCGTGGCCAGGGCCAGGATGCCGCCCACGTGGACTTCCACATCGTCCGGGTGGGCGCCCAGCGCAAGAATGTCGAGGCCCGGCATTGCAGAATCTGGGCTCATGGTTCCTCCAGGAGGATCACGGGAGTCGCGCCGTCCATGCGCTCCAGGATGGCATCGAGCAGAACATCATTCCGCAGCCACGGAACGCCGGGCATCACGCGTTCCTGGGGCGCTCCAAAGGGGAAGAGGGCCTGGCGCAACTGCTCGGGATCGCCACCCAGCACGCTTGCCGCGGCCTCCCGCTGCAGGCGGCGGTCCAGCTTCGCAAGTCGCTCCAGGCTGCGCGCCTGCTCGCGCTGGTAGCGCACTCGCAGGGGTTCGGGCCAGGTGGGTTCTGGCTCCGTGGCATGGAACAGGGTGGTGGGCAGGGCTCCGGGCCAGGACGCGAGACGATCCCAGGCTCCGTGGCGCAGGGCATCCAGCTGATCGGGGTTCACATGGAAGCCCCTGGGTACGACGAAGACGCTGGGGCGAGGAATGATTTTCGGGACCGCCAGGCCCACCCGCTGCCACAGCGGTTCGCAGAGGCGCCAGTAGGCCCGTTCCGAAGGCCCCAGCACCACCGCCGTCACCGGCAGCATGAGGGATTGCATCAGCGGCCGGAGGGCTGCGCCAGGGCTCAGCCAGTGACCTTCAGGCAGCTTCGAATCGCGGTCCACCCGCAGCCGCCGACCGTTGCTGGGATCCAGGGAGAACCAGGCGCTCTGCACCCGGGGATCCAGCGGCAGCGGGGCTCCCTGAGCCTCGAGGGCATCGGCCTGCCGCACGAGATCGACTTGGAGGTCCAGGGCGCGCCAGCGCTCCAACTCCGTCTGGATGGGCTGCCGCACCGCCGGCTCCGTGGGCGAAAAGGGCCGCAGCCCGCGTTCCCACAGGGGTCGGCCCAGGGCCAGGACATGGCCGCGCAGGGAGGCTTCCTGGGGTTCCGGCAGGGCTCCCCAGAGCGCTGCCGCCTGGGCTTGGTGGTCCGGTGTCCAGGGCAGCCACCCCGTGGCTGTGCCTGGTCGGGAGTCGAAGCGGAAGCGGTGGCGCACCAGTCTGCTCCCGGCCCAACCGGCGACGGAGGCCACCTCGGCGCGGTCGTGGTCCTCGTCGGCCAGCCAGTAGACAGCCTCGGCGCCGGTGCGGCGGGCCTCGGCCAGGGCCGCCAGGGCCTTGGCCACGGACAGGGCCGGGCTCCAGCCGGCGCCGATCTGCTGGCCGGTGGCGATGACGGGCCTGGGGGCCGTCATCGAGGCTCTCCTCGGGGAGCAGCCCATCGGGTCCATCCGCGCTGGCAGATCGTACACATGGGCCCAAGCCTACCCGATCTGCGATGCTCGACGGGATGCTGAGCATTGAGCCCTGGATCCCCCCCACCTTGCCCGATCTGGCCACCCTCGCCATGGCGGCCGCGGATGACGCAGGCGTCGTATCGCTCAGGGCCTGGCCCGAACTGCGCAAGGGTGGCGTCGCCTTCGCCGGGCTGCCGCCTTTTCTCTGCTGGCGGGGCCAGGACCTGCATGGCTGGCATCTCGTCCTGCTGCAGGCCCGGGAGGTGGGCGCCCTGGTGCCGGGGGCGCGCACGGCCCCGCTGCCCGAAGGCTGGCTGGGATCGCTTGATCTGGAGTCCCTGACCCGGCCCCTGGCGCGTCATCCGGATTTTCCGGGCGGCGCCTCGGTGCATGTGGTGCAGTTGCCCGGTGGTGAAACTTTCCGCGTGCGTACCAGCGGAACTCCCGCGCCGGACCTGGTGGCCGAAGTGCTCAAGCAGACCAGCCACATCCAGGTCTGGAATCTGGCGGACTAGTCTACTTGCCGCGGTTGCTCATGCGGGTGTGGGTCACGCCGGACTTGCCCTGGGGCTTGGTGGAGGCCCGCACCGCCGGCTTGGGGCCCGCGTTGGCCTTGGGCTTGGAACTGGCGGCGGCGGCGGCGGTGGGCTTGTCGGCGGACTGAACGGATTGCAACAGGTCGGCGGGAACGAGGGGCTTGGTCATGGGGAACTCCTGACAACAGTCTACCCGCTGCGACGAGAACGGATGGCTGACCTCAAGGTAAGCTGGAGGCTGCCGCCGGGTGGCGGCGGTTCTTTCGCGGAGAAGGTGGGTCATGGGCGCAAAGGAGTGGGAAGGACTGGTGGTGGATGCACTGAGGGCCTTCGCCAGCTGGAAGGACGCTTCGAGACAGACCCGGCGGCAGCTGCTGGAAGCCTGGTCCCAGCAGGTCGCTCTCGTCCGTGAGGAATTGGCCCTGGGCATCACCGAAGAGACCGGCAAACCCATCACTCTGGCGCGGGGTGAGGTGGGCCGGGCCGAGATGACCCTGCGGGCCACCATCGAGGCCATTGCCTCTTTCGGCGAAGTGGCCGTCCCCTACGACCTGATGCCAGGTGCCGATGGCTGTCGGGCGGTATTCCGCCGCTTCCCGCTGGGCCCGGTACTGGCCATCACGCCCTTCAACTTTCCCGTGAACCTGGCCATGCACAAGCTCGCACCGGCTCTTGGCGCGGGGTGCAGCGCCATCTGGAAACCCTGTCCCCAGGCGCCGCGCACCTCTCGCCTGCTGTGGGAGAGCTTCGAGGCGGCGCGGTTGCAGGTGGCGGCACCGGTGCATCTGCTGCAATTGGCGGGTTCCGATCCCGCTGCGGCCGAGGAACTGGCCCGGGATCCCCGCATCTCCGCCGTGAGCTTCACGGGTTCCGAACGCGTGGGACGGCACCTTGAAAAGGTGTTGGCCGGCAAGCGGCTGCTGCTGGAACTGGGCGGCAACGGCGCCGTGGTGGTGGACGAGGGCGTGGATGCCGTGGCCGTGGCCCGCCAGCTCGCCCCCGCGGCGGTGGGCGGGGCCGGGCAAAGCTGCTCCAAGGCCCAGCGAATCTACGTGCACCATCAGCTCTGGGCGGCCTTCGTCCCGGCCTTCATCGAGGCCGTGCAGGCCCTGCCGGTGGGCGATCCCATGGCGGCCGCAACCGTGGTGGGGCCCCTCATCGACGAGGCCACGGCCCAGCGCGTGGACGAGGCCCTGGATCGGCTGGTGGCTGGCGGAGCCGAGGTCCTGCTGCGCGGCCCGCGGGAGGGGGCCCTGTTGCCTCCGGCGATCCTCACGAAGGTGCCCGAGACTGATCCCTTTCAGTGCGAGGAGGCGTTCTCCCCGGTGACGGTGTTGACCTGCGTGGAGAGCTTCGAGGAAGGGCTTGATCGCGCCGCGGCCACCCGCTTCGGCCTGCGGGCCAGCGCCTACAGCCGGGACCAGCGGCATCTCCGGTCGGCCGCCACGAAACTCAGGGCCGGGGGCGTGCTCTTGAACCTGCCCCCGACCTTCCGTCTGGATGCGGCGCCCTTCGGGGGCGTCGGGGCCAGCGGCAATGGCTTCGAGGGCCCGGCCTGGGCCATGGAAGGCTTCACGGAGGGCCACCTCATCATCGAAGGCCCGGCGCTGTGAGAATTACTCTGGAGGCCAGTCCATGCTGCTGACCATGCCCTTCCAATCCGGCGACCTGGTGGTGGTGGTGGTCCAGTCGCCCCGGGAGCGCCTCTGGGGCCGCATCCTGGGCCTGGAGGCCGCGGGCATCGCCCTGCGCGGCCTGGATCTGACGCCCTGGGAGGAGGTGCTGTCCCTGGTCCGCCGGGGCGAGGCCGACCAGGTGGCCCTGGGCACCCGCTTTCTCCCCATGCATCGCGTCGAGGCGATGTACCTCGATGAGCCCAGTTCCGGCGCGCCCAGCCTGGCCGACGTTTTCCTGGCCCGCACGGGCCAGGATCCCCACGCCTTTCTGGCCGATGCCCCATCGTCCTGATCCACCCCAATGCTTTCGGAGGAACCACCCATGACCACCACCAACCACGCTCTGTGGATGGAGCGCTTTCGCGCCCGCGCCAAGGACCTGCAACGCCACATCGTGCTGCCCGAAGGCCGCGATGACCGGACGCTGCAGGCGGCCCAGTTGCTGCTGGACCAGGGCCTCTGCCGCCTCACGCTGCTGGGAGTGCCCGCCGACATGACCCGGCGGGGGGTGGCTCTGGGGCTTTCCCTGCAGAGGGCCGAGCTGGTGGATCCCTCAGCCAGCAGCCTGCTGCCTGAGTTGGCGGGGGCCTACTTCGAGCGCCGCAAGGCCAAGGGCATCACCGAGGCCCAGGCCCTGGAGGCCGTGCACAACCCGCTCTGGTTCGGGGCCATGCTCGTGCAGACGGAGCACTGCGACGGCATGGTGGCCGGCGCCCTCAACACCACCGCCGAGACCGTGCGGGCCTGCCTGCAGGCCATCGGCGCCGCCAAGGGCATCAAGACCGTCTCCAGCTTCATGATGATGATCCACCCGGACGCGGCCTTCGGCGAGCAGGGCGCGATGATCTTCGCGGACTGCGCCGTGGTGCCAGATCCCACGCCTGAACAGTTGGCGGACATCGCCATCGCCTCCGCGGAGAATGCCCGCCGCGTCATGGGCGTCGAGCCCCGGGTGGCGCTGCTCAGCTTCTCGACGCGTGGCTCGGCCGAACATGCTTGCGTGGACAAGGTCCGCGCGGCCCTGGCCATTATCAAGGAAAGGGCGCCTGACCTCGCCGTGGATGGCGAGATGCAGGCCGATGCGGCACTGGTGGCTGGCGTGGGCCAGCGCAAGGCGCCGGGATCGGCGGTGGCAGGCCAGGCCAACGTGCTGATCTTCCCCGATCTGGATGCCGGGAACATCTCGTACAAGATCGCCGAGCGCCTGGGTGGCGCTGTGGCGCTGGGCCCGCTGCTCCAGGGGCTGGCCCGCCCGGCCAACGACCTCAGCCGCGGCTGCAGTGCCCAGGACATCGCGGACGTGGCGGTGCTCACGGCCTTGCAGTGAAGCGGATCGCCCTCTTCATCTCGGGCACCGGCGGCAACGCCCTGAACCTGCTCAGGGCCTGCGCCGAGGGCCGGGTGGCGGGCCTGCCGGTGCTGGGGTTGGCGTCCACCCCCAAGGCCGGAGGCCTGGCGCGGTTCGCGGAGGCCGGGCTCGCCACCGCCGTCGTCATGCGGTCGCAGTACGAGACCGACGAGGCCTTCTCCGAAGCCTGCTACCGCGAGGCCGAGGCCAGGGGAGCAGAAATCATCTGTCTCTGTGGATGGCTGAAGAAGCTCACGGTGCCGCCCCGGTGGCAGGGCCGCATCCTCAACATTCATCCGGGTCTGCTGCCGCAGTACGGGGGGCCCGGCATGTACGGGATGCATGTCCACCGCGCGGTGTTGACGGCGGGGGAGGGGGAATCCGGGGCCACGGTGCACTTGGTGGACGACGAGTACGACCATGGGCGGGTCCTGGGCCAGCTGCGCGTGCCTGCCCACCAGGGCGATACCCCCGAGGACCTGCAGCGGCGGGTCTACGCCGCGGAGCTGGAGCTGTACCCCCAGGCCCTGGCGGCATACCTGGCCGAAGGGGCCTAGACTGTTCGCATGCTTCCTCTCTTCACTGCCGACGAGATGCGCGCCGCTGAACGCCAGGCCATCGAGGGCTGGGGCATTCCGTCGCTGGTCCTCCAGGAGCACGCTGCCTTGGGAGCTTTGGCCCTGCTTCCGCCAGGCGAGCCGTTGCATGTGCTCGCAGGCCCGGGCAACAACGGCGGCGATGCCCTGGCCCTGGCGCGGCTGGCGCGGTTGCAGGGCCGCGAGGTCACGGTGTGGTCTCCCAGGGCCCAGCCGGAAAGGCACGGCGATGCGGCGCTCCAGGCTCGGCTTTGGGCGGGCCTGGGTGGTGCGATTCTCACCGGTGGGGATCCCGCCGAACTCATGCGGACCTGGCGGGGCTGGGTGGTGGATGGCCTCTTCGGGCTGGGTACCACCCGCCCCCTGGACGGCCCGGTCGCCAGCTGGGTGCAGGCCTTGAATGCCAGTGGCCTGCCGGTGCTGGCCCTGGATCTTCCATCGGGCCTGGACCCCAGCCTCGCGGAACTCCCTGGCGAAGCCGTGCGCGCCACGCGAACCGCCTGTTTCGGGGCCCGCAAGGTCTGTCACGGACTGCTGCCCGCCCGGGAATTCTGCGGTGAGATCACCGTGATTCCATTGCCCCTGGATCAGACACTGGACCAGACACTGGCGGCCGGGATCAGCCTCCTCGAGCGTCCCATCCTTGCGCCCCGAGCCTGGAACGCCCACAAGGGCAGCTTCGGCCACGTGGTCATCCGGGCGGGCAGCCTGGGCATGAGCGGCGCCGCAGTGCTGGCGGCCATGGGCGCCCTGCGCGTGGGCGCGGGCCTGGTGACGGTGCTGCCGGAGCCGGAAGTACGCGCCGAAATAGCGGCTCAGGTGCCCGAGGCCATGGTGCAACCCTGGCGGGGCAGTTTGCCCCAGGAGTTTGACGTGCTCCTGGTGGGGCCCGGGGGCATCTCCCAGGTGCCGGACTGGGACGGCCCGCTGGTGGTGGACGCCTCGGCCCTGAAGGAAGGGGAGGGGAAACGTTGGATGGCGCGACCGGGCACAGCCATCACGCCCCATCCCGGCGAATTCGCGCGACTCTTCCACTTATCCCGGCCACTGCTGATGGACGAGCGTCTAGCCCAGGCCCGCTCGGTGGCCGCCGGCCAGCCCGGCGTCCTCATCCTCAAGGGGGCCCAGAGCGTCATCGCCGGGGGCGGCCGGGAGGACCTGTGGATCAACCCCACGGGCAATCCGGGCATGGCCACCGGGGGCAGCGGCGATCTGCTGGCGGGCATGGTGGCGGGGTTCCGCGCCCAGGGCCTGCCCATGCGCGACGCCGCCGCGGCCGCAACCTGGTTCCATGGCGCCGCCGCGGACCGACTCCCAGGTGCTGGCCTGCTGCCCCGGGATGTGGCGGGTCTGCTGCCCGAGGTTCTGCGTGGCTGAACGGTACCTACCGGACGATGCCGCCACGGAGGCCCTGGGCGTGGCCCTGGCGCGGATCACGCCGCCCGGTGGCACCTGGCTGCTGCATGGCGAGCTGGGCGCGGGGAAGACCACCTGGACCCGGGGCTTCCTGCGGGGGTTGGGCGGTGATCCCGACGATGTGGCCTCGCCCACCTACGCGGTGTTGCACCGCTACGAGCATCCTGGTGGCCAGTTGTTCCACCTGGATCTCTACCGCACCGGTCCCGAGGGGGCCTGGTCTTTGGGTTTGGAGGACGCCATCGGCCCCGCCGATCGGCTGGTGGTCGAGTGGGCGGGGCCCGCAGGCCCCTGGCCCTCGGGCTGGGTGGCTGATCTGTGGTTGTCCTCCGAGGGGGACGGTCGCCACGCGGAATGGACAGTGGCTGGCGAAGCCCCGGGGCGATGATGGGGGGATGAGCCCCATTCTCGTCCTGACCATTCTGACCTTTCTCGCGGCCTGCCTGGCCGCCTGGGCTACCCTTCGCCCGCGGAAGACGCCCGGTCTGGAGCTGCTGCTCCGCCAGCTCACGGAGGAGATCAGCCGGTCCCGGAGGGATGTCCAGGGTGACCTCAATGTGCAGCTCGGCCCCCTCCGCCAGGGCATCACCGACCTGGGCCGGGCCCTGGCGGCCACGCAGGCGGAGCAGCAGAAGGGCCTTGCGGAAGGCCTCTCCGACCGGTTCCGGGAACTGGCCAAGGGTCTCCAGGTGGCCCTGGCCCAGGGCCGCGAGGAACAGCGTCGCAGCCTACTGGACGTCCAGGAGGCGGTCCGGAAGCAGCTCGAGACCCTGCAGCGGGGCAACGACGCGAAGCTCGAACAGATGCGGCAGACCGTGGACGAGAAGCTCCACGACACCTTGGAAAAGCGGCTGGGCGAAAGCTTCAAGCAGGTCAGTGACCGCCTGGAGGCAGTCCACAAGGGCCTGGGAGAGATGCAGTCCCTGGCCCAGGATGTGGGTGGGCTCAAGAAGGTCATGGGCAATTTCAAGACCCTGGGCATGCTCGGAGAGGCCCAACTGGCGGGCCTGTTGGCCCAGTTCCTGGCGCCCCAGCAGTTCGAGGCCCAGGTGCGCGTGAATCCGACAAGCCGCGAGGCCGTGGATTTCGCGGTGCGGATGCCAGGTCCCTCCGAGGACCATCCCGTCTGGCTGCCCATTGATGCGAAGTTCCCCCTGGAGGACTACCAGCGGCTGATGGAGGCCCAGGAGGCGGCGGATCTCCCGGCGGTGCAGGCGGCCGCCAAGGCCCTGGAGGCCCGGGTGTTCGCAGAGGCCAGGAGCCTGGGGGAAAAGTACATCCACCCGCCGGAGACCACGGATTTCGCGCTCATGTTCCTGCCCTCAGAGGGGCTTTACGCAGAGGTGCTGCGGTGCCGGGGGCTCTTCGAACGGCTGCAGCGGGACTGCCGAGTCACCGTCGTGGGGCCCACCACGCTGTCGGCCCTTTTGAACGCGCTCCAGGTGGGGTTCAAGACCCTGGCCATCACCCGGCAGAGTGCCGACGTCTGGAAGGTTCTGGGCGAGGTGAAGACTGAATTCGGCAAGTTCGCCGAGAGCCTCAGGGCCGTGGACAAGAAACTCCAGGAGGCCTCCCACAAGATCGGGGAGGTGACCACCCGCTCCAATGCCATGGCCCGGAGGCTCAAGGATGTGGAGGCCCTGCCTGCTCAACAAGCAGCAGCCGTTCTCCCCCACTCACCAGAAATGGTCGAATAATTCCCTTCCAAATTCCCAGAAATGCCTTAGGATTCGGGCAGATCCGGGGGGGTCGATGTATAAGGGAAAGGAGCGACACGGACTCGGCGAGGTGATCGCCGTGGACCGGAATTACGTTCCCATGCAGGAAGTCAGTCGCCGCCGGGCCCTGTGCGCGGTCGTGTCAGGACGCGCCCACGTGCTGAACCCGGTCACCTTCGAGCGCCACGGCAACCTGGAGGGCCGCCTGGACCTGATCATCTTCCCCCACGCCCAGGCCTGCAGCGATTCGAAGCTGCTGCTGGGTCGATTGGAACGCCGGGTGCTGCGGCGGGATCGCCATGTCTGCCAGTACGAGGGATGCCAGAGGAAGGCGACGACAGTGGACCACGTGATGCCGCTCTGTCAGGGCGGCTCCACCACCTGGCAGAATCTGGTGGGTTGCTGCCTGACCTGCAACCAGACCAAGGGCGGGCGCACCCCCGAGCAGGCGGGCATGGTGCTGAAGCGCCAGCCCAAGGGCCCCCGCGCCCATCTCTTCGAACAGTTCGAGGAGCTGCTGAAGCGGGCCAACGCCGCCTGACCCGTGGCGATCAGCCGGTCATCGCGCGTGTCTTGAGGTGCAGTTCGGCCCATTCCCGGGCGGGGTCACTGCGTCGGGTGATGCCGCCCCCGGCCCAGTAGGTGACCTGGTCGCCCTGGATCTGGGCGGTGCGAATGGGCAGGGCCAGATCCAGGTCGCCCTTGGGAGAGATCCAGCCTACTGCCCCGCAGTAGAAGCCCCGGGGGCCAGCCTCGACCTGGGCCAGAAAGCGGCAGACGGCGTGCTTGGGAGCCCCGGTGACGCTGCCGCCCGGGAGCACGGCTCGAAGCAGCTCAGCCAGACCTAGGCCGGGTCTGGCCGTGGCCTCCACGGTGCTGACCAGGTGCTGGACCGTGGGGTAGGGTTCCACTTGCATCGGGTTGACCACCCGCACGGATCCGGTCTGGGCGACCCGGCCCAGATCATTCCGGACCAGGTCGAGGATCATGGTGTGTTCCCCCCGCTCCTTGGGATCCGCTGCCAGGGCTTCTGCGGCGGCCCGGTCATCATCCAGATTGCCGCTGAATGGCACACTGCCCTTGATGGGTTGGGACCAGAGGCGGTCCCCCCGCCGGGCCAGCAGGCGCTCCATGCTGAGGCTCAACAGCCGCGGGCCGCCGAAATCAAGCAGCGCACCGAAAGGCGGTCGTGCCCTCTGGAAGGTCGAAAACGCGAGGGTTACCGGGTTCCCGTCCAGGCGACCCGCGAAGGGGACGCAGAGGTTGGCCACGTAGAAACCCCCCTCCAGGATGCGTTCCTGAAGACAGGCCACAGCCGCGCTGTGGTCGGCCTCGCTCCAGAACGGGGTCAGGTCAAGGGCAGCCCGGTCCGGGGCCGGAGCCCTGGCCATGGCGAGGCGGGCGCCCCACGCTTCGAGATCCGGCGGCTGGGCGCCCCAGGACCAGAGTTCGGCCTCGTCGCCCTGCCAGTGCAGGGCCTCACGAACGGCCGTCCAATGCTGCCCCAGCTGGCCCGGGGCCAGGGGCTTGCGGGGCAACCCGGCCTCATCGCAGGCCAATTCGAAGGTGGCCGCGCCGAGCCAGGGACCGGGGCCTTCGGTCAGGGCGGCTTCCAGGGCCTCCCACGGGGACTGGGCCAGGAGCAGCCCAGCCCTCCTGGTGATCCAGGCCTGGCCGTCCCAACTGGAAGTGAGCACGGGTCCCGGCAGGGCCAGGAGTCCCTCTCCGGTGGGTCCGGTGTGCAGCCAGGCGGCGCCAGCCCTGAGCAAGCCCCGTGCACCGGCCGGCCAGGGGGCCGGTAGCTGGAAGGGCAGGCGATGGTCGGGAACGAGATCCATCCGGACATCATCCCATTGACACCGGAAATTTAATCTATTGACTAGTGGTGAAAAAGAATGCACTAACAAATTGCGATCTTGTAACAAATAACGATCAAAAAATGGGGTTTCCTTTTTCCCGGCTTGGTCCTAGGCTCATTTTCCAGGAGGAAAGCTCATGCCTTCAGTGGATATCAGTTCTCAGACCGGAAAAGATTTTACAGGAGATGCGCTGATCGTTCCGGTGTTTTCCGGTCGCGAGCGCCATCGCCTGCCGCTTGCCATCAGCAAGGTCGCGCGCCAGGTGATGGACGAGGAGGATTTCAAGGCGGACTATCTTGAAGTTGTTCCATTGCATCACCCCAATGGCGTCAAGGAGAGCCGGTGGATGGTTCTGGTGGGCCTGGGTGATGAAGAGAAGGTGACCATCAACAAGATCAGGAAGGCCGTGGGCACTGCGGCCCGGTTCTGTCTCAAAAAGAAGTGGAAGAAGATCGGCGTGCTTTCCCCGTCCACTTCGACCATCGACCATGACGCGGTGCAGGTGGCCGTGACCGAAGGGACCCTGCTCGCCAACTATGACTTCGTCGCGTTCAAGGGCGGCAAGCAGGAGGCGAAGCAGTTCGCCTCCATCGAGATCTTCACCAACGGCGACGACACCCGGAAGGCTCGCCGCAAGTTGCCCATGGTTGAGATCGGCGTGGCCGCCTGTCATCGGGTGCGCGACCTGGCCAATACGCCCGCCGGAGATCTTTATCCTGAAGTCTTCGCGGAAACCGCCGTTAAATTGGCCAAGCAGCACAAGCTTCATTGCGAGGTTTTGGATGTGCCCTCCCTGGAAAAAGGTGGTTTCCGGTCCGTCCTTGCGGTGGGTCAGGGCAGCATCCGACCGCCACGGGTGGTCAAGCTCGAATACAAGCCGAAAGAGAAACCCAAAAAACACATCGTCCTGGTGGGGAAGGGGGTCACGTTTGACTCCGGAGGTCTCTCGCTCAAGGATGCCTCGGGCATGGAGACCATGAAGGACGACATGACCGGCGCGGCCATCGTGCTGGCCACCCTGGTGGCCTGTGCCCAGCTCGAGGTTCCCGTCCAGGTGACCGGGCTCATGGGTCTGGTCGAAAACATGCCCTCGGGCGCCAGCTACAAGCCGGGCGACGTGCTCCGCAGCCGCAGCGGCAAGACCGTGGAAGTGCTCAATACCGACGCCGAAGGCCGGCTCGTGCTGGCGGATCTCCTCCACCTGGCCTCGGAACTGGGGGCCGACCACGTCGTGGACCTGGCCACCCTCACCGGCGCGGCGCTCATTGCCATGGGAGACGGGGTGTCCGCCGTCATGGGCACCGACCAGAAGCTGGTGGACCACCTGATGGACTCCGGGGGCTCCGTGGGCGAGTACCTATGGCAGCTACCCCTGGTCGAGGAGTACACGGACCTTCTGAAGAGCCCCCTGGCCGACCTGAAGAACATCACCGGCATCCGCTGGGGCGGAACCATCACCGCCGGGCTCTTCCTGCGCGAGTTCGCGGGGGGGGGATCCTGGGCCCACATCGATCTCTCGGGCAGCTGGTCCGGCAAGGAACGGGACTACCGCACCCACGGTGCCAGCGGCGAAGGTCCCCGTTTCCTCCTGGAATGGTTCATGGACTGACGAGGTCATCATTGATGGTGAGGGGGGCATGCCCCCCTCTTTTTTTAAATAGGTGAGAATGTACCCCTTGACCGCGGGGCACGGATGGGGATTTATTGAGGACTGCCCTCTTGCCACCTGAGATCCACATCCCCGGAGTTCCCATGGAAGCGATGGAGACCCTCACCAAGGCCGACCTCTCCCGACACCTCATGGAGCGCCTTGAGCTGGGCAAGAAGGACGCGGATCTCCTGGTCAACACGTTCCTGGAGAGCATCATCGAATCGCTCAAGACCGGCGAAGGCGTTGAGCTGCGGGGTTTCGGCAGCTTCCGCTTGCGCGACCGCCGGGCCCGTCAGGGCCGGAATCCGCGCAGTGGCGAGAGCATTCAGGTGCCCCCCAAGCGCGTGGTTTATTTCAAGCTGGGCAAGGAATTGCGCAGCAAACTCATCGACGACTAACCCTTCTTCCCAGCTGGAGGTCACATGCGCTTTCCCAAGCTTCTCCTCACACTCCTGGCGGTGTTCGCCCTCGCCGCGCCAGCCTTCGCCCAGAAGAAACTGTCCAAGGAGGACAAGGCGAAGCTGCCCCGCATCGCCATCCTCGAGTTCAAGGCTGCTCCCGATGCCTGGCACGGCTGGCATCACGGTGGCTGGGGCAACCAGATGGGCACCATCTCCAACCAGCTGCGGGACCTCTTCACGACGGAGATCGTGGAGAAGGGCAAGAACAAGATCCGGGTCATCGAGCGCGAACGCCTCAACGAAATCCGCGGGGAGCTGAACTTCCAGCAGAGCGGCGAAGTGGATGTCGCCACCGTGCAGAAGATCGGCAAGCTGCTGGGCGTGAAGTACGTGATGACCGGCAAAGTCACCCGCTTCGCTTACAAAGAGGGCGGCTTCAGCACCGGCTGGGGCGTGGGCGCCTTGGTCAGCAAGGTCACGGGTGATGGCTTGGCCGGTTCTGTGGCGGGCAGCGTGAACGTCAAGAAAGCCTCCTTCACCGGGCGGTTGGACATCCGCCTCATCGAGGTCGAGACCGGCGAAATTCTCGGCGCCTGGAAGGACGAGGACAAGGTCGACAACACCTCCGTGAAGGTGGCCGGCACCGGTGGCGACGTGCAGTACGACGAAGAGCTGGTGAACAAGGTGTTCGAGCCCATCGTGGCCCGCATCACCCCCAAGCTGCTGCGCGCCACCGTCGCGGCCAACGAAGACGACTGACCCTGAACTTCAGTGATTTGGAAGGGGCCCTGCGGGGCCCTTTCCCATGTCCGCTGGGAACCAGGTGTCCACGGCCGCGCTGATGGCCCCGGTGTAGGCCGGTCCCAGGACTTCCGCGCAGTGGAGATGCCAGGTGGGGACCTCGAGCACGCGGCCGGACTGGAAGTGCCCGGCCAGGGTCCGTTGGACTCCCGGTGGCGCGAGGCGGTCCTGGGTGGCCAGGAAACAGAGGCTGGGGGTTGCCAACTGCAGCCCAGCCAACCGACGTTTGAGGTCGGTGTCCGCGGGCGCGTAGCCACCCATGCGCCCAGCGGCGCGGGCCGCCATGGCCCCGATGGGTGTTGCGAGAATGTGCCACCAGCGATCCTTCGGCCCCCGCACCAGGCGCTCGGCAAAGCTGCGGCTGCTGGCAGGCGCACCTTCCCAGATGATGCCTGCCAGTGGGCCCTGGCCTTCCCGTTCCAGCTCCGCCAACGCCAGCAGGCCCACGGAGGCACCCAGGCTGCGTCCCAGCAGGACGATCCTGCGGCGGGGGACCCCGGAAGCTTCCAGATGGTGGACCATCCGGACCACTTCCCGGGACTCCTTGGCACCAAAGGTGACATAGGGCGCCGGCCCACCCTGGCGGAGGGCATCGTCCCGCCTTCGATAGGTAAAAATGGCGGCATCGAGACGGGGCAGCCACTTCAAGGCGGGGCTGGTGCCCCAGCGATCGTCGCCGAAGCCATGGAGCAGGAGTACAACACCAGGCGAGGGTTTGGACCGGGTCAAGCGCCACAGCTGGAGGCCCTCCACCTCCTCGCTGGCCCAGGTGCCACCGGGATCCCCATCCTGGCCTTCGGCCAACGCGCCGTAGGTGGCGTTCACCCGGGCCAGGGGCTGCGGTCGGTAGAAGGGCGGATCCACCAGTTCCATGGCAACGGCACGGGTTTTCCACGCGATGAAGCCGAGCAGCCCGAGGAGGCACGCCAGGCCTGGGAGGAGGATGGTTTTGGCTTTCACCAGTAGCCCGTGGTGAGGAGCAGGTCCACCTCGGGGTTCGGCGTCAGGCACTGGCAGCCGAGTCGCTGGTCCGCCAGGGCGCCATTCCTCGCAAGCACGGCTGCTTCGTGGGGCTGGGCCGGAGGCAGGCCCTGAGTGCCCCGCAGGATGGTTACCAGGCACTTGCCGCAGGCCCCCTCGCCCGAGCAGGCGGAGGCCACCGGCAGGCCCACCGCGAGGCACTGGGCCATGAGGGTGTCCACTCCCGAGAGCACGTGGTCCCGCTGGCGGGTTCGGGCCACCACTGCCATGGCTATTTGATCAGGATGGCAGTCACGCCGGGCAGCCCTTCGGCGGCGGGAAGCTGGTCCGGCTTGCCGTAGAGGACTGCGATGAGCCCCTGGGTGAGCGTGACCTGGTAGATGCCCTTGTCCGCCGCCATCTCCACCTCCCCCGCATCGGGGCTGAAGGTTTCGTGCTGGCTGGTGAGGAAGAACCGATGCTTGCCGGGCGTGAGTCCTTTCACCTGGAGCATGCGGGCGCCCTTGGGCAGCTGCTGCACGGGAATCCGCGTGCCATCCAGACTGAGTTCCACGGGACCCTTCACGGCCTTGGTGAACCGGAACACGATCGAACCCGCTGGAATGGGGGAACTGGGCGTCAGGGGCACCTTCGAGCAACCCAGGTACGACGCGGCACCCAACAGCACCATGGCGGGAAGGATGGGACTGAACCTCATGAAACCTCCGGAACCTCCATCATATGCGAGGAAGGCCGCAGAGGTCCCGGGCGTTGCGGCCCGGCCGGGTCCTCAGACTCGTTCGATCAGCACGACGGCCTGGGCCGCAAGGCCCTCCTCCCGACCCGTGAACCCCAGTTTCTCCGTGGTGGTGGCCTTCACGTTCAGGGCCTCCGGGGCCAGGCCCAGGAGGAGAGCGATTCCTTCGCGCATCCGTTGGCGATGGGGCCCGATCCTGGGCCGTTCGCCGATGAGGCAGACATCCGCGTTGATCACCCGCCAGCCCCGTTCGGCGAGATCGCCCATGACCCGCTCCAGCAGTCGGGCCGAGTCCGCGCCCCGGTAGGCTGGGTCGGTATCGGGGAAATGCTGGCCGATGTCACCGAGGCCCGCGGCGCCCAGCAGAGCGTCCATGAGCGCATGGAGCATCACATCGGCGTCACTGTGCCCCGCGAGGCCCCGATCGTGCGGGATCTGGCAGCCCATGAGCAGCAGCGGGCGGCCCTCGTCCGGGGCGGCGAAGCGATGGACGTCAAAGCCCTGCCCGACCCGGATCATGGTCATCCGCCCTCCGCCTTCAGCGCCTGGTGATTTCCGGTCGATTCGTCCGAGACCTTGTAGGTGCCGGTAATGGGATGTTCCGGCAGGATGATGATGACCTCGGTCCCGCTGCCTTCCTCGCTGAGGAATTCCAGGGTGCCGCCATGCTCTTCGACGATCTTCTTCACGGTGGCCATGCCCAGGCCCGTGCCCTTCGTCTTGCCGTAGCTGAAGAAGGGCTGGAAGATCCGCTTGATCACCTTCCGGGGAATGCCCCGGCCGCGGTCCTTGACGCGGAGCTGGACCCCGCCGGTGACCGGGGCCCAGGCGACGATGACCTCGCCGCTCAAGTCGGTGGTGGCATCCAGGGCGTTCGCCAGCAGGTTTTCCATCACCCGGGTGAAGCGGGAGGCGTCGAGCTTGACCTTGCAGGAAGCCCCCTCGATCCGGAGGATGACGCCCTGTTCGGCGGCGTGGGGGATCAGGGGCTCTAGGATGGCTTCCAGGAAGGGCAGCAGGTCCACCGTCTCCCAGTTCGGCACGCGGACCTTGGCGAAGTCCAGGACATCCTGGCTCAGGTGGGTCAAGCGATCCACGCACTCCAGGATCTTCCGGGAGTGATGGCGGACCTTGTGATCCTCGGTGGACAATTCCAGCAGGTCCGCATGGCCGCGCAGCACGAACAGGCCGTTCTTGAAGTCATGCACGATGGAACTGGCCACCTGGCCAACGGTGGCCAACACCTGGCTCCGCAGGTTCTCCTCCGAGAGCCGGGTCCGTTCAATGGCGATGGCGCACAGGGCGACGATGGCCTCGAAAGTCTCCTGGTCCGGGGGTTCCAGGATGGGGCGCCGGCTGTCCAGGTAGGCGACGCCGAGGCGGCGGCCCTGCAACAGCAGCGGCAGGCAGAGGATGGTCTTCAGCTCCAGGCGCTGGATGGAATTGTGGTTCAGCAGCTGGTGGTCGTCGGTGACATTCAGGATCCAGACGGGATCGCCGGTCTCGAAGACCTTGTGGACGCTGGAGAGGGAGAGCTGGATGCTGCCTTCCAGTTCCTGGCCCAGGTTGCGCTGGACGCGGGTGGCCAGTTCGCCGTCCTCCAGCAGCATCAGGAAGCCGCGATCCGTGCCCGAGATGGCCAGGAGGCGATCCAGGGACTGCTCCAGCAGGTCCTCGAGATCAATCTCCTCGGCCAGGAGCTGGGCCGTTTCCAGAATGGCCTGGAGGTGCAACTCGGAACGGGTCTGATCCTGGCTCAGAACGGTGAGGGTGTAGGCGCCATCCGCCAGGCGGAGCGGGGTTCCCGGCTCCCAGGCCACGCGACCCAGTGGCTGGTCCTTGTAGAAGCTGCCATGGGTGGTCTGCAGGTCCTCGGCCCACCAGAGGTCATCCCGGAGTTCCAGCCGCAGGTGGTTGCGGCTGATCATGCTGTCCGAGAGCACCACGTCGCACAGGCTCTGCCGGCCCAGCGTGACCGACCGCGTGAGGGGCACGGTGCGCTCGAAGCCATGGCGGTCGCGGATCAGGAGTTCGTAGCGCTGGGCCACTGCGGCTCCTGAGGCAGGGGAACGGGGTGGAGGAGGTTGGACATTCGTGAGTCCAAGATTATCCACCCCTCGGCTGGACACAAGTGGAAGTCCCATGAGGGAATAGGAGTCATGCATCGACACCCTGATCTCGATCCCACCGGCGCCTCCGAGGACCCGGTCGAATACTCCCTCAGGCCGCAGAGGCTCCAGGAATTTATCGGCCAGGAGAAGGTGAAGGAGCGCCTTCATATCGCGCTGCAGGCCGCCCTCCGGCGCGGGGAGGTGCTGGACCACGTCCTGCTCTTCGGCCCTCCGGGCCTGGGGAAGACGACCCTGGCTCACGTGCTGGCCAACGAAATGGGTGCGCCCTGCAAAGTGATCCAGGCTCCTGCGCTGGAGAAGAAGGGCGATCTCGCTGCCATCCTCACGAACCTCGAAGCGGGCGAATTCCTCTTCATCGACGAGATCCATCGGCTCTCCGCGCCCATCGAGGAGCTGCTCTATGCCGCCATGGAGGATCGCAAACTCGACATCCTCATCGGCCAGGGCCCCAGCGCCCAGACCCTGAAGGTCGATCTGCGTCCCTTCACGCTGGTGGGCGCGACCACCAGGGCTGGCCTCATCTCGAAACCGCTCCACGACCGCTTCGGCATGGTCCATCGCCTGGAGTTCTACACCCGGGCGGAACTGGCCATCATCACGCGGCGCTCGGCCGATCTTCTGAACATCCACCTGGCCACGGAAGGTTCGGAGGCCATCGCCCGGCGCAGCCGCGGGACTCCGCGCATCTGCAACCGCCTGCTGCGCCGGTGCCGCGACTACGCCGAGGTGAAGGGCGACGGCACCATCACCATGGCTTCCGCCGAGGCGTGCCTGAAGCTTCACGATGTGGACGACCTGGGACTCGACGCCCTGGACCGTGAGTACCTGCAGGCCATCTGCCACAAGCACCGGGGCGGGCCCGTGGGCCTGCGGACCCTGGCGGCGGCCCTGGGCGAGGACGAAGGCGCTCTGGAGGACCTGGTGGAGCCCTACCTCATGCAGGTGGGTTTCCTGGACCGCACGCCGCAAGGCCGGAAGGCCACCGATGCCGCCTACGCCTACCTGGGCGTGAAGTCGGACCCGGGACCGCTATTTCGCTAGGTCAGTGCCGGGTGTCGACCTTCTGCAGGTCCGAGAGTTTCGTGGGAACTAGGAGCGCGCTACCCTTGGCGGCGCCGTCCAGGTTCTGAGTCTGGTCCTTGCGGACGCAGACGCCCTGGAGGGTGCCGCCCTCGTCCACCACCAGGGAACCGACTTCCACGTCGCCTTCCACATAGCCGGTGCCATGGATCTCCAGGCAGTCGGTGATCTTCATGGTGCCTTCGGCCCGGCCCGTGACTACCAGGTTTTTGGCGAAGATGGTGCCCTTCACCAGGCCACCGGGAGCAATGGAGACCTCACCGGTCGAGTGGATGATGCCATCCACGGTGCCTTCGACACGCAGGCTGCGGGTGCCGGTATGGATTTCTCCCGTAAGGGTCACATCCTTGCCCAACAGCGAATGGATGGCGGGAGCGGGATCCGGCTTTGATTTCTTCGTTCCAAAAACAGCCATGGGCTGCTCCTTCAGGATGGCTTGCCAAGGGCCTTGAGCCACTGGCCCTGGAGCCGGAGGTAGGGCTGGGGGTTGACGGGCTTGCCACCAAGGCGGACTTCGTAGTGGAGGTGGACGCCCGTGGTGTTGCCCGAGCGTCCCATGGTCCCCAGGATATCGCCCCGGGACACCTTCTGCCCGGCTTTCACCTGGACGTGGTTCAGGTGGCCGTACAGGGTTTCGCGTTCATTCGTGTGGCGCACCCTGACACCGAAGCCATAACGATCCATCCAGCCGGCTTCCTCGACCTCCCCATCGGCCGTGGCCTGGATGGGCGTATCGAGGGCGTTGCTGATGTCGAGGCCGGAGTGGTATCCGAGCAGGCCGTCGCCGGGCTCGTTGGAGCGGGAAAAGGGATTGAGCCTCACGCCAAACCCTGAACTGATGAAACCGGCCGTGGGCGGGATCGAAGGCGTCCGGCTCCAGGCCCGGATCACGGGTTCCATCCGGGCGCGAACCACGGCGGCCTGCTTCGAGGTGTAGTCGAGATCCTGCTTGAGACGGGATAGGCGTTCCTGGGTTCCCGGTGGCACGGGAGCGACCGTGGGCGGCTGCCCTGGCTTCGCGGGGAGCGGGGCAGTCGAGGAGGCCTTGGGGTCCAGCAGCGTCAGCAAGGCGGTGTGCTGCTTGCGGAGCATGGCGACTTCCGTTTCCAGAGCCTGGGCCTGATCCAGGGAGGAGCGCAGCTGATCCTGCTGTTCCTGGGTCTCCTTCTGGAGGCGCCCGAAGCTCATGATTTTCTTCGTCGCCCAAAAGCCATAGCCCGATCCGATCATGGCCAAGGCTGAAAAACCCAGGACGCCACCCAGCACCCACACCATCATCCGGCGCGTGAGCGACCACCGGAACGTGCGGTGGCTGAAGACCACCATCACGGTCAACCACCTCCCGGAATCTGGGCGGCTGGAGCGCAGGGCGCGGCGTCGTTCCGGCTTCTGGAGGGACATGGTGTTACAGCATACCTGGGAATTCTGTAGGGATCGACTCGCCTTCTTACAACGAAAGGTCTAGAGCGGAGCCAGCAGGGATCTCGACAACCACCACTCCATGGCGTGTCCCAGGAAAAACACGAGTCCAACAAAACTGTTCAAAGTGAAGAAAGCCTGATCGATGCGGGAGAGGTCCCCGTCCCGGACCAGCCATTGTTCCCGGATCAGCATGACCGCCACCAGGCTCCAGCCGGCCCAGGACCAGAAGTGAGCGCCCATCCGGTGATTGAACACCCCCCAGCAGAGCAGCGCGAGCAGGTGAAGCGCCCGGGAGAGCGCCAGCGCGCCCCTGGTGCCGAGTCTCGAGGGAACCGAATGCAGCCCCCTCGTTCGATCGAAGGTCTCATCCTGCAGCGCGTAGAGGATGTCGAAACCTGCCGTCCAGGCCAGCACACCCCCGGACAACCAGAGCGCAGGGGCCTCGATCCTTCCGGCCACCGCGATCCAGGCCCCCAGGGGCGCCCCGGAAAGGGATAATCCCAGCACCACGTGGGCCCAGGCGGTGAAGCGCTTGCAGAGGGAATAGCCAAGAATGATGACCAGGGCGAAAGGCGACAGCACCCAGGTGAGAGGGCCCAGGGCGCCGGCAGCCAGGCCGAACAGGATGATGCCCACCCCCATGAGCGCCATCGCGCCGACCCGGGAGACCCGGCCCGCCGGCAGGGCACGGCTGGCGGTGCGAGGATTCTCCGCGTCCACCTCTTCATCCACCAGGCGGTTGAAAGTCATGGCTGCCGTGCGCGCGCCCACCATGGCCGCCAGGATCCAGATGGAGATGTTCAGGGGCGGCAGGCCCTGCGCGGCCGACAGCGCGGCCAGCAGCGCGAAGGGCAGGGCGAACACCGTGTGTTCAAACTTGATCATGTCCAGCAGCTCAAGAAAGTGCCGCGGGACCGAACGTCCGGGGGGAGGCGGAATCTGGGTGGGGGCGGGATCTTCCATCATTCCCATGATCGTACGGTTTCCCGCCCCTGTCTCGCGAGCGCGAAAAAAACCGAGGCCGGGGAAACGCAGAGGCCCGGCGGATGCCGGGCCTCTGTTCAACAGGGAAGGACGCTAGGGTGCAGCGAAGCCGCTAGGCGTCGATGCCGTCCTTGTGGGTTTCCTTGGCGAAGTACACCGAGACGGCAGTGATGATCACCAGCCCGATCATGTAGTACGCGATGTAGGTATAAGCCTTGTTAGCTTCGATGCCCTTCTTGAGGAGGTAGGTGGCCACCAGGGGCGAGAGGCCGCCCGCGAAGATGGAGGCCATCTGGTAACCCAGGGAGGCGCCGCTGTAGCGGACGCGGGCCGAGAACATCTCGGACAGGAAGCTGGCCTGGGGGCCATACATGGCAGCGTGGCCCAGGGCGACGGGGATGACGATGGCCAGGGAGATCCACATGGGATCCCTGGTGCCGAGCATCCAGAAGAAGGGGAAGGCCATGATGCCGCAGAAGAGGGCGCCCCACATGTAGACGGGACGGCGACCGAGCTTGTCGGACAGGGCACCCCAGCCGGCGCAGGTGAAGATGGCGAAGAAGGCGGCCCAGAGCAGGCCGTTGAGGCCGACCGCACGGTCCAACTTGAGGTAGGTGGAGATGTAGACCAGGGAGAAGGCCGTGAAGACGTAGAAGAGGCCGTTCTCGGCGAAGCGGACACCCATGGCGATGAAGATGTTCTTGGGGTGCTTGGTGATGGCCTCGATGAGGGGCATCTTGGATTCCTGCTTCTGGTCCTTCAGCTTCTCGAAGACCGGGGACTCGGCGATGGTCATCCGGATCCAGATGCCCACGGCGACGAGGGCGAAGCTGAGCAGGAAGGGCACGCGCCAACCCCAGGCCAGGAAGGCGGCGTTGGCGGCCTCCTTCGTGTCTGCCCTGAGGAACCACATGGAATTAGCGGCGCGGAAGACCATGGTGGAAAGCAGCAGGCCGATGAAGGCGCCCAGCTGGGGCCAGGAACCGTAGAAGCCGCGCCGGTTGGCCGGGGCGTGTTCCACCGCCATCAGCACCGCGCCGCCCCACTCACCGCCCAGGCCGAAGCCCTGCAGGAGGCGCATGGTGATCAGGAGGATGGGTGCCCAGATGCCGATGGTGGCATAGGTGGGCAGCAGGCCGATGACGGCCGTGGCCAGACCCATGATCATCAGGGTGAGGTAGAGCATCTTCTTGCGGCCGATCTTGTCGCCGTAGTGGCCAAACACGATGCCGCCAAGGGGACGGGCCAGGAAGCCCAGCGAGAAGGTGGCGAAGGCCAGCAGCGTGCCCACGATGGGATCGTAGCTGGGGAAGAAGATCTTGTTGAAGACGAGGGCCGCGGCGGTTCCGTAGAGGAAGTAGTCGTACCACTCGATGGAGGTGCCGATCAGGCTGGCCAGGGCCACCTTCACGATCTTTGAATGTTCCACATCGGGAACGTGGGGGGTATCGGCGATGGCCACGAGGCTCTCCTTGAAAAGGGTGGGGGGGGGATGATTAAATAAAAACGATCAATTGGTCGGCTTCGGGATGAAGTCTGGCGATGCACTCATCCTCTTGTCAAGCACAATTCAGACTTTGGGTAGCATGTCCAGCAATCCCATGGGTTCATCGCGGAAAATGCATTCCGGCATGAGGCGGAGATCCGGGGCGATGGCCGGCGTGAAATCCATGTGGGCGAGGATGTCCCGATCCAGGTCCATGCCCGGGGCGATCTCGATGAGTTCCACGCCCTTTTCCGTCAGGCGGAAAACGCACCGCTCGGTGATGTAGAGCACCTTCTGGCCATGACTGAAAGCCACGGCCCCGCTGAAGGTACGGTGTTCGACTTCCTTGACGAACTTGTGGGTGGTGCCTTCCTTGAGAATGCGGAGACACCCATCCGAGGCCGCGATCTCCAGGCCGGTGGCGGTGAAAGTACCCACGAAGATCACGGTCTTGGCGGATTGGGAGATGTTGATGAAGCCGCCGGCGCCGGCCAGCCGGGTGCCGAACTTGCTGACGTTCAGGTTCCCCTGGCGATCTGCCTGCGCGAGGCCCAGGAAGGCGATGTCCAGGCCGCCGCCATCATAGAAATCGAACTGGGAGGGTTGGTCGATGACGGCGCCGCTGTTGGACCCGGCCCCGAAGCTCATGCCCGCGGCGGGCACGCCGCCGATGACGCCAGGCTCCGTGGACAGGGTCATGAGGTCGGCGGCACCTTCCTCCACGGCCACCGAGGCGATGCCCTCGGGCATGCCGATGCCAAGGTTCACCATGCAATCAGGCTTGAGTTCCATGGCCGCGCGCCGGGCGATGATCTTCCGCTCACCCAGCTCCAGGGTTTCCATGGAGGACATGGGGACGCGGATCTCGCTGCTGTAGGCGGCGTTGTATTGCTCGCCGAAGGTCTGCATGTGGTATTCGGGGCATTCCGCCACCACGACGTAGTCCACCATGATGCCGGGTACTTTCACCTGGCGGGGATTCAGGGTGCCCCGTTCAGCGATGCGCTCCACCTGGACGATGACCTTGCCGCCGCTGTTGTGCACGGCCATGGCGATGGCCTGGGCCTCCAGGGTGAGGGCCTCCCGCTCCATGGTGATGTTCCCATCGGGATCCGCGGTGGTGCCGCGGATGATGCCGATCTGGATGGGAAGGGCGTTGTAGAAGAGGTAGTCCTGCCCGTGGATGGTGATGTGCTCCACGAGCTCCTCGGTGGTGCGCTTGTTGATCCTGCCGCCGCCGAATTCCGGATCCACGAAGGTGCCCAGGCCGATCTTGGAGATGGTGCCCGGCTTGCCTGCGGCGATGTCCCGGAACAGGTGCGTGATGATCCCCTGGGGCAGGTTGTAGGCATCGATCTTCTCGGCGAAGGCCAGGACTTGCAGCTTGGGAGCCAGGCCCCAGTGCCCGCCGATGACGCGACGAATCAACCCCTCATGCCCAAGGTGGTTCAGGCCACGAGTCTTGCCATCCCCCTGGCCAGCGGCGTAGATGAGTGTCAGGTCACGGGGCAGGGCGGTCTCCAGAAAGCGGTTTTCCAGAGCGATGGCGATGTTCTCTGCGAAACCGATGCCGACGAACCCCCCGGAGGCAACCGTGTCTCCATCCTTGATGCAGGCCACCGCCTGCACGGCGCTGGTGATCTTGCTCCGGCGCTTAGGGATTCCTGGAACTGGGGCAGACGGGGGTGCAACGCTGGGCATGACTTCTCCAATGTCTATGTTGTTAACCGACCGATGGAGCAGCAATGATGCCAGTTTTTAAATTGATCGTATGTGTTTCTAAAATCAGCAAATAAAATTTGCCATGGAGAATCCATGTCTCTGGAAGGAGACTGGGCCATGCCTCACCTACGGATCTAAAGGCCGGATTATCACGAGTCCATGGATTAAGTCAGATCGGTTTTGTCAGCATGTCTCCAAATGGAGACTCGTCTCCATTTGGAGACAACTGCCGAAGGGCACTCATCCGCTTGTAGAAGGTGGCCCGGCCGATGCCCAGGCGGCGGGCGGCCTCCACCACCTTGCCACCGGCATCGGCAAGGGCCATGTCCAGGATCCGGCGTTCGGCTTCCGCCATGGCCTGCACGTAGTTCGAGCTGGCCGAGGGTCCCCCGGAATCCATGGGCAGCTCCGGGGATGCCTTGAACAATCCCTGGAAATCCGCAGCTTCGAGCCGCGCTTCGTCAGTGGTCATGACGGCGCGTTCGAGCACGTTCCGAAGTTCCCTGACATTGCCAGGCCAGGTGTGACGCCGCAGGAAGTCCATGGCCTCGGGGCTCAGTTCCCGCGCAAAGGTGCCGTCCTCCAGCACCATTTTCTCCAGCAGGTGTTCACAAAGCAGTTCCAGATCGCACCGCCGTTCCCGCAATGGGGGCAGGGGGATATTCAGGACGTTAAGCCGGTAGTAGAGATCCATCCGGAAGAGACCTGCCTCCACCATGGCTTCCAGGTCCCGGCTGGTGGCAGCCAGGATGCGTACGTCCACCCGGACGACCCGGTTGGAGCCCAGTGGCTCGCATTCATGTTCCTGCAGCACGCGGAGGAGTTTCGCCTGCAGGGGCAGGGAAAGGTCACCGATTTCGTCCAGGAACAGCGTGCCCCCGTGGGCCAGCTCGAACTTCCCAGGCCTGGGTTTGCGGTCGGCGCCGGTGTAGGCACCCGGGGCGACCCCGAAGAATTCGGCCTCCATCAGGTTCTCGGGAATGGCCGCCATGTTGACCGAAACAAAGGGCTGTCGGGCCCGGGGTCCTCCCGCATGGATGGCGTGCGCCAGCAGTTCCTTGCCCGTGCCCGTTTCACCTTGGAGCAGTACGGGGGCATGCAACAAGGCGGCCCGTCGGGCCAGCCGCTTCACTTCCATGGTGGCGGGACTGTCCCCGATGTACGAGGAGAAGGTGTACTTGGTCTTGCGTGCCTCGGCGAGTTTCTTGTGGGCCTTGTCCAGTTCCGACTGCAGCTTCGAGAACCGCTCGAACAGCGGTTTCAGGGATTCGATATGGCCGAAAAGGGCGAAGCCCACGGCCCCGATCACTTCTCCAACCGCATCCTTGACGGGCATCCGGATGACCACGAAGGTCTGGTTCGCGGTTTCCATGATGTCGAGGAGGATGGGTTTCCCTGTATCCACCACCTGCCGCATGAGGCTGTTGGGAATGATGGCCTCGACCTCCTGCCCGATGGCCTTGACCGGGTCGATGTCCAGGCGTGTCGCATAGCGGTCGCTGATCCAGACCACTTTCGCGGCCCGGTCCACGATCAAGGTGCCTTCGCACATCGTGTCGAAGCAGTCGAACATCGACTGCATGGCCTTCTGCTGGAGCAGGACTGGGTCCTGCAGGGGGAGAACGATGTTCGTGTCCACGGGGGCCTGGGAGTTGGTTGCCGGCCCATCATACCGCAGGCCCGGAGCGAAGTTCCTGCTGACTCCCGGCCTTCCAGATCCTATTCTGATGGTTTGACTAAGAGAGGTGAACCATGACCCGCGTACTCTTCCAGACCGACAAGGGCGACATCAACCTGGAACTCTTCCCCAAGGAGGCCCCGGGCACCGTGGCCAACTTCGTGAAGCTCATCGAGGCCGGTTTCTATGACGGCCTGGCCTTCCACCGCGTCATTCCCGATTTCGTCATCCAGGGCGGCTGCCCCAACACCAAGGCCGGCGCCTCGGGCATGCCCGGCACCGGCGGCCCCGGCTGGAAGATCAAGTGCGAGACCGCGGGCAACCCCCACAAGCACAAGCTGGGTGCCATTTCCATGGCCCACGCTGGTAAGGACACCGGCGGCAGCCAGTTCTTCATCTGCAACGGCAGCGCCCCCGGCCACCTCGACGGCGTGCACACGGTCTTCGGCCAGTGCCTCTCCGACGCGGACATCAAGGTCGTGCAGGCCATCAAGGGCAATGACCGCATCCTCAAGGCGACTGTGGTCGAGGCATAGCCAGCAGTTCGGCCTGCGCAGAATCGGGCGGCCTAGGCCGCCCGATTCTGCATTAATAGGGGAATTGAGGCAGGGGGAGCATGATGCAGCAGGAACGGTCGCGTTGTGGCTGGTGCGGGTCGGATCCGCTCTACATCGCCTACCACGATGAGGAATGGGGCGTGCCCCAGCACGACGACCGGTGCCTCTTCGAGAAGCTGGTGCTGGAAGGGGCCCAGGCAGGGTTGAGCTGGATCACGATCCTGCGCAAGCGCGAAGCCTACCGGAAGGCCTTTCACGAGTTCGATCCCGCGAAAGTCGCGGCGATGACGGATGCCGACCTAGCCCGGATCCTTGCAGATCCGGGCATCGTCAGGAACCGCCTGAAGGTTGTCTCGGCCCGCACCAACGCCCGCGCCTTCCTCGAGGTCCAGCGCGAGTTCGGCACCTTCGACGCGTTCCTCTGGTCCTTCGTGGGTGGCAGCCCAAAGGTGAACCACCCGAAGACCCTGGCCGAAGTCCCCGCCGTGACACCGCAGGCCGAGGCCCTCAGCAAGGCCCTCAAGAAGCGCGGGTTCACGTTCGTGGGGCCCACGATCATGTACGCCTACATGCAGTCCATGGGGCTGGTGGACGACCACCTGGCCAGCTGCTGGCGCAAGCCAGCCTGACTTTTTTCGCGAACGCGAAAAAAGCCCGGGAACGGTAGACTGGAAAATCCGGAGATACTGTGTCCAAGCCCTTCTACCTCACCACCCCCATCTACTACGTCAACGACCGCCCCCATATCGGCCATGTCTACACGACGGTGCTGGCGGACGTGATCGCCCGGTTCCACCGCATGCGCGGCGAGCAGGTGTACTTCCTCACGGGCACGGACGAGCACGGCCAGAAGGTGGAGAAGGCCGCGGCGGCCCGGGGCATCTCGCCGAAACAGCTGGCCGACGAGGTGGTGGCCAACTACACGGACCTCTGGCAGCGCATGGGCATGACCCACTTCCGTTTCATCCGCACCACGGACGCGGACCACAAGGCCCAGGTGCAGCGCCTCTTCCAGCGCCTGCTGGACAAGGGCGACATCTACAAGGCCACCTACAAGGGTCTCTATTCCGTCAGTGACGAGGCCTACGTCACCGAGCTGCAGGCCAAGGAACTCCAGGCCCAGGGGCTGGCCCACCAACTGGTGGAACTGGAGGAGGAGACCTACTTTTTCCGCCTCAGCGCCTACCAGGACCGCCTGCTGAAGTACTTCGAGGAGCACCCCCAGTTCGTGCAGCCGGAATTCCGCTTCAACGAAGTGAAGCGCTTTGTGGAGGGAGGCCTCCAGGATCTCTCCATCAGCCGCACCAGCATCAGCTGGGGCATCCCCGTCCCCGGCGACGAGAAGCACGTGGTCTACGTCTGGTTCGACGCCCTGCTGAACTACCTGACGGCCTGCCCCATGGGCAGCTGGCCCCCGGACCTTCACATCGTGGGCAAAGACATTCTCCGCTTCCACGCCGTCTACTGGCCCGCCTTCCTCATGGCGGCGGGCATGTTCCAGCCCGAGACCATCCTGGCCCACGGCTGGTGGCTCATGGGCGAGGACAAGATGTCCAAGAGCCGGGGCAACGTGGTGCGACCCGATACCCTGCTGCGCTTCGGCAATGACGCCCTGCGCTTCTACTTCATGCGGGACATGCAGGTCGGTCACGACCGGTCTTTCAGCTTCGAAGGCTTCATGGACCGTCTCAACGCCGACCTGGCCAACGGGCTGGGCAACCTGGCCTCCCGCACGCTCAGCATGATCCAGCGGTACCGCCACGGTGTCGTGCCCCTGCCGGCAGTCTTCGACGAGTCGGACCAGGCCGTGGCTCAACAGCTGCTGGAGGTCTTCCCTGAGTATCTCGAAAAGGCGCGAGGCAACGACTTCCACGCCGCCCTGGAGGTGCTGTGGACCTACCTGCGCGCCCTCGACGGCTACATCGTCAAGGCCGAGCCCTGGAAGCTGGCCAAGGATCCCGCCAATGACCCCAAGCTGGACGCCGTGCTGGCCAACCTCTACCGGGCCCTGCGCGCCACGGCGCTGCTGGTGGCCCCGGTGATGCCCGAATTGGCCCAGACCCTCTGGGAATCCCTGGGGCACACCACCCAGGTGGCGGAATCCACCTTCCATGGTTTCGCCCTGGATGGGCCCGCCGTCGGCCCCATCGGGGATCCCAAGCCCCTGTTCCAGCGCATCGACAAGGAGAAGGAATTGAGTGAACTGTTGCCGCCGGAGGCTCCGGCCGAAACCAAGCCCAGCCTGGACGTGCCGCCGGTCCGCGAAACCGTGGATGCCGACACCTTCTTCAAGGTTGACCTGCGCGTGGGCCGAGTGCTTGAAGCCGAGCGCGTTCCCAAGAGCGACAAGCTCATCAAGATGAAGGTGGACATCGGCCTCGAGCAGCGCACCATCGTGGGCGGCATCGGCAAGGCCTACGAGCCAGTGGACCTGCTCAACCGCCTGGTGGTCGTGGTGGCGAACCTGGCCCCCCGCAAGCTCATGGGCATCGAGAGCCACGGCATGCTGCTGGCCGCCAGCGACAACGCCAGCAAGCCCTACCTGGTGGCCCCGCCCGACGACGCCCAGCCCGGTTTCCTGGTGAAGTAAACTCTTACCGGTGAGGAACGGCGAGGAACGGTGAACAAGATGGCCGCTTTCTCACCGTTCCTCATTGTTTCTCACCGGTCTCTCTCCTTTGTTTGGACAGTTTGTGGCTACCCCGGTTTTCAGTTTCAACGCCGAAATTCTGACCGACGCCCCCTTCGAGCACATCCGTGAGAGGGTTTTGGCTGTTGGGCCGGAGGGCTTCACAAGCCTGCGCGCACTAACCAATTGGGACGTGCCCGAGGTGTTCCACGATCGGCTGGTGCTTCATTGGTTTCGAAGGGTGGGCGGGGCCAAGGAGTCCGGGGAACTGACCCTCAGGCCCGATCCGAAGGGCGCCCATCTGCACCTGGAAGGTCGCCTGGAAGGCTGGGCGGGCTTCCTCCTGCTCGGTATGCTGCGGTGGCGAACCGACCGTCTGTTGGATCGATTCGTGGAGGAATTGTGATGCGCTTCTACAGCTGGAACGTGAACGGCTTCCGGGCGGCTCTGAAGAAGGGATTCATGGACTGGCTGGAGGAGGCGGAACCCGATCTGCTCTCGCTCCAGGAGATTCGCTGTGAATGGGAGGAAGTGGATCTGGCCGTCCGGCGCCAGCTCGAAAGCGCCTATGACGTCTGCTGGTTCCCGGCCCGGAGCAAGAAGGGCTATGCCGGCTCCGCCACGCTCGTGAAGAAGGAGCTGGGGTTCAGCCACGCCAAGGGCCTGGCCATCGAGGAATTCGATGCCGAGGGGCGGATGATCATTTCGCGGAAGGACAAGCTGGTCTTCATCTCAGGCTACTTCCCGAACGCGTCCCAGGGACTGGTGCGCCTGCCCTTCAAACGAAAATTCGCCAAGGACCTCGCGGCCATCGTGGCGAAGTTGCATGCGGCCGGGGACCAGGTGGTCCTCACGGGCGACATGAACGTGGCCCCCGAGGAGATCGACCTGGCCCGGCCCAAGGACAACACCAAGAATCCAGGCTTTACCCCCGAGGAACGGGAGGACTTCAAGCTCTACCTGGGCGCCGGCCTGGTGGACGTCTTGAGGGAGCGGAACCCAGGCGTGCCTGGCCTCTACACCTGGTGGACGGCCCGAGGCGGAGCCCGGGAGCGGAACGTGGGTTGGCGGATCGATCTGTTCCTGGCCAGCCGCGGCCTGCTGGCCCGCGTGAAGGACGCCCGCATCCATGCTGATGTGCTTGGCTCCGATCACTGCCCAATCAGCCTCGAACTGTCCTGATCTTTCCCTATCTCCAAAAGGCAAGGGCCCCAATCGGGGCCCTTGCCTTTTGGAGCAATGGACTGGCTACTTGATGTTCTTGAGGGAGGGATCCTTCAACATCTCTTTGGCCGTCGCAGCGTTCTTCCCGGCGGGGGCGATTTCCAGGTATTTCTGGAGATGCTGCTTTGTGCCACGAAGGTTGTTCTCCCCGAATTCGACCATGGCCAGGAGGAAATGGGACTCGGCGTACTTGGGGTCGATTTCAAGGGCCTTGGTGAATTGGACCTTGGCTTCCTTGGTCTTGCCGGCGTTGAAGGCTTCGACGCCCTTGTTGTAGATGACGTCGGCATTGGGTCCCTGAAGGGTTTCCAGCATGGCCGTGTACTTCTGCTCAGCAGGCTTGTCCGCCTTGGCCTTGCTGGTCTCGATGAGGCCGAGGACCACGCGCTCATCCTTGGGGTTCCGCTCCAGGGCCTTCAGGAGGAAAGGTTCAGCCTCTTCCTTCTTGGTGCCGGCCTGGGCGAGGCAGATGCCGAGAACCCGCTCGATCTTCAGGATTTCGGGGGCCAGATCGGCCTTGGCCTGCTCATCCTTCAGCTTGTCGTTGGCTTCGGTCAGCGTCTTGTAGGCAACCGCCACGTGGGGCAGGGCCTCGGCATAATTGCCTTCGTTATAGAGGGGTATGGCGAGGTTGAAGGCTTCGCGGCCAGCGGCATCCAGGGCTGCGCCGGGATCATCGGAGGCGGCCTGGGGGCTACCCGTGGGGGCGGCCTGCGCGCGAGCCTCGGTGGGGGTGTACAGGGTGATGTTCTTCACGATGACATCCGCAAGGGGGATCTTCACGGGCGATTCCGTATAGGTCACGTAGCCATCGGCGGTGACCGTCATGGTGAATTCCTTGGGTTCAAGGCCCACCTGGAGGAAGTTCCCGCTCTTGTCGGGAATGAGGTCCTTGGTCCAGTTCCGGTCAACGCGCTTGAGGTTGACCTTGGCGCCAGGGATGGGCTTGCCCTCCTTGTTGAGGACTTTGCCGGAGATTCGACCAGTCTGCTCCGCGTGGATGAAGGTGCAGGTGGCAGGTACCAATAGGGCGAGAAGCAGGCGTCGCATGGGTCTTCCTCCGAACCCATTCATCGTTTCACAAGGACGGCCCGATACCGAGTGCTTTTCGTCAAAAACGAGTCGCACGGGGGATTCTCCCTTCCCGGCAGGCCGCCTCTTCATGCTGGGTGTAGGAAGGTCCGGCCTGTGGTAGGCTTCCGGCAGACAAGTCCTGACTGTGTTCGAGGTAGCCCATGAATCCAGCGGTGCCGGAAGCGTCCTTGACGGCCCTGATGCACCTCCTGACGGAACAGGCCTTATTGGCGCTGGGCGTGCCCCATCCGATGATGCCGACGCCACCTCCCGCGAATCCAGCCGCTGCGCGCTTTTATGTCGATCTGCTCAGCGTGCTCAAGGACAAGACCGAGGGTGCCCGGACGGAGGCCGAGAGCCGCCAACTGGACGAGATCCTCTATGAGCTGCGGATGCGTGTGATGGACCTGAAGCCTGCAGTAGACCTTCCAGCGGCAGTACAGCCATGAGTGCGAGGAGAAACGGCATGAAATGGTGGCGGACCGCATACCTGCTGGCCATGGCGGCGCTGCTTGCGGCCACACCGGTGCAGGTGCCGGAACCTCCATCGGCCCCGCCGGTGAGAACGCTGGAGATGGTCCCGGCCATCGCGCTCAGCCACCGCGCGCGACATCTCATGGATGCCCTGGAGAAGGGGGACCCAGACACCATCAGGGCGGCTCAGCTCGAGGTGGAAGCCCTGCGCCGCAGCTACTACCGGTTGGATGTGACCCCGCTGGTGGAGGCCATGGCCTTCTGGGCCCGGCAACAGGGTCTGATCGGCAAGGCGGCCCTGGGCCTGGATGGCATCCAGGCCGTGGAGCGGTGGGCTCCCAATCACCCGACCCTGCTGGGAACACGGATCACGCTCATGCGCCAGCAGGGCATTCAAGGTTGGCTTTGGAGTATTCCTGAGCTGCTGCGGCTTACCCAGCTGCGCCTGGATCACCCTGCCCACCGCTGGCTTTGGCTGGTTCAGCATCTCGGCCTGCTCAGGCTGACGGCCACCCTGCTGCTCTGGGGTTGGGCCCTGACCATGGGAATGCGCTATCGGAACGTGCTCCGCTACTTGTGGGAGCAGCCCCTGAGGCATCGAAATTTGGCCCCCATGCTGACCGCCCTGGTGGGCTTGCTGGTGCTGAGCGGACCCGTGCTGCTGGGTCTTGATCCACTATTCGCGGCGATGGTCTGGCTGATTCTCATGGCCCCCTTCCTGCTCCCCCAGGAGGTCAAGGTCACGACCTTCATCCTGTTGCTGCAGCTGGTCCATCCCGCCCTGGCGGCCATGGAACCCTGGGCCGCCCGGGAGCCCCAGCCCAGCCTGTTGACCCTGCAATTGCAACCCCAGGTCCACCCGGTCCCTCCGGAACTGCTGCGGTGGCTGCCCCCGTCGGACCAGACCTTCCTGGCAGGCTGGACCCAGCTCCAGAACGAGGAATGGAAGGCCGCAGAAGCCTCCTTCCAGGGCCTGGTGGGCCGCCATCCTGAACAGGCGGAGGTCCTGAACAACCTCGGCGTGGCCAAGTTCCAGTTGGGCGATGTCGCTGGCGCCAACAAGGCCTTCGACGAGGCCCTCGCCACGGGGCCCAGGATGGAAGTGCTCCTGAACCAGAGCATCCTGGCCTTCAGCCGCCTGGATACAGCCATGGGTTCAGCCAAGCGCAACGATGCCCAGGCTGCCGCCCCGGATGCCTATTCCCGCCTGATCGCCTTGAACGATGCCCGGAAGGACGAGCGTACCTACCCCATCCCCCTGCCAGATACGCCTCAGCGGGTGCAGGCCCTGACGGACGCCATCGGTGACCGGACCGGCATCACCACCTTCCGCTTCACCGAACCGGCTTTTCTCGCGGCGCTGCTGATTCCCCTCTTTGGTCTCATCTTCTTCCTCGCCCGGGTGCGCGCCAGCCTCCGCATGGCCCACCCGACCCAGTGCATCCGCTGCGGTGAACCCTTCCATACCACCGACAGCCCCGATACGGAGGTCTGTCCGAAGTGCCATCACCTGTTCGTGCTGCGGGACGGCCTCCACGCAGAAAGCCGGCGCAAGAAGCTCGACGAGGTGGCAGAGCACCAGCAGGTCACCCGTTGGATCCACAAGAGTCTCATCGTCCTGCTCCCGGGTTTTGATCTGGCCTTCCTCGGGCGGACGCGGGAGGGCTTCGTTGAATTCCTGCCCTTCTGTCTCGCGGTGAGCATGGTCCTCGCCACGGGAAGATCCGTCCGGTATCCCGGGGAGATCCTGGCGGACCCCACCTCCACCTGGCTGGCCCTGGGGGCGGTGTTGGTGGGCCTCTTCTATGTCCGCTCCTGGCTGAAGCTGATCTTGAGGAGGGCCTGACATGGCATTGGAAGGATCCCTCCGGGACTTCGACCTGTTTTCCCTGTTCAACATGATCAAGATCCAGGGGAAGAACGGGAGCCTGGTGCTCTCCCAGGGCCAGGAGTTCGTCAAGGTCTTCTTCGAGAACGGCGAGATCGTGGGCTGCGACTCGAATCAGGTCCGCATGGAGGACCGTCTGGGCAGCATGCTCGTGCGCCTGGGCCGCCTCACCGGCGAAGAACTGCTGGCCATGGTCAATATCCAGCGCCAGACCCTCAAGCGCATGGGCACGCTGCTTCTGGAAAGCGGGAAGGTCACGCCCTCTGACCTGCAGGACGCCCTCTTCAGCCAGGCCACGGCCATCCTGCATCGTTCCTTCCGCTGGGTGGAGGGCGATTACCGTTTCGACTCCCTGCTGCCCCCCGACCTGGACCGGGATCACTTCGTGCCGATCCCCGTGGACACGGTATTGATGGAGGCCGCCCGCATCCAGGACGAATGGCCGGACGTGGAGCGGCGGCTCCCCGGGATGGATATCCAGCTGGCCAAGTCGGCGAAGGCCCAGGCCCTCCACCTGGACATCGACCATGACGTCTCCTCCTTCCTGGACGGCAAGGGCCAGATGCAGCAGGGCTCCTCCGGTCTCACCCACGAGCAGGAGATGGTGCTTTCCTATTTCGACCATCCCCAGAGCATCAACGACATCATCCAGATCAGCCGTTACGAGGAACTGGATTCCTGCAAGGCCATCGCGGATCTCATCGAGGCGGGCCTCCTGGAGCAGATCTCCGGTGAGGCGCCCAAGGTCCAGCGCCCATGGGTGGCGGCTGGCAATGCCAAGAACGCGCCCAAACCCTGGGAGCCAAGCAATCTGCTCTGGCCTCTGGTGGCGCTCGGGTTCCTGCTGCCGCTGGCGCTCTATGTGCCGCACCACCGCGGCTCCATGAACATGGGCCTGGCCAGTCTCCAGCCCGTCGACGTGCGCGTCGTGCCGGAAGGGCCCACGCGGCTGCGGCAGGCCTGGGCGCTCCGGATGGCCGCACCCAGGGACGGGGGTGTCCTGCTGGCCAAGGAACTTGGGCGGCCCCTGAACGAGACCAACCCGGTCACGGACTTGACCTTGCTACCCGACCCCATGCTCCAGCCAGCCACGCCGCCGCCTGGGTCCGCCACCCGCTTGAAGTGATAAGGAATTCCAATGTTCGTGCACCAGCGCCAGGGTTCCCTGGAGGTGATTTGCGGGCCGATGTTCTCCGGCAAGTCCGAAGAGCTCATCCGCCGCATCACCCGGGCCATCATCGCCAAACAGAAAGTCCAGGTATTCAAGCCGGCCCTGGATGACCGCTATCATGCCAGCGCCATTGCCAGCCACAGTCAGCGCAAGCACGACGCCATCCCGGTGAAGGACACCGTGGAACTGGCCCGGCAACTAGATCCAGAGGCCCAGGTGGTGGCCCTGGACGAGGTCCAGTTCATGGACGAGGGTCTGATCCCCATCATCGAAAGCCTGGCCAACCGGGGCGTGCGCGTCATCGCCGGTGGGCTGGACCAGGATTCCAATGGTGAACCCTTCGGCATCATGCCGCTCCTGCTCGCCAAGGCGGAGTACGTCACCAAGCTCCAGGCCATCTGCATGGTGTGCGGGGCCCAGGCGGGCCGCACCCAGCGCCTGGTCCACACCGGCGGCCAGGTGCTGGTGGGTGCGGCAGAAGCCTACGAGGCCCGCTGCCGTCACTGCCACGAAACCCCCCACGCCACCGGACAGAGGATGCTTGAAGGCGAGTAGGCCAGAATTGATTCCTGCCTAAAAAGGGAACAACTCTCGCCGAGAAAAGACGAGATAGCAGAGGGCAACGGAGGGAAGTAATCCAATTTCTGCATTCACAGGTTCCTCTGCGACCCTCCGCGAGAGTGGTTCGCTTTGATCAAGAGGTTTGCACTTCGTCAAGGTGATGAGTGGCATGACAGGTATCCAGTGCCTGGATCCAGATGCGCCTGTGGCAAGGATTTGAGGGAACGTTAGACTTGGCCTCGGCGCGCTGCTGCAGCGTCATGTCCACCACCCGCCCGAGGCTTCAGGGCAATCCAGGAGGTCCCCATGGCTGGCGCCTACGCCACCTTTACGCATATCACCGACTACATGGGCTTCGAGGGACTGCTCACGGACGAGGAGCGGATGATCCGCGAAGCGGCCCGCAAGTTCGTCAATGCCGAAGTACTGCCCATCATCGAGCAGCACGCCCAGGAACAGACCTTCCCGAAGCACCTCATTCCCCAGATGGGCGAGCTGGGGTTCTACGGCCCCTCCCTGCCCGAGGAGTACGGCTGCATGGGCGTCTCCAACGTCGCCTACGGTCTCCTCATGTACGAGCTGGAGCGGGGTGATTCGGGCCTGCGTTCCTTTGCCTCCGTGCAGGGCAGCCTGGTCATGTGGCCCATCTACAGCTATGGCAGCGAGGAGCAGAAGCGGTACTGGCTCCCCAAGCTCGCCACCGGCGAGAAGATCGGCTGCTTCGGCCTCACCGAGCCGGATTTCGGCTCCAACCCCGGCGGCATGCTCACCAAGGCCGTGAAAGAACCCGGCGGCAAGTGGCGCCTCAACGGCACCAAGATGTGGATCACCAACGGCACCGTGGCCGACGTGGCCGTGGTGTGGGCCCAGACCGAGGGCGGCATCCGCGGGTTCCTAGTGGAGAAGGGCACTCCCGGGTTCAGCGCTCCCGAAATGAAGGGCAAATGGAGCCTGCGGGCCTCCACCACGTCCGAGCTGGTACTGGAAGAGGTAATGGTGGACGAGGCCAAGTCCCTGCTGCCCAACGTGAAGGGCCTGAAGGGCCCCCTGGGCTGCCTAACCCAGGCGCGCTACGGCATCGCCTGGGGCGCCCTCGGCGCCGCGGATGCCTGCTACCAGTGCGCCCTGGACTATGCCAAGAGCCGCATCCAGTTCGACCGGCCCATCGCCGGCTTCCAGCTGCAGCAGGAGAAGCTGGCCTGGATGGTCACCGAGCTCACCAAAGGGCAGCTGCTGGTGCACCAACTCGGCCGCTTGAAGGAAGCCAAGACCTACTCCACCGCCCAGGTCTCTATGGCCAAGATGAACAACGTGAACATCGCGCTCGAGATCTGCCGCAAGGCCCGCACCATCCTCGGCGCCAACGGCATCCTCGACGAGTACCCCATCATGCGCCACATGGCCAACCTCGAGAGCGTCTACACCTACGAGGGCACGCACGACATGCACACCCTCATCATCGGGCAGGAAATCACGGGGATTCCGGCTTACCGCTGAGAGTTCTGTCCCTGCTCCAAAAATGCGGGCCGGGCGGCCCGCAGTTTTGGAGCTAGGAAAAGCTATTTCGCCTTCTCCGTCCGCACCACCAGCACGTCACAAGGGGCCAGGCGCACCACCCGGGCGGCGGTGCTGCCGAAGAGCAGGCGCTCCAGGGTGGAATGCCCCACCTGGGCGACCACCAGCAGGGTCTGAGGATTGGCCTCGGAGACCAGTTCCTCCGCGGGACCGCCCCACTTCACGATGGCGGTGGCCCGGGCATAGGGCTTGAGCCAGCCCTCCAGCTGCTCCCGGGCGTGATCCTCCATGGAATGGAGCCAGGCGGGGTCGGGCAGGGCGATCTGGGCTTCGGGCAGCATGGGCGCCGGTGGCTGCAATACGTGCATGGCCACCAGGGGCACCCCGCACTGGGTCGCCCAGCTGCCGGCCCGCTCCAGGGCCTGCTTCGAGGCTTCAGAAAAGTCCACACCCACCAGCACCCGCGTGATCACGACGGCCTCCGCTCGGACCCCCCAAAGATAAGTCCAAGGTCTTCAATTGGCTCCTGAAATTTTCAGAACAGGACTTGAAATAAGAGTTGCAACACCTAAAATGGAAACAGGAGGGACCATGCTCACCCTGCGACCTGCCGCCGACCGTGGCCATTTTGATTTCGGATGGCTGGACACCCAGCACACCTTCTCCTTCGGGGACTACTTCGATCCCGCCCAGGAATCCTTCCGCTCCCTCCGCGTGCTCAACGAGGACCGGGTCCAGGCCGGCAAGGGCTTCGGCACCCACGGCCACCGGGACATGGAGATCCTCACCTGGGTGCTCTCGGGGGCCCTGGAACACAAAGACAGCCTGGGCACCCACGGCGTGATCCGGCCCGGGGAAGCCCAGGTCATGAGCGCGGGCACCGGCATCCGCCACAGCGAATTCAATGCCTCGGCCACGGAGCCGGTGCACTTCCTGCAGATCTGGCTGCTGCCTGAGCGGCAGGGCCTGACCCCCCGGTACGACCAGGTGGCCTTCCCAGAGCATGAGTTGCGGAACCAGCTGCGCCTCATCGCCTGCCCGGATGGCGCCCAGGGCTCCGTGAAACTCTTTCAGGATGTGAACATTTTCGCCGCACGGCTGGACGCGGGTCGCGAGCTTCAGGCCGCGCTGCTGCCGGGGCGGGCCGGGTACCTGCAGGTGGCTTCGGGTTCCCTATCCCTGAACGGCTTGGCCATGAACGCCGGGGACGGTGCGCGCATCGAAGGAGTGCCCTCCCTTTCCATCGTGAGTGGCGGCCCGTCTGAAGTGCTGTTCTTCGATCTCGCCTGAGGAGGTCCCATGGCCATCAAGTCCGTTGTCGCGCTGGTTACCGGTTTGCCGACGCAGGATGGCAACCGGGTGCCCCTCACGCGCCTGGTGCCCGGCCGGGGTCAGCATGGTTCTGAGGCCTTCCGGGCCATGGACCCGTTCCTGCTCATGGATCACTTCGGCCCCATGGTGCTACCCCCGGGCACGGACGCGGGCTTCCCGCCCCACCCGCACCGGGGCTTCCAGACGCTCACCTACCTCATCCATGGGGCCTTCCGGCACCGGGACAGCCAGGGCGGTTCAGGCCTGCTCCGACCCGGCGGCGCCCAACTCATGACTGCTGGTGCCGGCATCATCCACGAGGAGATGCCGGTACCCGAACACCTATCCACCGGCGGCGCCATCGAAGGCGTGCAGCTTTGGATCAACCTCCCCAAGGCAGACAAAGGGTCTGCTCCCGGCTATACCGATCTGCAGCCGGAAAGCATGCCCTGGACAGCCCTTCCCGGAGGGCGCATCCGCGTGTTGGCAGGCACCTTGGCCGGCGTGACCGGCCCGGTCCGCATTCCCGTCAGGATGGCCTACGCCCACCTGGAACTGGAGGTTGGTGCCCGCTTCCAGCAGTCCCTGACCGAGGGCTGGACCGCAGCAGTGGTGCCGCTGCATGGCTCGGTCCGCATCGAGGGCACGGCAGTTCCCGCCGACACGGTGGCCCTCCTCGGCGAGGGGGACTCCCTGGCCTTGGAAGCCACTTCAGCCGTGAGCCTCATGCTGCTGGCGGGGGAGCCCCTCCGCGAACCCATCGCCCACTATGGCCCCTTCGTCATGAACACTCCGGCGGAGATCGAACAGGCCATCCTCGATTATCAGCAAGGGCGCATGGGTCGCCTCGTCTGAACTTCAGTTCCAGTCCGGGTTGCCGATGGGAAGGACAACCCCCGGAAGGTCCGATGAACCATCCTGCCGATCGGTCCTCCCTGACTGGCCCCATGGCGGACGGCGCCACCCAGCTCAACCAGGATCTCGCCGGTCTGGAGCAGGTGATCAACCGCTCTGCCGCGGGTGCTGCCCGGACCTCGGTGCGGGTGCAAACCCTGGCCCGGGAGATCGATCAGATTTTCGACAGCACCCGGGCCATCCAGGCCACCCTGGAAGGTCTGGGCGGGAACATTGCCAATGCGGCGACGGCGGCGGAGGAGGGCGCGGAATCCACCCGGCTCATGGCCGATCTGACCCGCCAGGGACGCCAGGAGAGCGATCAGGCAGTGGCCACGGTACGCCAACTCCAGGACCAGACCCGCATCACCTCGGAGCGGCTGGAATCCCTCATGGTTCATATCCTCCAGGTGAATGAAGTCTCCCTGGTCATCGGCGAGATCGCCGATCGCACGGGCATGCTCAGCCTCAATGCCGCCATCGAGGCCGCCCATGCCGGGGCCGCCGGCCGCGGCTTTGCGGTCGTAGCCGACGAGGTTCGGAAGCTGGCGGATCGCACCTCCAACCAGACCCGGGAAATCGCGGACCTGTTGGAGGCCATCCGGAAGGATCTGGATCCCGCCCGGGAGGCCATGGATCAGAGCCTGGGCCTGGCTGCGGAGACCCGCTCCCAGGTGGAGGCCGTGGAACAACGGTTTTCCGGCATCGCGGAACTGGCGGAATCCACCGCAGGGCACGTGGCCAGCATCGCGCGGACAGCCACGGAGGAGCAATCGGCGGCCAGGACGCTGGTGGAGGCTTCCGGGCGGCTGCTGGAATCCACCGGAACCCTGAAAGTCGAGGCGGAGGCTGTGGCCCAGGATGCCTTCAGCCTGGCCTCGCTCACGGAGGTGGGCCACCAGCACCTGGCCGCCTACGATACGGGTTCGCTCTTCCACAAAGCGCTTGGTTTGGCCCGGGACCTCGCCACCACCAGTGCCGCCATTCTGGAGGCTCCCGTGGCGGAGGGACGGATCAGCCAGGCCGACCTGCTGGCCCTGGACTACCGCGAAATCCAGGGCCCGGAGATCCAAGGCCTGTCCCGATTCTTCAACGTGTTGCGCGTGCCCAAGGAGGGCTTCAGTCCGCCCAAGTACCGGACGGCCTATGACGCACTGGTCGAACAACCTCTGCAGCAGGCCTTTGACCAAATTCTTGAACGGGAACCGCGCCTCACTTTCGCCCTGATCATCGACCTCAACAGCTACGCGCCCTCCCACAACCGGCGCTTCGGCCAGGACTGGACGGGCCAACCCGACAGGGACCTGGCGGGCAACCGCGTGAAGCGCTTCTTCACGGACAACCGGGTGCTGGTGCGGGGCGCGCGCCACGGGCTGGGCGAGGCGGCCGAGGCCCTTCCCGACCGGGCGGGGCGCCACGACTTCCAGCGGGCGGCGGACCTGAACGACGATCCCTCCCGCCGCGGAGCCTTCCTGGTGCAGACCTACGCCCGCGACACGGGCGCCATTATCACCGTGCTCACCGTGCCCCTTCATGTCTTCGGACAGCGTTACGGCGTGAGCCTGCTGGGCTGGTCCAGCGACAGTTAGAGGTCGTAATGGAACCCGACCACTTCATCAGAGTGGCCTGGCCTCCAGCTTGCGTCCCAGGATGAACTTCCCCTGGGCCAGCTTGCCCAGAGACCGGGCCAGGGCTTCGCGGCTGCAGGTCAGTTCGGAAGCCCAGGCCTCCAGGGGGACCTCACCGCCTTCGGGGTGCGCCTCGACCCAGGCCTGCCAAAGCGCTGAAAGGGCCGCGGCATCCGGCTCCTGGCGATCCCGCCAGTTCCGCTCCTGGGGGCGCTTGGGTTCGTAGAAGGCCTGGCCGCGCAGCTTTTCCGGCAGGAAGGTCTGCTCCCGGTCGTAGTCGTCGTGGGAGTAGTGGTAGCCCGCGCCGCGCCCGGCCTTGCGCGCGGTCGAGGTATTGGCATCCCGGATGGCTTCGGGAATTGGAAAATCATCCGCCGCCAGGGCCGCGTCCACAGCCAGCACGGTGGCGTTGCTCTTGGGAGCGTTGGCGACGAAGATCACCGCCTGGGCCAGGGGGATGCGGGCCTCGGGCCAGCCGATCTGCTCCACGGCGCGACTGGCGGCCTCGGCGAGCAGGAAGGCCTGGGGATCGGCGTTGCCCACGTCCTCGGCGGCACAGACCATGAGCCGCCGGGCGATGAAGCGCGGATCCTCACCGCCGCGGATCATGCGGCTCAGGTAGTAGAGGGCCGCGTCCGCGTCCGAGCCCCGCAGGCTTTTCTGGAAGGCGCTGGCCAGGTCGTAGTGGCCATCGGCGCGGTCGAACATCATGCGCCCACCCAGCGCGCCCTGGAGGGATTCCAGATCCGGATCCGGCATCTCCAGCCAGGTTTCCAGGCCCGACAGCGCCGAGCGCAGATCGCCCCCGGCCCAGTTGGACAGCCACTCGAAGACTGCCGCAGGTTCAGCCTCGGTACCGCGTTCCCTGCTCCAGGCCCGCTTGAGAACCTTCAGGATGTGCGCCGGTTCCAGGGCCTTGAGGGCGATGAGCTGGCAGCGGCTGCGCAGCGCGGGGTTCAGGTAGAAGGCCGGGTTCTCCGTGGTGGCGCCGATGAGGATGGCCTCGCCGCGCTCAAGGAAGGGCAGCAGGATGTCCTGCTGGGCCCGGTTGAAGCGGTGGATCTCGTCCAGAAACACCACGGGGGGCACCGTGCGGAACAGGGGCATCTGCCGGCTGTCCGCCAGGAACTTCTTCAGTTCCGCCGCGCTGCCGCTGGCCCCGGAGAACTCCATGAAGCCGTGCCCTGTGGCTTCCGCCAGGATGCGGGCCAGGGTGGTCTTGCCGGTGCCCGGAGGCCCCCACATGACCATGGAGGGCAGCCGCCCCCCCGCCGTGAGCCGGGTCAGCGCGCCCTTGGGGCCCAGCAGGTGGGCCTGGCCCACCACCTCGTCGAGGGTGGTGGGGCGGAGGCGTTCGGGGAGGGGGATGTGCGACATGGTTGACCGGACCTCCAGCCTACCCGCTGTGCTAGTCTCCCCGCATGCATCCGGCCTACGAACGCGATCCCTATGCTGCGACCTTGGAGACCCGCGTCCTGCGCAGCGGCGAAGAGAAGGGTCGACCCTTCGTGGTTCTCGAAGACACCATCTTCTACCCGGAGGGCGGCGGCCAGCCCTTCGACCTGGGCACCGTGAATGGCAGCGCCGTCCTGGAGGTCCAGAAGCGGGAAGGGGAGATCCGCCACTACCTTGCTGGGGGCCTTCCCGAAGGTCCAGCGTCCCTCAACCTGGACTGGGCCCGCCGCTTCGATCACATGCAGCAGCACACGGGCCAGCACCTGCTCACGGCTGTGGCCCAGGATCGCTTCCAGTGGGCGACCACGGCCTTTCATCTGGGGGCGGCGGTCTGTGACATCGAGCTCTCTGCTCCCTCCATTTCGCTCCGCGAAATGGAGCAATTGGAGGAGGCGGTGGCCGAGGAGATCCGCGCCCGCCATGAGATCACTGCGCGCCGCGTGACCACCGAGGGCTACGCCCAGGAAGCCGTGCGTTCCCGGGGCCTGCCCGAGGGCCATAGCGGCGATATTCGCCTGGTGCAGATCGCGGGGGTGGATCTGAACACCTGCGGTGGTACGCACCTGCGTCACACCGGCGAGATCGAGGCCCTGAAACTGCTCGGCACCGAGAGCATTCGTGGTGGCACCCGCCTCTTCTACGTCGCCGGGGGTCGCGCCCGGCGCCGCCTGGGCGCCCACGAGCAGCGCAACGCGACCTTGCGCACCCTGCTGGGCGCACCCGACGAGGAGCTGGTCGCCGCCCTCCAGATCAAGCTGGATCAGCTGCTGGCCCTGGAGCGTCGGGCCCGGAAGCTGGAGGAGCAGCTCGCCGACTTCCAGGCCGCGGAGTTGGCTGCGCAACCCGGTGATTTCGCCGAGGCCCATCTGGAAGGCCGAGACATGGCCTTCCTTCAGAAGCTGGCTCGAGGCATCCTCGCGGTGGTTCCCGCCAAGGCCGTGTTCCTCACTTCGGAATTTGGCGGCCAGGGGCTCTTCCTGCTGAGCGCGGGTGAAGGTTCTTCCCTGGACGTGTCCGCC
>JBBQHW010000006.1:0-69265 GCA_038324335.1 Holophagales bacterium
CTCCTGGGCCGCAGAAGCCAGCCCAAGGGTGCAACCAGGCAGTGGTCAAATCCTGTCCATTCCCCCGTCAGCCATCGCCACCAACAGCCCTCACCAAACACAGCCCTTCGTTTGGAGCGGAGGCAAGCCGCTAATCAGGAAGGCCGAAGCCCTGGTCAAGGAGGGCTTCGCCTATATGAAGGCCAATGGCAAGGCTGCTTTGATTCTCGAGGTCCAGAAGGCCAGCGGAAAGTTCCACACAAAGCCAGGCTCTCCCCTCTACCTCTTCGTCTACGACCTGAACGGCCTGGTGCTGGCACATGGCGCTGAGGCCAATCTGCTCGGTGTGAACCGCCTCAACGTGAAGGATCCCGACGGCAAGCAGTACACGAAGGAATTCATCGCCGTGGGACAGAAGAAGGGCGGTGGCTGGGTGGACTACAAACGCATGAATCCCGAAACCAGGAAGATCGAGGAGAAGACCTCGTTCGTCATGGCCGAAGGCGGCATCGTCGCCGGTTGCGGCATCTACAAGTAGCTCAATTCAAGCCATAGAACCGGCGCAGGAGGCCCTCCCACCAGCCCGCTGGCAGGAGGGCCTTCAGCTTGCCTGCCCAGAAGGCATCCCGGCCAATGACAACTCGGCGCGGCGGGCGCTCGGCGTTGAGGGCGTGGAGCAGCTGGCGTGCGCAGGTCTCGGCTTCCAAGGCGAAGCGCTCGGCCTGCCCCTTCCGGTGCTCCAGATAGCGGGCGATGACGGCGTCGTAGCGGGTGCCCTGGGTCCGCTCAGGCAAATCCCCCCAGACCTTGGCAAAGGTGTCGCGGAAGGCCGTGCGGATGGCGCCGGGTTCCACCAGCACCACGGCCACCTCACGGCCCACCTCCAGGCGGAGGGTTTCCGCCAGGGCCACCACCGCGTGCTTGCTTGCGTTGTAGGGCCCGGCCAGGGGGACGGACAGGCGCCCCAGCATGGAAGCCACCTGCAGGATCCGCGCGCCCCGCTCCCGCCGCAGCAGCGGCAGGAAGGCGTTGGTGACCATCTGCAGGCCGATGACGTTGGTTTCGAATTGCGCGCGGAGTTCCTCCGCACGCAGGAGTTCCAGGGGCCCGACCTGGCCATAGCCCGCGTTGTTCACCAGGGCTTTCAGGTGCAGGTCGGCGCAGGCGGCAGCGGCGGCTGCGATGCTGGCCGCGTCCGTCACATCCAGGGCCAAGATGCGGAGATCCTCCCCGGACGGAAGGTCCGCGAGCGCTTCCCTGTGCCGCGCCGTGGCCACCACCCCCCAGCCCGCCTCGCGACAGATGGGCACCAGGGCCCGCCCGATGCCCGAAGAACAGCCCGTGATGAGGACCCAGTTGCGCATCCGACCATCTTTTCACACCCTGCAAAACGGGGCGCCAGCAGACGCCCCGTTTTGCAGGCAGAACGCCGACCTCAAACCAGCGCCAGTAGGCCCACGAGGTAGAAACTCAAATCCACGCTCAGCTCGAAGCGGTTCTTTCCGGCGGTGAACCGCTCGTGATAAAGCCAAAGGTAGAACACCGGATAGGCAGCGCAGAGCACCAGCACCAGGGCCACGGCCAGAGGATGGCCTTCACTCCGGTTCTGGAAGGTCAACCAGAGGGTCCCCGCCAGCAGGGTGCCCAGCAGCGTGAACAGCACGGCCTTGGTGGCTCGCCTGCCCAGGAGGATCGGGAGGGTCTCCTTGCCCACGATCTGATCGTTCTGCATGTCGCGGAATTCGTAGATCACCGTGCGCACGAAGGCCAGGACGCCCACCAGGAAGATGGCCGCGAAGGCCCGCAGATCCCAGCTTCGGCCCTCCTGCCAGACCGGCGTGATGACCACCACCGTGGCCAGGGCCAGCGACACTACCACGTCCTTGGAGCCGGGGATCTGCCGCAGGCTCCATTCGCGGCCGGCCGCCTGGAAGCGCCGCTTGTAGGCCGCACCCACCAGGGAGGCAACCGCCACGACCACCAGCACCTTGAGACCCAGACTGGCGGCCAGGCCGAGGGTGAGCGCCAGGGCCACCAGCGCAGAGGCCTGCATAACCACGCGATTGCGTTCCAGGAACCGGGCCCGGGCCGGGCCCTTTGCCCCCAGTCCCAGAGGATCCAGGAAGGGGCTGAGGAGGTACATTGCCAGCACGTAGGCCGCCGTGAGCAGCGGGTAGCGCCAGCCCAGGGGCAGGCCCAGCCACTTGTGGACGCCCAGGGTCATCAAGCCCGCCCCCAGGGCCATGAGGGAGGAACTGCCATAGGCGGCCTGGAGGAAGCTGCGCCAGCGGCTGGGACCGTCGCCAAGCTGCTCCAGCACGTCCACGACTTCGTCCACCAGCCAGGTGGGGGTGGAGGCGCCGGCCAGTACGCCCACGGTCTCCTTGCCGGTGAAGCCCACCAGATCCAACTCCGAAGCCGTCTCGATGTACTGCACCGGCTTGCCATAGTGTTGGGCCAGCTCGGCCAGGTGCTTGGTGTTGCTGGAGGCCTTGCCGCCCACGACGATGACCCTGTCCACGGTGCGGGCCAGTTCCTTGGCCTCGGCTTGGCGCATCCAGGTGTCTTCGCAGATGGTGTTCTCGAGGACGGCATCCTGGGCGCGGGTGCGGATGTAGTCGCTGATGGCGTGGTAGTCCTTCACGGTGAAGGTGGTCTGGGCCACCACCAGCACCTTGCTAAGCTGCGCATCGGTCAGCGCCGCGGCCTCGGCCATGTTCGCCACGATGATGGAACCGTTTTCCGCGAAACTGCGGTGGGCCACGCTCTCCGCATGGCCATGGCTGCCCAGGATCACCGTGAAGTAGCCCTTGGGGCTCCATTTCTTGATTTTGTGATGGACCTTGGCCACTTCGGGACAGGTGGCATTGACGATCTTCAGTTCGCCCCGGGCCTGGCGTTCCTTGAGGCCGCGCAGGTCCTGGATGGGGATGCCATGGGCCCGGATCACCACGGTGCCGTTCTGCACCTGGTCCGGCTCTTCCGCCACCGCCACACCCCGCTTGCCGATGAGTTCCAGGGCCTGGGGGTTGTGGATGAGCGGGCCCAGCGTCTGCACGGGCCGGCCGTCGTTGCGCACCGAGGCCTCCAGCACCGCGTCCATGGCGCGCTTCACGCCCCAGCAGAACCCCGCGGTCTTGGCGACGATCACTTTCATGGGTGCCCCGTAATCCTGACCAGGTTGGTCAGGTTATTCATCATAGCGCTCCCCACGTGCTTGCGCACGGGGGGAGATGGGAAAAGACATGGCTGATCATTCAGCCATGGCCACGGGCAGCAGCGGAGGGGGGGCGACCTTGCCCAGGCGCCGACGCAGGGCTCGTTCACCGGGACCGGAAAGGTAGCGGGCCACCAGCCAACCCAGCAGCCAGGACAGGGCCACGGCCGGCAGGTACCAGAGGATGCCCCACCAGAGGCCCGCGCCGCTCGCCCTGAAGGTCCGGACCACGGGCCACACCACGAACATGTGGGTGAGGTAGATTTCGTAGCTCAGAAACCCGAAAGAGCGCAGCCAGCCCGTGCCGGGTATGGGGCGCAGGCCAGCGTCGCGGGCCTGCAGGTAGAAGGCCAGCACGAGGCACACGGAGGCAAGGGTGAGCAGGAGCATGGTGCCGTTGCCGAGTAGGGGCCAGAGCCGGTTCTCGAAGCACAGCACGGCGACCAGACCCAATCCGCCCAGGGCACCCAGCAGCCGCAGGTTCCATCGCCCCAATGGCGGCAGGTGCGCCGCAGCCAGGGCGCCCAGCACCCCCATGGCGATCCCCGCCATGCCGGGCAGGTAGGCCTTTTCCTGCCAGATCGCGTTGCCCGCGAGCGCCGCCCGCGTGACGGGCAGCGACAGCGCCAGGAGCGCCAAGCTGGGAATCAGTATTCGACTCCGCCGCAGCCCCAGGCAAAGCATGGGAAAGCCCAGGTAGAAGACCTCCTCGATGGACAGCGACCACAACACGTCCCAGTTGCCGGGCAGCCAGCCCGTCTGCCCTTCGTACCAGTTCAGATGCAGGCCCAGCGCCGATAGAACCGTGCGTGGCAGGGATTGGTTGGCGTGGGTGATGACGTAGTCCTTGGCCCCCGCCAGATGCAGTGCGCTGAGGATGGCCACGAGGATCAGGAGGCAGGGCAGGATGCGGGCTGCGCGCCGCACATAGAAGGTGCGGACGTCGATGGCGCCCAGGCTGCCCCACCGGGCCAGCGTGTTGGAGGCGATGAGAAAACCCGAGATCACGAAGAACACGAACACGGCCTCGTAGCCATTGAAGATCAGCGCATTGAGGAACCACCGCGGCAGGAAGGTGGCGAGCACGCCCTGCTTGAGGGGAATGCGCAGGCCGACGTGGTGCATGACCACCAGCAGGATGGACAGGCCGCGCAGCAGATCAATCCCGGGGTTGCGGGCCGGCGCGATGGGTCCCGGCGAAACCACGGTCGTCGCCGCAGGAAGAGGGTTGCTACTGGGCATGGTTCACGTTCCTGACAAGGAGCTTCCCCTGAAGGATGACATCCACCTGACCGGGACAAGGGAGGGTTTGAGGCCTGAAGTCGAGGCTCTGGAATAGTGAAGACTCCGGTGGTTTCCCTTGACAGCAAAACATATCGCAAGAAACTCTATGCAACCTTTTTCATATGCGATCTGTTGATTCATGGTGGATGCCCCGAAAGGATGCCCATGAGCCGCTTTGTCTTGCGACCAGTCATCCTCTGTCTCCTTGGTGCCGGACTGGCCTCAGCCCAGGGCAGCGATGGTCTGGAGTTCAAGGCTCCGGCGAAGGCGGGCGAACCATTCAAAGGCAAGGTCCTGGCCCCGGCGGGCACGGAATGGGTGGTGCTCTTCTACCGGCTGGAGGGTGACGAGGATTTCAACAGTTTCAACCTCGATGCCCAGCCGGACGGGACCTTTAGCGGAGATCAGGAAATCACTACCAAGCCCGGCGGAAAATTGGAGTACTACGCCGCCCAGCGCACACCCGGGGGAATCAAATACCTGCCCAAGGATGCGCCGGGGAAGTTCGCGATCCTCCAACTGCCAGGCGTCGAGGCCACTCCGGCACTGAATCCGACCGTGGCGGGCGCCCAGCCATCTGGGGCCCCGACTCCAGGCACATCCTGGCCGCCAACGACATCGGTAACGGGGCCCGGTTTCCCTGGGGGACCCGGCGGAGCTCCAGGCCCTGGTGGGCCTCCGAAACCGGGCGGTCCCCCAGGTGCTTCGGGGGCACCTGGCCTGCCTGGGCAGCCAGGCGTGGCACCGCCGCAGCCCTCGTTGCCACCCAATGGACCCCTTTCCGGCGACTTCGCCCTGGAGCAGCTGGTTCATCACATGCAGGAAGTCCCTGACGAACAAAGGACCCAGGCCGCCGGGCAGCTCCGCCTCTATCACAAAACGGATTGGGCCGATGGTGGTCTGCTGCTCAACGCCCGCGTGATCTATACCAACCAGCCCTTCGGTGACCAGCCCCGGTGGGGCGTGGGGGATTTGCAGGCCGTGTTCACAAGGGGCCATCACAAGATCCAGGTGGGCGACATGATGGTGCAGGAGTCGGAGTTCACCCTGGGCGGCGCGGGACGCAGGGGCTTCGACTACGCCTACGCCGGCGTTCCGGCCAACGCCCATTTGTTCGCCTTGAACACTCAGACCCCGAAGAGCACCCAGGGTCTGTTCTGGCCTAATTCCAATAGCGGTGTCTACGGTGGCTCCCTGGGCTACGGGTGGTTCAACGATGCCTTCAAGGCCAAGGTCATCTTCCTCACGGGCAAGGATGATCCCGCCACGGCCACCAACGTGGGCTACGCTTCTCCCCCGCCTGTCCGCGAGGGCTCGACGGGGGCCCTGCTGCTGGATGGCCGCCTGCTCGATAATCGGCTGAACCTCTCGGGCGAGTATGCCCGCAGCCTCTACACGCCCGACACTCAATTGGCGCAGCCCAAGGACACCGATCAGGCGTGGCGCCTTTCGGGCCTGTGGAACCAGGGCGCCTTCAGTGCCCATCTCGGCTATCACGAGGTGGGCCGGGCCTTCGGCACCGTGGGGCTGGCCTACTTCGTGGGGGACCGCCGCCTGCTGGATGGCACCGTCGCCTGGAACCAGCCCAGGTGGAGCCTCAGCGCCGTGCTGTCGGATGAGCGCACCAATCCCACCAGCCAGGTCGGCCTCAGCCAGGCCTGGAACCAGACCCTGGGGCTGGACGCCCGCCTCGTCCTGAACTCCCAGCTCGCCTGGCGCGTGGGCCTCCGCCAATCCAGGCAGGAAGCCGCCGTGGTCGCGGACCCCCTCATTCCCTTCAGCAACTGCACGCGCTCAGGGCTCGTCACCGGCCTCGACCTGCAGTTGCCGCCCCTCACCAGCCTCTCCTTCAACGTCCAGTACGACCGCCTGGCTTCGTCGGATGGGACGGGTGTGGCGGGCAGCAGCACCACCCTCTCCCTCGGGGGCAGCACGGGCATTGGCCAGTGGTGCCGCCTCTCGCCCAACCTGAGCTGGTCCCGCACCCTCAGCGAACCCGGCGAACAGACGACCACGGTCAGCAACGCCTTCCTCAACGCCGAGCTGACCCTGGTCCCCAACCGGGTGATCTTTGGCTTCACGGGGGGCACCTCCCAATCTGCCTTGCCCACCGGAGACACCCTCACCACCACCAACGTCGAAGGAACCCTGCGCCTCCTTCTGGATGGCTGGCTCCGGGGCAAGGCCCGGGCGGGCCTCGGCCTCAAGGCCGGCTACACCCATTTTCCCTCCCTCTCCGGCGGACCCGCCCACGACAACCGGGTCTCGCTGCTCCTCAATGTCTCGTTCTGAAGGAAGGATCATGCGAACACTACTCTGCGCCTTCCTCCTCCTCGGTGCCCTGGCCCTGCAGGCCGCGGGCACCATCATCGCCACGCCCGCCGTGCCCGCGAAGAACACCGTGGTCACCTTCACGCTGACCGGGGTAACCACCGGCCTGGTGGACTGGGACTTCGGGGACGGCCAAGGCCAGGCCGGTGGCCTGGTCACCACCCACGCCTATCGGGCCAATGGACTCTACCCCGTGCGAGCCACCTATGTGCCCCTCGGATCCCAGTCTCCCACCAGCTCCCTGCTCCAGCTGCGCGTGGCCATCCTCACCGGACCCGCTGCCCCCTTCACCATCTCCTCGCTGCGGCTGCGGTGGGAGGATGGGCGCACCGACCATTCCGTGGACCGGGATTTCCTGCCGCTCATCGCCTACGCGGATCTCAAATTCGAAGGCACGGGCCTCTTCCAGGCCCAGTGGACCCTGGATGGCATTCCCATCGGCATCTTCACGGAGCAGCTGGTCTTTGCCAACACGGTGGTGTTCGATACCCGCAGGTTGATCCCGCTGCCCACCACGGACCCTGGCGAGCACATCGTGAGTCTCCAGATCCTGTCTCCCCCGGTGACCTTCCAGGTGCCACGCATCCGGTACTTCGTGCGGATGGAGTCCCAGGAGCCGCCCCGGGTGGATTCCGTGTCCCCGTCGGTCCTCATGCCAGGACAGGAAGTGGAACTGCGGCTCACGGGCCGGAAACTGGCCAAGGGCGTGCGCCTCTACTTCGGCCGCGGCATCGCCGTCGTGGCGCCACCGACCTTTCCCGAACCCGGCCAGGCCGTGGTCCGCGTGTTCGTCTCGCCGACGGCACGGACGACCCTGCGCAAGATCACCGCGGCGGGTCCCTCCGGTCGCTCCCAGGGCCCCGCCACCGTCCAGGTCAGTCCACCGGCACCGCCGCCCGGGGGCGCCTAGCCAGCCAGGCGGCGGCCAGCAAGCCAGGCGGCGCCTTGCCAGCACCCTGAAATTCCCACCGGCCCCAGCTAAAACCGCTGGCTCGGAAGCCGGGATTCCAGGTACCTTGGGCTTGGTTCTTCAGGTCTCTGAAAGGGATTCCCCGTCCATGGCCCACCCCGCGCTCCTGCCTGTCGTACTCACGTGCAACACGGATCTGCGATTCATCGACCTGATTCAGGTGGTGGGGGCAGAGTTCCTCAAGCACCTCAGCTTCACCCAGGATGATGGTGAGCGCCTCTGGTTGGCGATCCAGGAGGGCATCGCCAACGCCATGCGCCATGGCAACAAGCTGGAGAAGGACAAGCCCGTGAAGGTGACCTTCACGCCCAGGGCGGACCGCTTTGAGATTCGCATCGAGGATCGCGGCCCCGGCGTGGACCTGGACAGCCTGCCCGACCCGAACCTGCCTGAGAACCTGCTGAAGCCCGGCGGTCGGGGCGTCTACTTCATGCGCCAGGTCATGGACGACGTCCACATGGAACGCACGCCCACGGGTTCCACCCTGGTGCTGGTGAAGGCCCGCAAAGTGCGCGAACCGCATCCGTGAACCAGGCCCCCGGGCGCCGCCAGGCCCAGTGGCGCCGCAGGGCCCTCTGGCTCGCCGGATTGACCATTGCCTACAACCTGATCGAGGGCCTGGTGTCCATGGCCTTCGGCTGGGCGGACGCTTCCATCGCGCTCTTCGGTTTCGGCGCCGATAGCTTCATCGAAGTGGCCTCGGCCTTGCTGGTGCTCTGGCAGCTGCTGGGTCACGGCAACCTCGAACGGGAGCGGAAGGCCACGCGGAACATCGGCCGGCTCTTCCTCTTCTTGGCCGTGGGCATCGGGGGAGGAGCCATCCTGCAGCTCACCGCCCAGCGCCATCCGCCCACCACGCTGCCAGGACTGGTCATCTCGGCCCTGTCGCTGGCCTGCATGGCCTTCCTGTGGCGGGCCAAGCTCGAGGCTGCCAAGGGCCTGGACAGCGCCACCCTGGCCGCCGACGCCGCCTGCAGCTTCGCCTGCATCCAGCTCTCGGTGGTGCTCTTTGCCGGCAGCCTGCTCTTCCTGCTCGCCCCCGCCCTTTGGTGGGTGGATGCGGTCGCCGCGCTGGCTCTGGCCCTGCTCATCGGCAGGGAAGGCCTCGGCATGGTTCGCGCCGCGCGCAGCGCAGCTTTCACCGGAGGCTGCGGCTGCGGGCACTGACTTAAGTCTTGGGGCCCTTGATCCAGGCGAACTCCGCCGGCATCTTCGCGTAGAACAGGGTTGCCTCCTCGGCCTGGATGAAGGCCAGAAAACGGTCGGCCTCTTCCTCCGTGGCGAGGAATTCCACCACCACAGGCAGACGTCCCGACAGTTCGAAAAAGTGATCCTCCAGCAGCCCATGCCGCCCAAAGCCCGCCATGGCCTTGAAGACGGAACCGCCGTTGAGCCCCAGACGCCGAGCCTGTTCCAGCAGCCACTCGTAGGTCAAAATATGGTGCAGCTTCTTGTCCTCCTGGACGTAGAACCGCAGATACACACCCTTCATGCGTCCCTCCCGGGTCAGCCCTTCAGAATCGCCTTCATTGTGACCATGCCAAGCAGGGTCAGGACCAGTGACCCGGCGAGGTGGACGGACACATGGGCGAGGGCCCACCCATATTCACTGCGGCTCATCAGGGTCACGGCCTCCGCCGAGAAGGTGGAGAAGGTGGTCAGTCCTCCGAGGAAGCCCGTGATCACGAAGAGGCGCATGTCTGGGGAGAGGCCGGGGTGGTGGGCGAAGAAGGCCACGGCCATCCCCACGAGGTAGCCGCCGATGAGGTTCGAGGCCAGGGTGCCCATGGGGAGGGTGGGGAAGGTCGTGTTCAGCCAGATGCCAAGCCCCCATCGGAGCCAGGCCCCCACTGCCGCGCCGACGCCCACCGCCAGAAACGAATTCAAACCCATGCTGCACCGCCAACAAGGACCAGCCTATCAGGCCTGCTCCTCAGCGAACCAGCTGACCGGCCGTCACGAAGCGCACCTGCCCCTTGCTGCGGGGCACCAGCTTCTCCAGGGCCTCCACGGTCTCGGGGTAGATGTGCCCGATGATGAGTACGGAGCCATCCTTATCCGCCAGCTTGAGCGCCCGCTCCCACTGCTTTTCCATTGAAGGGAAGGCCTTGTCGTCATCCAGGAACACCCGTCGCTCCACCGCCGGAATGCCCAGCTGCTCGGCCACCTCGTAGGCCACGCTGTCCTTCTCGGTGCGGCTGTCCACGAAGAAGAGCTTGCGCGTCTTGATCTCCTGGAGCACCCAGCCCATGCGCGTGCGGTCGGGCGTGATGCGGCTGCCCATGTGGTTGTTCACACCCGCGCGATGGGGGATGTCGTCCAGGGCTTGACGGACCCGCCGCCGCACTTCGGATTCAGACATGTTGAAGAGGATGGCGTTGGGACCGGGATCCCGGCCCGGCCCTGGATAACCGATGGGCTCCATGGGCAGGTGCAGCATCACCTCCTTGCCCAGGCGGTGGGCCACTTCGGCGCTCTCCCTCGTGTATTCCTGATAGGGGAGCACGGCGACGCTGAAGGCGATGGGCAGGCTGCAGAGGCGCGTCACCAGCTCGGGTTGAATGTAGCCCAGATCGTCGATGACGAGGGCGAGGCGAGGCAATGGATGTGCGGGTTCCTGACTCTGGGGCTTGGCAGCCTCAGGGGTCGACTTCGCCTTCGGCTCAGCCGATTTCTTCTCGGGTTTCTTCGGTTCGGGTTTGGGGGCTTCGCGTTTGGTGGGTGTTTCACGCTTGCCGCAGCCCTGTTGGCCCAGCAGTAGTCCGGCGCCCAGACCCAGAGCCAGCATGAGGAGAGCCCAACCCAGCAGAACCAGGCTGGACGTGCGTTTCCCTTTGCCTCTCGCCATCAGTGCAGGGGCTTCTTGACCGGGGGTGGGGGCACGGCGCCGGGTTCGGGTTTGGCTTTGGTCGCGCCGTCCGGTGTCGCGGCGGCGGCCTTCGGGGGCTCGGGGTTCTGCAGGGCGGTCAGCACCTTGGCCAGCGGATCATCCGCCTCCACCAGACGGAGCACCTGATCGGGCACCACGCCCTGGCGATCCAGCTTCTCGCCACCCACGCCCACCCAACGCTTGGACACCAGCTCCACGGCCCCGCCCTGCTTCAGGGCGAAGCGGGCGCGTTCCACGCCGAGGCCCGGGGTGCGTTCCCCAAAGGTCCTGGCGCCGCTCTTCTTGAGGCAGGAGGCCAAAACTTCTGGAGCCCCCAGGGTCGATCGTCCTACCAGCAATGTCAGGCGGGTGAAGGGCGTTCCGGTACCAGTGACCGGGAGGTCCCGGTCAGCCTTGCCAGCCTCCTGCAGGGTCCCGAAGGAGCCCTTCGCCCCCAGCAGTCCAGCCACGGTGGCAGCCTCGGTCATGGCGCCGCCTTGACATTGGCGGAGGTCCAGAACCAAAGTCTGCTGCCGATCCACGTTGGCCAGGGCCTTCTTCAATTCCTCGGCCCGTCCGGATTTCAGGTCAGGCAGCGAGACCAGGAGCGCCCCGGTCCCCTGCTTGAGGCTGATGGCGCCGGGCGTGATCAGTTGCAGCACCACCGTGGACTTGGTGAGGTCCCGCGTGGCGTTGTAGCGGTACAGGTCCAGCGAGGTGCCCACGGGGCCGCGCAACTTGCGTTCCAGGGCCCAGGCGCTGAGCCGGCCCACGGAATCGCCATCCACCTTGCGGATCACGTCACCGGCCTGGATCCCGGCCTTGGCCGCGGGCCCGCCAGGCGTCACCGCCAGCACCGAGGCGTAGATCTGCCGCTTGACCACCACCAGGCCCGCCTCGGCGGGGCCGGGGTCCGGCAGGCGCAGGTCTTCCGCGGACAGGTAGGCGTTCAAGGGATGGGAACGTTCCAGCACCGCCTGGATGCCGCCCGAGACGACCTTCTCCATGTCCGGGGCATCCACGTAGTTCTGCTGCACCAGGGACATCACGTCCTGGATGTCCGCCATGCCCGCGAGCGGGTCCTGGGGCGCCTTGACGCCCGGTTTCGCCGAAGGCTTGGATGCATTGCCCTGCTGGATTACCGGCAGGGTGAAGGCAGCCACCAGGGGCAGCGACAGAAGCGAGAGCCAGGTGCGGGCATGCATGAGGACAGTGTACGGGCAAATGGTCCCCACACTGACAGCTATCCTGGACTCACCGGGCAGCTCAAGCTTTGAGATCCAGGGTCGCCTTGGTCAGTTCATCGGCGGTCCTGAGGACCTTCAGGTTGGCCTTGTACATGATCTCGAAGCCCATGCCCTGGACGGTTTCGGTGGCCAGATCCACGTTCGAGGGGGCGGGGCCGGCGGGCGTTGAGTCGTCAGAGACGCCCGACACCCGCACCCCCCCCGAGGCTTCAGCCACCAGGTCGACGCGCTTGGCCTTGTATCCGTCGGACAGCTGGTTGGCCACGTTGTTGGCCTGCACGGCCAGCCCCGCGCCGGAGGCGCGAAGACCAGAGAGTGCGGTGCCAAAAACGTCCATAGGGATATATCGGCAGCCCCCGAAGCGGACTTGACGAATTTTCTCAGGCTTTCTTGGGCCCCTGGAACCAGTTGCTGCCCGACTGGAAGCCCTTCTGCTTGGCGGCGGCCTGGGCGTGCCGGGCCAGGGCCAGGTCCACCAGGCGGGTCAGCAGCTCGGCGTAGGGCACCCCGCTGGCGGCCATCATTTTGGGATACATGGAAATACTGGTAAAACCCGGAATAAAGTTCAGTTCATTGAGGAAGACTCGCCCGGTCAGGCGCTCGAGGAAAAAGTCCACCCGGGCCATGCCGTAGCCATCCGAGGCGGCGAAGGCCCTGGCCGCCAGTTTGCGCACCAGATCGGCCAATTCCTCCGGGATCTGGGCTGGAATCTCCGTGCGGCTCTTGCCGTGGAGGTACTTGTCCTCGAAGGTGTAGAACTCGTCCGCCACGATCACTTCGCCCGGCTTCGAGACCAGGGGCTCGTCGCCGCCCAGCACGGCCACCTCGATCTCCCGGATGTCGAGCCCCTGTTCCACCAGGACCCGCCGATCGAAAGTGAAGGCCCGGTCCAGGGCGGTGGCCAGGTCCCCGGCGAGCTTCACCTTCTCCACGCCGATGCTGCTGCCCAGGTTGGCCGGCTTCACGAAGAGCGGCAGGCCCAGCTTGCCGCATTCGGCGAGGCAGCTCTGGCGTTCGCGATTCCAGCGTTCCTCGGTGAGTCCCACGTAGGGGACCACCGGCAGCCCTTCGGATTCCCACAGGCGCTTGGTGATCCACTTGTCCATGCCGGCCGCCATGGCCAGCAGACCCGCGCCGGTGTAGGGCCGGTGCAGCATTTCCAGGTAGCCCTGGATCTGGCCATCCTCACCGCCCGCGCCGTGCAGGGCATTGAAGAACAGGTCCGGCAGCGGCATCGCCTCGGCACCCTTCTCCAGGGGCAGGAAGGGATGCTCACTGCGCTCCGGCAGCTCGCCCGCAGCGAGCCGCGTGAAGGGATCACCCGTCACCGCCCACACCCCGTTGCGCGCGATGCCCATGGGCCGCACGGTGAAGCGCGAGGCGTCCAGATGTTCCGCAATGGCCCGGGCCGTGACGATGGAGACTTCGTGCTCGGGAGATTCCCCGCCGAAGAGAAGGCCGACGCTCAGGATGTTGCGCATGCGAACACTGTACTCGCAACCGGACACACTGTGACACCCAGTGCTCGCCCGATGCGCTAGGCTAGGGACAATCCCCGGAGCACCTGTGCGGACGGCCATCTATCCAGGCTCATTTGATCCCGTGACCCTGGGCCACTGGGACATCATCCAGCGGGCCGAGAAATTGGTGGACCAGCTCGTCGTGGCGGTCCTGCACAATCCCTCCAAGACCCCCGCCTTCACCGTGGAAGACCGGGTGGCCATGCTGCGGGAGCTGGTGGGCGACCGGCCTGGCATCGAGATCGTCAGCTTCCACGGGCTCCTGGTGGATTTCGCCAAGTCCCGGGGCGCCCAGTTCATCGTGCGCGGCGTGCGCGCCTTCAGCGATTTCGAGTACGAATTCCAGATGGCCCTCATGAACCGCAAGCTGGCCCCGGACCTGGAAACCGTCTTCCTCATGCCCAAGGAGAAGTACAGCGCCGTGAGCAGCCGCCTGGTCCGCGAGATCGGCTCCATGGGCGGGAACCTCGCCGAGCTGGTGCCGGAAATCCTGCGGGAACGGATCGCGGCAAAGCTGACCAAACAGGCTGGCTCCTAGAGCGACTGGGTCCCCTGGATCATGGCTCGCAGCCGCTGGGTGAGCACCTTCAGCACGCCCTCGGCCACGGCGGGGCGGTCATGGAGCACGTCCCGGAACACCCTGCCACCCAGAACCAGGGTCAGCACGTCCCGCAGGGCGGTCACGGTGGCGGCGCGGGGGGCCGGATCCAGCACTGCCATCTCGCCGATGCAGGTGCCCTCGCCTGAGTCCCCCAGCGAGCGGGGTTGGCCGCCGGCGTCCAGCACCCAGGTGCGCACCCGCCCGCGCAGAATGAGAAAGACCTCGTCGGACCGCTCGCCCTGGCGGCAGAGGGACTCGTCGGGACCGAAATGGCGCTCCCGGGAGGCGGCTGCCAGCGTCTCCAGGTCATCGGGCTCCAACTGGGCGAAGAGCGGCATGCCATGCAGGAACATGAGGCGTTCCAGGGCGGCCAGCGGGGCTTCCCTGGTCTCCGCTCCCAAGCCCGCGCCCTGCCCCTTGTGCCGGAGGGTGGCCTGTCCCGCCCGCTTCTCCGACGCCTTTCCTGGCAGGGACTGCACCGCGGCCCGCAGCAGCCATTGGTCCTCGTCTTCGGCGAGTTCTGACAGGGTCGCGTCCAACTCCCCGGACATGCCAAGGAGGGTCTGGGCCGTCTCCCGAACCAGCTGATCCGGATCCACGAGAGCCCCGCGGAGCACCTGGTCCGAGGCGGGGTCCCCCAGGTAGCCCAGCAGCGTGAGGGCCGCAGCGCGCAGGAACCGGGCCTCGCTCGCCGCGGTCCGGCGCAGCGTTGGGCCGGGATCTTCCATGGACGTCGGCAGCGAGGCCAAGGGGGCCAGCACGGCCCCCAGCGGGCCCTGGTCCGCCAGGGCGCCCAGGAGCGTGAACACGTCCTGGATGCTGCCCGTGCCTGAGGAGGCCAGGGTCAGCCGCAGGTCCGGCAGCCGGGGTTCCTGGAAGCCCAATTCCAGCAGCTGCAGAATGTGGTCCAGGTGCTGGCGCTGTTTCCACTGCACCACGTGGCGGTAGAAGGCCAGCCGCCGGCGATGGGCCAAGCCTGCCCTGCCCTGGGCCACCTCAAGGGCCTCCACCCGGTCGGCGGCCAGGGCCGCCGCATGGAGTTCCAGCACCAGGCGGACGGGTTCCTGGAGGCGGGCCACCAGGGGCCCCTGCTCTCCGCGCAGCTGGTCCATGATGGCCGCATGCTCCTCGGGCCGGATGCGGTGGACCTGCCGCAGAGACTCGATCGTCGCGGGTTCGGGGCGCTGGTTGCCCAGCAGAAGGGCTTCGAGTTCCCCGCGGTACTGATCCAGCTGCAGCTGCTTTTCCATGGACCCCTGATAGGCCGGATCGAAGAGCCGCTTTTCCTCCAGGGACAGCTCCGACAGCAGCTTGTCGTGCTCCTTGTCCGCGATGCCCAGCTCGGCCCGCAGCTTCTGCAGGAGGATCAGATTCCCGCGGTTGAGGACCCCCTCGGCCAGGAGATCCCGCACCGTGGCCTTATAGGTCTTGAGCCGCGCCTCCCGTTGCTGGGAGCGCTCCTGGTGCAGCAGGTAGATGTCGCTGAGGTGGTTGGAGGGGGGCGCATCGCCCCATTCCCAGCGTTTGAGCAGACCCCGGGCGAACTTTTCCTGGACGAAGATGGCTTCACTGCGGGACCACCGGGCCAGCAGCAGGGCCGTGGCCACCATGACGATTCCCACGGCCAGACTCTGCCGGAGCCAGATCGGCAACGCCACCAGGGCTGGTTGGCCCGCGAAGGCATAGAACAGGAGGAAGCCCCCGAACCCGGCGAGGGCCAGGCAGCGGTGCCGAATGGTGGCCCGGGCCTGCTCGTCGGCGCTGCCGGCGAGCAGGAACCGCTCCAGCAGGCTGAAGACCACGAAGCTCGCCAGCCCGAAAGCCAGGAAGGTGAGGGGCACCGCCGCCAAGCGGGGGACGCTGGGCGCAAAGAAGAAGCCCGCCGATAGCATCCGCGAAACCAGGTGGGGATCCCGCGTCCATGCCCCGTCGAAGTAGTGGGCCCAACTCCCTTCAACGAAGTAGAAATAGCTGTAGAAGGCCAGCACCAGGCCGGGCCAGGCATAGTAGACCCGGCGCCGCGCGGGGGATTCCAGCTCTTTCCAGTAGGCCTGCTCCAGGTCGATGTCGGGGCAGTTCTTCTTGCAGGCGGTGCAGGCCGTGCATTGCGAATTGTCCTCGGCCGGCAGCAGCAGGACGGGTTCCTGGTAGAACTTCTCGACCACGCCCACGGGGCAGAGGTGGTTGCACCAGGTCTTGCCCGTGTAGAGGAAGCCCACGGCCGTGGCCGCGGCCACCACGGCGACGAGAAGCCCGGCCAGGGCCCAGGGGGTACCGTTGGCGCCAAGGTGCCGCCAAGCCAGGGCGGCCACGAGCAGGCCCAGCTGCACTTCGAGGCCGTGGGCCGCCAGCCCGTCGCCCACCTTGCGCTTGCGCTGCAGCTTGAGGCGCTGGCCGAGGGTGGCGAAGAAAGCCAGGGGGCAGGCGCGGCGCCAGGCGTAGTAGCCGGCGACGGTGAAACCCAGGGGCACGGCGGCGATGACCATGCTCCAGATGACCTTGGGTCCCACCGGCAGCAGGAGGGCCAGGGGCACGGCGCCCACCAGGACCAGGACGCCCAGAATGCGGACCACCTGGCCGAGCAGGGGCCCCACAGTCGACTCCTTGACCTGGGGCTTGGGCTGGGCTGGAGCAGACATGGTACCTCGGCGTTATCGAGAATTTGGATGTGTGCAGACCTTAATCTGGATCAAGTCACAATGCCAGTCGGAACCCGCCGGCGCTCTGGATCGCGGCCCCCGCGGCCTATACTGCCCGATCCCCCAGCCGAAGTCCCAGGAGTCGACCGTGCAGACCACCTGCTTCGTCCTCGAGCAGCAGGAGATCCCTACCCGCGGGTATAACGCGGTGGCGGACCGACCGAAAGTGAACTGATCAGCTGATCTCCGCCAGCTTCAGGCGGGCCTGTTCCCGTCGCAGCCACTCGACCTGCGCCTCGCTGAGACCCACGGCCAGGGCTCGGTCTGCGGCCTCCCGACAGCGCATAAGCAGGGCCCGGTCACGTACGAGATCCGCCACCTGGAACTGGGGCAGCCCCGCCTGCTTCACGCCGAAGAATTCACCGGGGCCCCGCAACTCCAGATCCCGCTGGGCGATGCGGAAACCGTCCTGAGTCTCCACGAGGGTCTGCAAGCGCTCTGTCTCGGAGCCACTGAGCATGAGGAAGTGGCTGCGCTGCGTGCCCCGGCCCACCCGACCCCGCAACTGGTGGAGCTGGCTGAGGCCGAAGCGCTCCGCATGATCCACCACCATCACGGTGGCGTTGGGTACGTCCACACCCACCTCGATGACCGTGGTGGCCAGGAGGATATTGGCCTCGCCGGACACGAAGCGCCCCATGCGGGCGGCCATGTCGTCGGCCTTCAGGCGGCCGTGGACCACTTCGATGAATTCGTCCGGAAAGATGCCCCGCAGCAGGGCCTCCATGGCCTGGATGTCGCGCAGTTGCACCTTGCCTCCATCGAATGCCGCGCTCCGCGCGTCTCCCGGTCGCCTCTGGCTCCCTGAGATGGAGCCTCCCTCGGAAGGATCGATGCTCGGGCTCACCACGAAGGCCTGGCGGCCCGCGGCCAGTTCGCCCCGCACCTGCTCCCAGGCGCGCCAGGCGAATTCGGGTTTGTGCAGCTTCGTAGTGATGGGCTGCCGCCCCGGCGGCAGCTCGTCCAGCACGCTCTGGTCCAGGTCGCCGAACACCGCCAGAGCCAGGGACCTCGGGATGGGCGTGGCGCTCATGACCAGCCAGTGAGGATCGCCGCCCTTTTCCTTCAGCGCCTCGCGCTGCTTCACGCCGAAGCGGTGCTGCTCGTCCACCACCACCAGCTGCAGCTGGTGGAAAACCACGGCCTCCTGGAACAGGGCGTGGGTGCCGATGATGTAGCGCGCCTCGCCACTGGCGATGCGGGCCAGGGCCGCCCTCTTTTCCGCCGCCTTCATGCCGCCCAGCAGCAACTGCATCGATCCGCCCTGCTCGCCGAGATAGCGCTGGAAACTGGCCGCGTGCTGGCGGGCCAGCACTTCGGTGGGCACCAGCAGGGCCCCCTGCCCGCCCGTTTCCGCCACCATGGCCATGGCCAGCAGCGCGACGAGAGTCTTGCCGCTGCCCACGTCCCCCTGGAGCAGGCGGTGCATGACGCGGCCGGAGGTGAGGTCGTCCACGATCTCCTTGAAGGACCGGCGCTGCGCGCCAGTCAGGGGAAAAGGCAGAAAGGATTTCAGGCGTTCGCGCAGCACGGGGGAGGTCGGTACCAGCAGGCCCTTGCGCTGCATGCGGCCGGCCCGGCGCAGGGCCACGCCCAGGGCGAAGGCGAAGAGTTCTTCCGAGGCCAGCCGACGATGGGCGGGCGTGGTGCCGGCTTCCAGGGCCTGGGCGTCGCTTTCATCCGGGGGGTCGTGCAGCAGGCGCAGGGCCGTCAGGGTATCTGGCAGGTCCTTGGCCACCTCGAAGGGCAGCCAATCCTCGGTGAAGTGAACGCGCGTCAGGGCCTCGGCCACCAGCTTCTGTCTTGCCCGGCCGGGCAAGGCGCTCAACCGGCGGTAGAGAGGCAGGAAGCGCCGCACCCAGCCCACTTCTCCCTCCCGCGCCATGAGCTCGAACTGCGGACCCCGCATTTCCAAGCCATGCCGGCCCAGGCCCAGCGTCCCGAAGACCAGCAGGCGATCCCCCACCTTCAGGCTGCGGCCCAGGTAGGGCTGGTTGAACCAGACCAGGCGCAGGGTGCCGGTGCCATCCGCCAGCAGCACCTCCGTGAGGGCCATGCGCTGCACGTGCGTGGTGCTCTGGCGCAGGTCCTGGATGGTGCCCAACACGGTGACGATGCCCGGGTCCTGGGCTTCGAGGCCCTGCAGCTCCAGGCTGCCCAGAGGCCGCAGGCTGCCCCGGTCCACGTAGCGGAAGGGCAGGCTCCAGAGCAGGTCCCGCAGACTGTCGATCCCCGCCTCCTGCAGGGCCGCCGCCCGCGCCGGTCCCAGGCCCCGGAGGACCGTGACCTTGGTGGCGAGTGGCAGCGGGGCGAGGGACATGGGGCCGCTTCAGACTAGCGGTTCCTCGGTTCCCTCACCATTGCCAGCAGGGGCGGGTTTCCCCTACCCCTGGCCCCGGAAGAGCGTGATGGTGCCGCCCGTGGGATCGGTCACCACGGCAAAGCGGCCCACCTCTGGGATATCCGTGGGTGGCACACAGGCCGCCCCCCCAAGCCCCGGCGTTGCCGCGAATCGCTCGTCCACGTCCGCCACGCCCACATAGGGCATCCAGTGGTTGGGCACGCCCTCCCATTCGGGACCGGCCATGGGCATGAGGCCCGCGACCGCCTCCTCCCCGCGCATGAAGAGGGTGTAGATTCCGAAATCCATGGGCCATTCCTGGATGGTCCAGCCGAAGAGGGCCGTGTAGAAGGCGAGGGAGGCTTCCACCGCCCGGGTGGTGAGCTCGTACCACTGGAAGGTCCCGGCCCCGGTGGGCAAGGGCCTCGGCGGGATGGTCTTGACGGCCTCCTCGAAGAGTCCCAGCACGGCGCCGCCGGGATCGCCAATCACCGCGAAACGGCCCGCGCCCGGAATGGGAGTCGGTGGCACATAGGGTGTGGCCCCCAGGTCCTTCGCCCTGGCGAAGCTGGCGTCGAGATCCTGGACCCAGACATAGCCCATCCAGTGGCTGCGGGGCGCCCCGGCTCCCTGCGGGGGAATCTGCATGAGGGTGCCGACTTCGTCCTGGCCTCGGGTGAACAGGGTCATGGGCAGGCCGCCTAGGTCCTTGTGGGTGGCCGACCACCCGAAGAGGCTGGCGTAGAAGGGTTCGCAAACCGCCATGTCGCTGGCGTTCAATTGGCTCCAGCAGAAGGCGCCGAAACCGGTGGGGACGGGCTTGTCAGCCATGGTGGCCTCCTCGTGTAGGGGAAAAGGCCCTCAACATACGACCAGGGCCACCCCGTTCCCAGGGTGGCCCGGAAAATTTCTCGTAAATAGCAGCTCAGGTGTGCGTGGCGGCCTGGGCCATGGCCTTGACCAGGGCCTGCTCCAGGTCGGCCCAGAGGTCCTCGGGGCCTTCGAGCCCCACGGAGAGCCGCATGAGGGACTGGGAGACGCCGCTGTGCTCCCGGGCTTCGGCGTTCACCACACGGTGGGTGAGGGCGGCGGGATGCTGGATGAGGGTGTCCACGCTGCCCAGGGACACGGCGGGGGTCATGAGCTTCACCTCGGCCATGACGATGCTGGCGGCCTCGAAGCCGCCCACCACCTCGAAGGCGATCAGGGAGCCGGGGCCCTTCATCTGGCGACCCAGCAGGCCCTTGGGATCCTGGCCGGCAAGCCCGGGGAAGTGCACGACGGCAATGGCAGGATGCTTCGCCAGCCGCTCGGCGATGATTTGAGCACCCGCCTGCTGGGCGCGCACCCGCATGGGCAGGGTGGGCAGGCTGCGGTGCAGCAGGTAGGCCGCCAGGGGATGCAGTACGTTGCCGGTGATGACGCGGACCTTGCGCAGCTCCGTGGCCCAGTCGTCGTTGGTGGCCACCAGGCCCGCCAGCACGTCGCCGTGGCCGCCCAGGAACTTCGTGGCGCTGTGGAGGACCAGCGTGGCACCCTGCTGGATGGGATTCTGCAGGATGGGCGTGGCGAAGGTGTTGTCCACCAGGACGGGCACCTTGCCGGCCTGGCAGACCACGTCCTCCAGATCCAGCAGAGCATTGGTCGGGTTCGCGGGCGTCTCCACGATGACCATGGCCGTGTCGGGGCGGAGGGCGGCGGCGATGCCGTCGGCCTCGGCCCAGGTCACTTCGAGGCCCAGCATGCCCGAGGCCAGCAGGTGGTCCGTGCCGCCGTAGAGGGGGCGCACGGCCACGATGTGGTTGCCGCGCGACTTGGCGGCCATGAGGCTGGCGGTCACCGCCGCCATGCCCGAACCGAAGGCCACGCAGGCCTCCGCGCCTTCGAGCTGGGCCAGGGCCTGCTCGTAGCGCGCCACCGTGGGGTTGTAGAGGCGGGCGTAGACGGGGCTGCCGATGGGCAGGCCGCCCATGGCCAGAGATTCCAGGCTGCGGCCGCCCTCGTCGAGGTCCTGCACGGGGTACGTGCTGCTGAGGTCGATGGGCATGGCATGGATGCCCTGCTCGTGCAGCACCTCGCGACCGGCGTGCACGGCCTGGGTTTCCAGCGACTGCTTGGCGGAGGGATGAGTCATGGCGGAACTCCTGTCCCTCCAATGTAGGTTCGATGAATTCGGCGTTCCGCCGAATTCATTTCGTGAAACAATACATTTCATGGAACTGGACCGAATCGACTGCGGCTTGATCGAGCTTCTTCAGAAGGATGCTCGGCTGTCCAACAAGGAACTCGCCACCGCCGTGGGTCTGGCGCCCTCCTCCTGCCTGGCCCGCGTGCAGCGCCTCCGCAGCGAAGGTGTGCTCAAAGGCGCCCATGCCGAGGTGGACCCCGAGGCCCTGGGCGTGGGCCTCCAGGCCCTCATCGCCGTGCAGCTGCGCCAGCACAGCCGCGCCCAGGTGAAGGCTTTTTGGAAGCACGTGCTGGGCCTGCCCGAGGTGCTCATGGTCTTCCACGTGGCCGGCACCCACGACTTCCAGGTGCACGTGGCCGTGCGCGACGCCCACCACCTGCGCGATCTGGCCCTGGACGCCTTCACCACCCGCCCCGAAGTGGCCCACATCCAAACCAGCCTCATCTTCGAATGCGCCAAGGGCAAGCTGATGCCGAACTACCGGAAGGCTGGTCGCTGAGCACGCATCCTCGGCACCGTTCGGCGGTTGGATATAGCGTGAACGCCTGCCAGAACGACTCACTGCACCAAAGTCCAAAACCGATCTAGAACTTCAGTCAGCCCTATGGGGAACGGGGGTTATGGGGGGGATTGGCACCGAAGCCTGATTGGGAGTCGGGGTGGTTGTGTCGATACCCCCATCCAAACCAATGGAGATGGGAAAGTGCCAATTTGGATCCTCCGGGCGGAACACATACTTGGAAGGCAGACCTTTAGGCTGTGTTAGGGACTTGATACTGCCGGACATGAGATCCACCTCGAACCATGCGATCTCTGGGTAGTCCTGAGCGGCCTGGGTTTCCCTCCATTGGAGGTCGGGAAGGGTCGTGCCTTGCGTTGACACCAAGGGCCAGATCTTACGGCAAACAAAGAAGGCGATTTGGTTTCTCGCAGCAAGAATCAGTCTATCCCCAGGGGCGGTCGCGCAGCCCAGGACAGCCGTCGGAAAATCCGCCAGCGACCCCGCCAGATCCTCATCCTTTAATTGGTTATATAGGGAAATCCGGCGCAGGCATTTCCCCTTAGCGTCGAACACCCAGATCAAGCCGTGGTGCCGGTTCACGAAGGCCCAGCCATCCTGTAGTTCGAAAAGGCGATCGGCCAGGTCAGGGGCCTCTGGCTGGGCACTCGCTAAGAATAGGTAGTGGCGCGATGAGCTTTTCCACGAAATCCGACCATCAGCCCCCAGTTGTTTCTTAAAGGGTGGACCCCACTCAAGATTCACCGGCTCGAATTGGTTCCACCGACCTTGGCCATCTCTCCCCATCAGGAGAAAGGGTGCCCAATCCGACTCATCAGACAAGGGCAGGAATGCGCCGTTAGGTACTAAGAAAAGACGGCCATCCGAGGTGGGAAGGGCCGCCCGGACAGACATAGCAAGGTATTCAGGAATTTCAGCGAAGCACTCCCAGTCGGAAAGCCCAGCCGCCTGGCGCAACACGCGCAAGCGAGAGGTTGATTTGGATACGCCTGCATCAGCGGCAATGGTGGCTTGGGTGAGAACCAGAGCGTAAAGGCCATCCTCACGCCAGGAAGCCCAGATCGTATCTGGCGGTAAAGGCACGAGACTACGCCGTTCCTCGCCAACAACAGATGTGAATTGCACGGCTCCAGTGCTGAACGCGATTCGTTGGGCTGGAGTCCAAATCACATGAAAATTTGAGGACTGTGATTCCACAGGGAGGGCGAACAAAAGAGTCAGCGCCAACACTAACCTGCGTGGTTGAAATAGGCAGATTCGCATCCAAGCCCCTCAAGAATCCCGGTTCGCGCCAAGGATGCAGGCATCAGTGCAGTTGGCAGTTCCTAAGAAATCGGTCTCACCATACGAATCGATCAGGAATGTTTCACAGGAACAAGGTGTTTGTGTGAGGAGATTGATACGCACAGCCTTGTAGGTCCACCCCGGGGGGTAACCTTTGGCGTGACCGGAACACCCCTGGCACCCCTTTCCCCCGTTTGTCTCCAAATCGCCATCTCCACCTCCTCCATTATCCCATCCCTGATCATTTATCTTTTGTTGAATCCCAGGGTGGTTTGGTGGATTCTGAGCGCTCAGCGGAATGCTTAAGGCAACCATTGTAATTAATGGAAGAATTGCTTTCTTAAGTTGGCGACTTATTTGAAAATTTCGGTAAGTAAAGATGGATCGGTACGACATGACACCTCCAAACAAGAAAAGTCCGAATTTGGACTCTGGGCCCCTTGGTCACCCATACATGGCAACTGTTCAGACGCAACATAGGCACGCGTCCAAAAAGTGCTCGAAATTCCGCTGAACGGTGTCATTTTACCCTCCGAACGGTATCTTCATCTCCAATTCAAACTCGGATAACCGATTCAAACGCCCCGACTTGGCAGGCCCTGGGCCGGGGTAACCAGGCCGGCCTGATTAGTTGCGTGAGAGCACCGCTACTCGCTGACCACCCGCTCGATGCGGCGGTCCGGTACCAGCCAGATGAGGGCCACCACCCAGTAGAGGCCGAAGCCGGCCCAGCGGTTGGCGAAGGAGAGCAGGATGGCCAAGGCGTAGATGGCGATGGACAGCTTGCCCTTGAAGTCGCTGCCCACGGCGGCGCCGAGCACCGAGCCCTCGCCGTGGAAGTGGATGAGGCACTGGCTTAGCAGGTAGTAGGCCAACCCGGCCATGAACAGCACGCCGCCGTAGAGCGCCACGGGCCGGGCGGCGAAGTGGTTCTCGCCCATCCAGGCGGTGGCGAAGGGCACCAGGGAGAGCCAGAACAGCAGGTGCGTGTTCGCCCAGAGGATGGGGCCGTTCACCTTCTTCACAGCGTGGAGCAGGTGGTGGTGGTTGTTCCAGTAGATGGCCAGGTAGATGAAGCTCAGCGCGTAGCTCACGAGGGTGGGCAGCAATGTGGCCAGGTCCACGAAGGCAGCGCCGTGGGGCACCTTCAGCTCCAGCACCATGATGGTGATGAGGATGGCCAGCACCCCGTCGCTGAAGGCCTCGAGCCGGTTCTTCCCCATGATGGACCTCGAATGGAATTTGCGATTGTTCCACGGCTCCGTGTTCGGTGGTCAAGCCTTCAGGTATTTCGTGGCCAGCCGCTGCAGCGTGTTGAAGCCCCGGAAGGTGGCCTTCACCTTCACCGTCTTCTCGAAGACGGCGTTGGAGAAGGTGGATTCGCTCTGCTTCACGAAGCAGAGCCACCACACTTCGCGGCCCGCCGCGCGGAAAGCGTCCACCTCGGTGCGCAGGCCCCGCTGGCGCCCCTCAGCCTCCACCGTCAGCGGCGCCTGGAGCAGCGCCACATTGAGGGCCACGGCCCCCGCCCTCTCGGCCTCGCTGAAGGGACAACCCTGGGCCAGGGCTGCCAGCTGCTTCTCGCTGCGCAGGAAGGTAGCCACCTCGTAGCCCAGGGCGGCGTGCAGGTGCTCCTCGAGCTTCTTCTGGAGGGCCGCTTCCTTCGCCTTCCCCCCATCGAAAATGACATTGCCGCTGGCGAGGAAGGTCTCCACATTGCGCAGTCCCAGTTCTTCAAAAAGCTCCTTCAGGCGTGCCATGGTCACGGTATGGCCGCCGACATTGATGGCCCGCAGGAAGGCGAAGGTGCGGCTCATGACTGCTCGCTGGCAGCCAGGGCCCGCGCCGCCTGGCGCCCCAGGTCCCCGCTGCCTTGGCTGTGGGCGAGGTTCTTGGCCAAGGCCACCAGCAGTGCCTCCTGGGCGATGCGCGGCAGCGCGGGCAGCAGATCCACACCAGCCGCCACCGCGAAGAACTGGTGGGCATGGTTGAAGGTGGGATCGTTCTGGGTGGCCGCCTCGGCCAGGGCCGCCAGGGCGGCTTCGCTGCGGCCGCTGCGCACCAGGCCCTGGGCCTGACCCATGGCCAGGGCGGGCTCCAGGTCCAGCACCGCGTCCAGCAGTGCCTCGGCGCTGGGATCCACAACACTGACGGGCTGGACGCGTTCCTCGGGTTCTCCCGTGGGGAAGAGGTTCACCAGGGCCGCGGCCTGGCACCAGGTGCGGGGATCCGTGGGGCGGGTGCGGGCGAGGCTGGCCAGGTAGGCGAAGGTCCAGGCGGTCTTCCCCTCCAGATCGCGCCGCGCGTCCAGCTGCTTTTCAGCAGCGGCCAGCACCAGGGCCGCCAGGGAGTCCCCGGAGCCCTGCCCTGCTTTCAGGCGCTCGGTGAAGCGGTCCAGCAGGCCCACCAGGCCCAGGTCGCAGAGCTCCCGCACCTGAATCATGAGCGCGTCCTCATCCAGGGAGGCATCCACCCAAGGCACGGCGACGTCCGCATCCACCAGGCGCTTGGCGGCCCTTCGGGCCCAGAAGGTGTCCTCCGGTGTGGCCGCCAGCCACGCCGCGAGCCCCAAGAGGCGGCGGCCGGTGGCTTTCGGGTGTTCGAGCCGCTCCTGCAGATCCCCGAGATCGGCGGCCACCACGGCCTTGTGGCCCACGTTGGCCATGTCCGGTTCCGTGAGTCGACCCAGGCGCTGGAAGTCCTCCAGGGTGGGCTGCTCGCAGCCCTGTGCCTCACCATAGGCCAGGCCGGGTCGGCGGGACTTGATGAAGCCTGCGAGGTTCCGCCAGCTGCCGCTGCCCTTGGCCTCCTGCACGAGGGCCAGCGCTTGGAGCGGCCGTCGCCCCTCGTGCGCAGCCATGTGCAACTGGGTGGCCAGGGCCCGCAGAAAGCTGCGCTCGCTCAGCAAGGGCTGCAGCCGCAGCACCGACCTCAGACCCAGCAGGCCGTGGGGGAAGTGAGGCTGGTAGGCCTCCCAGTCTATGCGCGGGATCAGTGTTTTCACCGCCTCCCGCAGCGCATCCCGCACCCCATCCGGCTCCGCCACCCGGGCCGCGAAAGCACCGAAGAAGCCCGCCGTAGGCGTCTCCAGCTCCTGTTGCCAATTCGACTCAACGGACATTGAGCATCAACCCAACAACAAAACTGAACACGGCCAAGACGCCAAGACGCCAAGAGGACACGCCAAGACTTCTTTTCTTGGCGACTTGGCGGCTTGGCGGTGAATCTTTTTCTTTTTCACTCATCATGCCCCTTCCAAGGGCAAGGCCCAGGCGGCGGCTACGAGGCGGGCCCAGTGGTGGGACCAGGCGCGCTTCCACACGAGGCCGCCCTCCTTCATATCGGCGGCGGCCAGGCGCTGGTGCAGGTCGGCGCGCAGGGTCTCGGCCGTGGGCCCCAGGGCCGCCTCGGCCAGGGCCAGCAGGGCCGTGCGGGCCTCGCGTTCCTGGTCGTGGTGGGCCAGGTAGCCCGCGGATTCCGGTGAGGGCGCCGAGGCCCGGAGGCGCTGCCACATCTCGAAGGCGGCCTTGGCGGAGGGATCGTCGCGAAAGGGCGCTTTCACCTGGGCCCAGTCCTTGCCCGTGTCCAATTCGGGGCCCGCCCGCAGCAGGGCCTCGCGCAGCTTCACGGCCTTGGCCACATCCCGGTCCAGGTGCTTGAGGGCCACGAAGGTGCGGGGTTTCTCGCGCTTCTCGCGTCGATCGAAGAAGGCGTTGAGGGACGCGACCACCAGGTCCATGGGCAGGTCTGCCGCCTCCCAGGCCAGCACCTGCCGGTAGTCGTCCGTGGACAGCAGCCCCGAGCGGCCCCAGGCCCGGAAGGCCCATTCGCGCTCCAGCCAGTCCTTCTCCTCCCGGGTATAGGGCATCAGTGCTTCGCCCCCTGTGCGGTGGGCGACTCGGGCACCAGCCAGGTGCCGTCCTTCAGGTGGAGGGCGCCCTGCTCCCAGGCCAACACTTCCTCGGGGATGATCTGCGCCTTGGCGAAGCCGCGCAGGCGGAAGCCCCCTGAGCCCAGCCGCTGTCCCTGGCGATCCCAGACTTCCAGTTGCCAGAGGGTGCCCTGATGCCCGCCCACCTTGAGGAAGACGCCCTGCCGGTTGTCGCCGCCCCACAGGGCCTCGGCGGGCACCGAGGCGGGGCGGGAAGGTACGCCCCTGCAGCCCGCGGCGAACCCCGCCAGCATGGTTGTCATCACCAGGATCGTCGAAGGTCGCGGCATACCACCATTCTACCCGCTAGACTGTTCCCCTAGGAGGGCCTCGCCCTGATCCGCGAACAGATCCGCTACAAGAGCCGCAAGGAGATCGACAAGCTGCGCGAGGCCGGCCGGGTGGCCGCCAACGCCCTGCGCATCGCCGCCCGGGCCGCGCGGCCCGGCGTCAGCCTGCTGGACCTGGACCGCATCGCCGAGACCTACATCCGGCAGCAGGGCGCCACGCCCAGCTTCAAGGGCTACCACGGCTTCCCCGGCACTCTCTGCACCTCGGTGAACGACAAGGTGGTGCATGGCATCCCCACGAAATACGTTCTGCAGGAGGGCGACGTCATCGCCATCGACTGCGGCGCCAAGTTGGACGGTTACCACGGCGACACCTGCCTGACGGTGGGCGTGGGCAAGGTCACCGAGCAGGCCCGGATGCTGATCCAGACCGCCCAGCTGGCCATGTACGTGGGCATCGACTACTGCCGCCCCGGCTTCCGGCTGGGCGACATGGCCACGGCCGTGCAGAGCTTCGCCGAGGAGCGCGGCTACTCCATCGTGCGCGAGTACATCGGCCACGGCCTGGGTCGAGATCTGCATGAGGATCCCCAGGTGGTCTACGCCGAACAGAAGCCAGGCACCGGGTTCCGCATGGAGCCGGGCATGGTCATCACCATCGAGCCCATCCTGAACACCGGCAGTCACCGCTGCCTGGTGGAGGCCGATGGCTGGACCGTTCGCACCAAGGATGGCGGCCTCTCCGCCCAGTTCGAGCACGACATCGCCATCACCCGCGCGGACCCTGAAATCCTCAGCATTCCGGATGCCGAGTACGAACTCGAAGACGGACTGTAGGGGCCATGATTCTCCAGGTGCAGGCGCCCGCCAAGCTCAACCGTTTCCTCGCCGTGCTGGGCCGGCGGCATGACGGCTTCCACGACCTGGAACTGGTCAGCACGGTGCTGGAGGGCGTGGCGGAGCTGACGGACACGCTGGAGGGTGAACCGGCTGCGGAACTCTCCCTAACCATCTCAGGGCCTGCGGGCGCAGGCCTGGTGGCCGATGAAGCCAACCTGGTGCTCCGGGCCTGGCGGCTGCTGGAGGATGCGGCCAAACGCACCCTGCCCGCCGCGCTGCGGCTGCACAAGCGCATCCCCCACGGCGCCGGCCTGGGCGGTGGCAGCAGCGATGCCGCAGCCGCGCTGCGACTGGGTAACGATCTCTTCGACCTGGGCCTCGGAGACGAAGTTTTTCTGAGCAAGGCTGCTCGCCTGGGCAGCGACGTGCCGCTCTTCGTGTTGGGTGGCACGGTGCTGGGCCTCGGCCGCGGGGAACGCGTGTTCCCTCTGCGTCCCGTGCCCCTGGAACCCATCCTGCTCGTCCATCCCGGCCTGCATGTCAGCACGCCCAGCGTGTACCGGGCCCTGGAACAGGTGGGCTATCCCTTCCCCGAAGCGCTGGCCTCCCTGCCCGCAGGCGCCGCCCCACCCTGGCGCAACGACCTCACGGGCGCGGCCCTGTGGGTCTGTCCGCCCCTGGCGGAAGTGCGGGACGCCCTGCGTGACACCGGCGGCGAGGCCCTGCTTTGCGGCTCCGGCAGCTGCTGGGCGGCGCGCTACGCTTCCGCGGCCGACCGGGATGCGGCGGCCACCGCCCTTCGAGGTACACGCCCAGAGTGGGGTATCTGGGAGGTCTGACTTGGGTGAGTTGCGCGAACGAATACGAGGCGCTAGTGGGTACTCACCTTCACGTTCAGGGTCAAGGGTTGGTGGATCCAATTGAGATAGTTGGATTGGACGCTCAGCGTGTTCCATCCGTAGTGGTACCCGCCCGAAGAATTGGCATCAACGTTGAACCCGCTGGCGTAGAAATGCAGCGGTGACCTTGCCTTCGTCCTTCAAGGTGAAGGCGTTGGAAGCGGTGGCGCCCGCCTGGCTCTGGGCCGACGAAACAGCAGTGCCCGCCAAGGGTTGGGTGGGCTTGGCAACGGCGGGCCGGACCAGGCTTTGGGCCGGGAGCACTGCGCACAGCATGAAGGAGACCAATCCCCGGGCGATGACTGACCTGGCAAGCCGAAGGCTGATTCTCCCGCCCCCCCTCTCCGAAACGCGATTCGGTCCAAAGAGGCCCAGACCAGCGACGGCAGGTAAGAAGCGCGCCAATCTGGATAGGAAGATCGATTTTTTAAAATTGAGGCTCATTCTTAACCAAACTAGCCCAGGCCAGCGGGCTGTCAAGGCGCAGAGATGGCTGGCTGCTCCTGCCCGGCTGAGGCAGTCCAGGCTCGCTGCGATGACGCCGGTCTGCTGGATCACGGCGATGCGCCTCCTGCCTTTCTCCCCTTATTCATTCATTTCTATTTTGGTTACAATCGCCTGCCGACCCATGCTATTCCTGGCATCGGAGGTTTCCATGTCTGCTCCAGCCCTCCGCATCCGCGGTCTGCGCAAGGCCTTCCCCAAGGTGATCGCCGTGGCTGGCGTGGATCTGGAAGTGGCCCGGGGCGAGGTGTTCGGCCTGCTGGGACCCAATGGCGCGGGCAAGACCACGACCTTGGAGATCATCGAGGGCCTCACCACCGCCGACGCCGGCGAGATCGAGATCCTGGGCCTCACCTGGGAGCGGCAGGGTCAGGAGATCCGCTCCCGCATTGGCGTCCAACTGCAGAGCACCAGCCTCTTCAACAAGATCACGCCCCGGGAGGCCCTGGACCTCTACGGCAGCTACTATCCGAAGTGCCGCAGCACCGCAGAGTTGCTGGCGCTGGTGCAGTTGGAGGACAAAGCCGATGCCTACCACATCACCCTCAGTGGCGGCCAGCAGCAGCGACTGGCCCTGGCCTTGGCCCTGGTGAACGATCCCGAGTTGGTCTTCCTGGATGAACCCACCACGGGCCTTGATCCCCAGGCCCGCCGCAGTCTGTGGGACGTGGTGCGGCGCATGAAGGGTGAAGGCCGCACGGTGGTGCTCACCACGCACTACATGGACGAAGCCGAGGCCCTTTGTGATCGCCTCGCCATCATGGATCACGGGCAGGTGATCGCCACGGGCACACCCGCCTCCCTCATCGCAGACCTGGCCCTCCCCAGCGTGGTGGAGTTGACCTTCGACGGGGCTGCGCCGGATTCCGCCGCCTTCGCCGCCCGCCTGGGCCAGGCCGTCGAAGGACGGGTGGATCTGTGGGAGATCCCCACGCCGGATCCCAAGGCCCTGCTGCCCCGGCTGCTGGAGGCCGCCGATGCCGCTGCCATCCCCTTCCAGCAGGTCCACATCCGCCGCGCCACGCTGGAGGATGTCTTCCTCCACCGCACCGGCCGCAGCCTGAGGGACTTATGATGCTCTGGCGCCAACTCGTCATGGAATGGCGGCTCTACAGCCGCGACCGGGTGGCCATGTTCTGGACCTTCGCCTTCCCGGTGGTCTTGCTCATGGGGTTCGGCACCATCTTCCGGGATGGTGGTGGGCCGAAGCTCTCCGTGGTGCGCGTGCAGGCCCTGGCCCCCACGCCCCAGGATGCGGCCCTGGATAAAGCCCTGACGGACCTCCAGGTAAAGGTCCAGTCGCTACCCAAGGCCGAGGCCGAGGCCCGGTGGGCCCGGGGCGAGACGGCGACCCAGCTGGAAGCCCGCACCACTGAGGGCGGGGGCACCGGCTACCGGCTGCGCCTGAACAGCTACCTCATGGCCCAGGCCGGCGCCACGGCGGGGCTGGTGAACCAGGCCTGGCTCATGGCCCAGGCGCGCCTCAACGGCGCCCCGGAACCCCAGCGCATCCCCATCTCGGTGGAGAGTCCCGGCGGCAAGCGCTCCGCCAACTACGCGGCCTTCCTGCTGCCGGGCCTGCTGGGCCTGAACCTCGTCAGCATGGGCCTCTTCAGCGTGGGCATGGTGAATGTGTCCTACCGGGAGAAGGGCAAGTTCCGGCGCCTGGCCGTGACGCCGCTGCCCAAGTGGATCTTCCTGCTGGGCCAGGTGCTGCACCGGCTCACGGTCACCGTGATCCAGGCCGCCATCCTGCTGCTGGTGGGGCGCCTGCTCTTCGGCATCCAGAACCAGGGCTCGTACCTGAACCTGGCCCTCCTGATGGTCCTGGGCACGGGTTGTTTCATGGCCTTCGGCTTCGCCCTCAGCGGCTTCGCGGAGACCTCCGAAGGCTATGCCGCCATCTCGAACCTGCTGTTCTTCCCGCTCATGATGCTGAGCGGCGTCTACTTCACCCTGGACGCGGCGCCAGTCTGGCTGCAGCACGCCGTGGCCCTCATGCCCCTGGCGCCCTTCATCCGGGCCCTGCGGGCGGTGTTCAACGACGGTGCTGGACTCGCGGGCCATGGCCTGGGCATGACCATCGTGGCTGCCTGGGGCCTGGCGGCCTTCCTGCTGGCGGTCCGGCGCTTCCGCTGGGCTTGACGGGCATCACAAGATTCGCGAACGGGCTTGGGAAGCTGGTCTGGTCAAAGACCGCAACCCCAGCGCGGGCCGGGGCTGAAGGCGGCTACGGGCTACACTGGGGGGCTGGAGATCCCTCATGCAGTCTTCCAAACGCGCTCGGATGGCCATCTTCCTCACGGTCTTCGTCGACCTGCTGGGCTTTGGCATCGTCATTCCCATCCTGCCACTCTACGCGCAGGCCATCGCCGATCACCCCAGCGCCTGGATGACCGGCGTCAATCATTTCCTGGGCCTCAGTGGCGCGGGCACCACGCCCGGCGCCTTCTGGGCCGGGGTGGCCTTCCTCAGTTTCAGCCTCATGCAGTTCATCGCCTCGCCAATCCTCGGCCGGACTTCGGATCTGGTGGGTCGCAAGCCGGTGCTTTGGATCAGCCTCATCGGTTCCGCCGTGGGCTACACGATGCTGGCGCTCACCAGCCGCTTCGAGTGGATCCTGGCGGCCCGCATCCTGGATGGGATCACCGGCGGCAACATTTCCGTGGCCCAGGCGGCCATGGCGGACAGCTCGACGCCCGAGGAACGCTCCAAGGTACTCGGCATGATCGGCGCTGCCTTCGGGCTGGGCTTCGTGCTGGGCCCCGCCATGGCGGGTGTGCTGAGCGGCAGTGACTTCGGCCACCAGCTGCTGGCCACCCGCGGTTGGCACCTGCCCTTCTTCGTGGCTGCCGGCCTGTCCCTGGCCGCCTCGATGATGGTGCTCTTCTGGATGCCCGAAACGCTCACGGCCGAGGTCAAGGCCCGCGCGCGCTCCCACGAGAGCCGGGGCCATGCCCTGGTGAAGGCCTTCCAGCGCCCGGGCATGCCCCAGATCCTCGGCGTGTCTCTGCTGGCCATGGCCGGCTTCGCCATGATGGAGGGCACCTTCGCCCTGCTGGTCCACCAGCGCTTCGCCTTCCAGCAACGGGAAGTCGGCTTCCTCTTCGCGGGCATTGGCGTGCTGCTGGTGATCTACCAGGGCGGCCTGGTGCGCGTGGTGGCCAAGCGCATCCCGGAGCGCGTGGCCCTCATCACCGGCCTGGTGCTCATGGCTGTGGCCCTGCCCCTGATGCCGAAGGCGCCCTGGATGTGGCCCTTCCTGCTCCTGCTGATCCCCCTGTCCTGGGGCAGCGGCATGGGCAACACCGCCGGTTCGGCCCTGGCCAGTCAGCTCACGCCACCGGAGGAACAGGGCGGCCTCTTCGGCGTGCTCAATGCCGTGACGGGCATGGGCCGCATCCTCGGTCCCGCCGTGGGCACCTTCACCTTCGCCCGCTGGGGCGGGCAGGCCACCTACACGGTGGCGGCGCTCACGCTGGGCCTGGCCCTGGTGCTGGCCCTGACCCTGCCCCGCAAGGCCGTCCAATGATCCGTCTCGATGGCCGTTCCCTCACGGCGCCCCTGTTGGCGCGCATCGCCGCCGGCGAAGGCGTCGAGTTGGATGCCGGGGCCTTGGCCCTGGTGGTGGAGAACCGGAAAGTGGTGGACCGCATCGTGGCCGAAGGCCGCACGGTCTACGGCATCAACACCGGCTTCGGCCAGTTCGCCACGGTGGTCATCGCCCCGGACCAGCTGCAGCAGCTCCAGCTCAACCTCATCCGCAGCCATGCGGCGGGCGTGGGCGAACCCCTGCCCAAGGACCAGACCCGGGCCCTCATGGCCGCCCGCATCAACTGCCTGCTGAAGGCCCACAGCGGCATCCGGCCCGAGCCCATCCACCTGCTAGTGGCCTGCCTGAATCGCGATGTGCTGCCGGTGGTGCCCTGCCAGGGCAGCGTGGGCGCCAGCGGCGATCTGGCCCCCCTGGCCCACATGGCCCTGCTCCTCGTGGGCGAAGGGTTGGCTTGGAAGGGGGAGAAGCACCTCCCTGGCGGCCAGGCCCTGGCGGAAGCCGGGCTCTCGCCAGTCACCCTTCAGGCCAAGGAGGGTCTCGCCCTCATCAACGGCACCCAGCTCATTACCGCCCTGGGCAACCTGGCCCTGGAGAAATTCAGCCGCCTGGCGCAGCTGGCGGACGCCATCGCGGGCCTCAGCCTGGAGGCCCTGCGCGGCACCCGGTCCGCCTTTGATCCGCGCATCCACGCTGCCCGCCCCCATCCGGGCCAGGTGGCCGTGGCCGCCCACATGCGCAACCTGCTGGGCGAGCGCAGCGCCATTTCCGACAGCCACCAGGACTGCCACCGCGTGCAGGACGCCTACAGCCTGCGCTGCATCCCCCAGGTGCACGGCGTGACGCGGGATGCGCTGCTCTTCGCCGGAGCCATCCTGGAGCGCGAGCTGAACGCCGCGACCGACAATCCCATGATCTTCTCGGACACCCAGGAATCCCGTTCCGGCGGCAACTTCCACGGCCAGTACCCCGCCTTCGCCTGCGACGTGCTGGCCATCGCCGCCGCCGACCTCGCCAGCATCTCCGAGCGCCGCCAGGAGCGCCTGGTGAACCCGGCCTATTCGGATCTGCCGGCCTTCCTCACCCAGAATGGCGGCCTGGAATCGGGCTTCATGATGGCCCACGTCACCTCGGCAGCCCTGGTGAGCGAGATGAAGGGCCTGGCCCATCCCGCCTGCGTGGACACCATCCCCACCAGCGCGGGCAAGGAAGATCACGTGAGCATGGGGCCCATCGCGGCCCGCAAGCTGCTCCGCGCCGTGGATGCCCTGGAACAGGTGCTGGCCATCGAGGCCCGCATGGCCCTGGAAGGCCTGCGCATCATCGGCCTGGCCCCGGCGGCGGGCCTGCAGCCGCTCATGGACCAGCTCGCCCAGGCTTGTGCGCCTTGGGCCGACCGCGTCATGTTTGAGGAAATCCACGCTACTCTGCATTCACTCCGTGCTTATCAGGAAACCCACTCATGACCCCCATTCCCTGGCGAACGGCCTGTGAAGCGGCGCTGCGGCAAATATCCGATGCCGACGCGATCCGCTTCTGGGGCATCAGCCACGTGGTGGATGGCATCCCGCAGCCCATCTTCAACTACCGTTTCGAGCACACCTTTGCGGCGGTGCTGCTGGCCCGCTGGTTGGCCCCCCAGGTGGGCGCCGACGAGGACATCGTCGAATGCGCCGCCTGGCTGCACGACGTGGCCAAGCGCCTGCAGGATCCCCACTCGAAGGACACCCACGCCCAGGACGCCTCGGCCGAGGTGGCCGCCATCCTCGCTGGCACGGACTTCCCCCTGGAAAAAATTCCCGCGGTACGCCACGCCATCGAGCACCACGTGGGTCTGAAACTCACGAAGCGGCTGGAGCCCCTGGAGGCCGCCTGCCTCTGGGACTGCGACAAGCTCAGCAAGATCGGCGCGGCCAGCCTGATCCACTTCGGCTGCATCAGCGGCGCCTTCCAGCCCATCACCACCGCCGACATCCTGCAGCGGGGCACGGCCTGGCTGGAGCTGGCCCGGGGCATCACCGCCAGCTTCAACACGGAACCGGCCCGCCAGGAGGGACAGCGCCGCCTGGCCTTCCTGGAAGCCCACTATGCGCAACTCCAGCGCGAGTGGTCGGATCCCATGGAGATGACGCCGCCATGAGCGACTTCCTGCAGCTCGCACAGAGCCTGACTGTCGCCATGAAGGCGCTGCAGATGTACACCGAGCGCCATCCCCGGGCCCAGGAGTCCCTTGCCACCACGCACGCGCGGCTGGAAGACCTGCTGGCGGACAAGGAGCGCATCCAGTTCGTGGTGACCGGCCCCAAGGCCTTCGTGGATGGCCAGGTGCAGGACCCGAAGAGCCCGCACATCAACATACTGGTGAAGCTGGTCTCCGAGCGGGGCGTCAGCGGCTTCGTCTTCGAGCGCGGCGTGGAGGTCGAGGAGGTGCTCGCCTTCCTCCATGGACTTACCCTCAAGCCACCCAAACTGGATGAGTTGGGCGGCTTCGAAGCGCTGCTGCACGAGGCCGGCGTGCGGCACATCCGGCTGTCCCAGACCCGCTACCAGGAAGTCACCGAAGGCGAGGAAGGCGGTGGCGAGGAAGATAAGGCGCCGATGTTCTCCCCGGCGCCGCTCGAACCGGCCCCCCCCGTCCAGACCCTGGAAGACCGCGTCAAAGCCATCCGGGAAACGCTGCTGGCATCCCTTTCCAGGCGGTCTTCTGCGTCCAAGGATTCCACCGGCGGCAGCATGGAAGAGGAGGAACTGGGCTTCCTGAAGGGCTTCGGTCCCGTGGATCTCGGTGGCCTCGGCATCCTGGCCGACGAGATCGGGCTGGGCTCGGACATGCCCACCCAGGTGCAGCTGGGCACGCTCCGGCAGGTGCTCTCGGGGCTCTCACCCACGATGCAGCTGAGCCTGCTGGCGGGCATGGGCAGCCTCCCGCCCCAGCCCGAGGGCCTGGCCCATGGCATGAAGGCCCTCACGGGCGACATCCTCGCCGGCGCCACCACCAAAGCCCTGGCCAAGGGGGCCTCCTGGGTCGAGCTCAAGGGCCCCCTCCAGGACATCCTCCGCGCCAGTGCCGACCGGGCCTCCCTGCTCCGCACCCTCACGGGGCAGCTCCGCGCCTCGGGCCAGGATCCCTCCCAGGTCGAGGCCCTCCTGCGCAATCTGGAATGGGAGACCCTCAGCCTCGAAGCCAAGCTGGTCAAGGTGCTGGAAGAGGGCCAGCTCTTTGAACTGAGCCTGGAGCAGCGGCTCGCGTTCCTCCGGGAGCTGCTGGACCTGCGTCGCTTTGATGAATTCCTGCGGCTTCAGGAAAAGATCCTCGATGGGTTGCGCATTGAGCGGTCGGAGCTGCGGCTCAAGGCTGCACAGACCCTGGCGGGCATGGCCCGCTGGGCCGAGACTCCGGGGCTGCCACCCGGTGGCGAGGGGGCTCTGGCCGAGGCCCTCCGCGCCCACTTCGCCTGGGAACCCGATCCCCCCCTCCACCGCTGGACCACCGAGGCCCTGGAAGTCCTGCTGGTGGCCCTGGTGCAGCGCGGGGAATTCGGCCACGTCATCTCGGATCTCCAGGAACTCGAAGGCCTCTGCGCCTTCCTGGAAGAGCAGCACCCCTGGCGGAACGATGCGCTCGTCAAGCTGCGCGCTGCCCTCCTCCGGCCTGAGCTGCTGGACGCCGCCATTGCCCACGCCTTCACCCTGGAACGGGAGCAGATGGTCCGGGAGGTGTTCCCCTACCTGGAATTCCTCGGGGAACCCGTGGCCCGCTACCTGGTGGGACGGCTGGGCGATGAGAATGACCGGGCGCGCCGGGGCCGCATGGTCGAAGCCGTCCGGAGCATGGGACCCGCCTCCCTGCCCGCCCTGCTGGAGGCTCTCTCCTCTCCCGCCTGGTACCTGGTGCGCAACGCCCTGACCCTGCTGCCGGATCTGGGGGACGCCGGCAGCATACCCGCGGTCCTGCCCCTCCTGCGTCATCCCGAGCCCCGGGTGCGCCGCACCGCCGTCCGGGCCCTCTGGAAGCTCGGCGGGCCGGCGGCCGAACCCCATCTCCTCGCCTTGATGAAGGGCGTAGACGCCGAGACCATGCAGGAGATCCTGTTCGCCCTGGGCCAGCTCCGCTCGGAGGCCGGCCTTCCCCAGGTGATGGAACTGGCCAGAGACAAGCGGGTCGTGGAACCAATTCGGATCCAGGCCCTGGAAACGCTGGGGATCATCGCCTCCCCTCTGGCCATGCCCGTCCTGCTGGAGTGCCTGCGCCGCCGCGGTTTCTTTGGTGGCGGCGAACAGCCCGTGATCCGCCTGGCGGCCGCCAAGGCCCTTCTGGTTCTCGACACCCCGGAAGCCATCCAGGCTCTGCAACGGTTGGCAGACAGCGAGCCCAAGGGAGACGAGCGGGAAGCCTTCCGTCGGCTGCTGGCACCTGCGGCGCAACCGTGACCAAGCCCAAGGCCCATCCCGACCCCCGCCAGCTGCTGGAAGCCTTTGAGGCCTTCACGGCTGCTTCGGAACACCTGCAGACCCGCTATGAGGCCCTGCAGGCCCAGCTCGGGCAGCTGCAGGGCGAACTCCAGACTGTGCTCGAGGCCGTCCCCTTCGCCATCTGGGTCCTTGCCGAGGATGGCTCCCTGCGCTTCACCAACCGGCCCCAGGGGCTGGAGGGTCGCTTCCTGCAGGATCCGGCGCCCTGGGAAACCGGCAGCCCGGGCGGCGAACGCCGCTTCCAGACCGCCGAGGGCCGGGAGATGATCTTTGAAGAAGAGCGGCGTTCCGCTCCCCACGGTGGCGCCATCGTCACGCTCCGGGACGTCACGGAGGCCGTGCTCAGGGCCCAGCAGGCCAACCGCGAGGACCGCCTGGCGGCCATGGGCCGCATGGCGGCGGAACTGGCCCACGAGATCCGCAACCCCCTGGGCAGCCTCTCCCTCTTCTCGGGAATGCTGGTAGAGGACCTCGCCCAGCAGGCCGGACCCCTGGAACTCGCCCGCAAGATGCAGGACGGCGTCGGCCGCCTGAACCGCGTGGTAGGCAATACGCTGGCCTTCAGCCGGGACCTCCAGCCCAAGGACGGGGTCCTCGCCTTGCGCCCCTTCTGGGAGGAAGCCCTGCGCAGCACCACCCTGGCGGACGCCATCCCCTGGGACAACCAGATTCCCGAGGCCGCCAGCTGGCGCGGCGACCCGGACCTGCTGCGCCAGGTGGCCCAGAACCTGATCCAGAACGCCATCCGGGCCACGGAGGACGTGGCCGCTCCCCGCCTCGTCCTCACGGCGGCGGAGGAGCGCCTGGAGGGCAGGCCCTGCTGGCACCTCACCCTCACGGACAACGGCTGTGGCATCCCCCAGGAGGCGCTGTCCAAGGTGTTCGATCCCTTCTTCAGCATCTTCGGCGGGGGCACGGGGCTCGGCCTCGCCGTCTGCCATCGCATCATCGTGGCCCATGGCGGGCTGCTCTTCATCGAAAGCCAGCTGGGGCGGGGCACCACGGTGCATCTCCGGCTGGCCGCCCCCGGGATCCCGTGACGACGAGGGGTGAGCATGCGAAAATCGATGCCTTCGCGGAGCACCCATGTCGCTGATCACCCTCGATCCAGGCAAGCAGGCGCCTGAGACCGTCAATGCCATCATCGAGATCCCCACGGGCTCGCGCATCAAGTACGAGATCGACCACCACACGGGCCTGGTGCACGTGGATCGCGTGCTCTTCTCGCCCTTCCACTACCCGGCGGAGTACGGGTTCATTCCCGGCACCCTGGCCGACGACGGCGATCCCGCGGACATCCTCGTGCTCATCAACGGTTCCACCTACCCCGGCGTGGTGATCCGGGCCCGGCCCATCGCCCTGCTGCGCATGACTGACGAGAATGGCTACGACGCCAAGATCCTCGCCGTCGCCACGGATGATCCCAGCTACGCCCACGTGACCTCCCGCACCGACCTGCCCCCGCATTTCCTCCTGGAAGTCGAACACTTCTTCCTCACCTACAAGGACCTGGAGCGCAAGAGCGTCGCCAGCGACGGCTGGGGTGGCAAGGACGAGGCCCACGCCTTCGTGCGTTCCTCCATCGAGGCCTACAACAAGCGGGCGAGAAAGAAGAAATAGGGGGCTGGCGTGGTGCTGGAGGCGGTGCCAGAGGTCGTCTGCTTCGATCTGGACGGCACCCTGGTGGATCCCCTGCTGGGGGTGCAGAACTGCCTGCGCAAGACCTGCGAAGCCTTCGGCCTCATCCTGCCCGACGAGGGCACCCTCCGGAGCTGGATCGGCTTCGGCATGCGCGAATCGCTGGCCGGATTGCGGGGCCTGGAGGAGCCGGCACGGCTGGAGGCGGCGCTGGAATTCTACTGGGAGCGCTACCGGGAGGACGGCGTCTTCGAACACGAGTTGTACCCCGGCGTCTTCCACCTGCTGCACCGGTTGAAGCGCCAGGGTCACCGCATCTACGTGGTGTCCGCCAAGCCCAGCGTCTTCGCCCGGCGCATCGCCTACCAGTTCGACCTGAACCTGATCTTCGACGACATCTTCGGCAGCAATCTGAAAGGCCGCTGGCAGCCCAAGACTGAGGTCCTGGCTGGGCTCGCGGCCCGGGGCACCATCCAGCCCGGCGGGGTGTTTATCGGCGACCGTGGTGTGGACATGTCGGCTGCCCGGGACCACGGCCTGGAGGCTATCGGCGTGGGCTGGGGCTACGGCAGCCACGAGGAACTGACCGGCGCCGGTGCGGAGCGCATCTTCGCCACGGTGCCTGAACTGGATGCCTGGCTGCGGATCCGCTTTCCCCAACCCGAGCGCTTCGATGCCTTCAGCCGTTCGGAGTAGGCCCGTCAGCCCTTTGGCGTTGCCCACCTGGTGCCGGCGGGAACCTGCAAGCCGAAGCGGCCTGGCGCCAGCACCACGGGTGATTTAGGATTCAGCAGTTCGAGTGTCTGGTGTGCTCCAGTGGGGTCGGTCCACTCCAGGGTGTGCAACAGGCCCTTGCGGCCGGTGGCCTTCAGTTCAGGCAGGCCCTGCTCCCTGGGCACGAGCTTCAGGGCCTCGCCGCCGAGGGGCTCGATCCGGTACAGCCGCTCCAGTCGGGCCGGCTCCAGGAGGATGCCCAGCAGGGGAAAATCGCGCACAGCCCGGGCCAGTTCCACCTTCTGGGCCGTACGGGTATCGGGGTCGTACTGCACCAGGTGTCGGCCATCGCAGGTCACGGTGAGCCCACCCTCGTAGGCCACCCGCAGGCGACCGCCCTTGGCCAGGGTGAGCTGACCACCGCGGGTCAATTTACCGAACACCAGGCTGTCGCTGTCCTGCCGGAACCGGCTTTCCAGGGAGGCCATGCGGCCGAAGGCCGCCCACCAACCCGGCGGCCCGGCCTGGAGCGGGAGCATGGCCAGCAGCAGGAGAACCAGAGGGCGCACCAGTGGGCGCATGGCTCAGCCGCGTTTCAATTCGACGCTGAGCCTGGCCGTGGAGCCCTTGGCCGGCGCCTGCCGATGGAGCTGGCCCTCCACGAGCACCTTGCCCTGGTGCCGCAGTTGAACCACCACTTCAAGCTCCTGGCCATCCACATCAGCGGGCACCTCCAGGCGCAGCACCGAAGGCGCCCCGGACCGTCCCGCCTGGGTCAGCTCACCCATCAGGGAGTTGATGGCGTCCTTGTGGTCGATGTTCTTGGGCCTGCTGGTGTGCCGGTTGGCTTCCCCGATGAACGCGGAGAGAGCCGCCAACGGATCAACCCTGGTCGCCGTCTTCGTCTGAGCGTGGTCCGGCAGCGTGGTCGAAACCGCCGGCGCCAACGTCGCGACGGGTTCGGGGTCGGCTTCAACCGCGGCCAGGACAGGTTCCGCTTTCGGCTCTGGCATGAATTCGAACCCAGTGGATTCCACGACCGATGGAACCTCCGCCACCGATTCGAAGGCCGGCGGAGCCGACTCCTCACCCTCCAACAGGAACGCGATGTCGTCCTCCCCCGGTTCAGGAGGTTCCGGCAGCAGCGGGGCCTCGATGAAGAGGTCCATTTCGTCGTCGTCAGGCAGCGGCACAGAACCCGCGGCCAGCACTGGCGAGGAAGAACCTTCCATCTCGAAGAGATCCGTGACCGAAGGGAGGTCGGCCATCGAGAGGGCCTCCACGATGGGCCGCGGCGGGGGCGCCGGTGCCGCCGGGACACTCGCCCCGAGTCGTTCCCCCAGCACGTGGGTCTTGATGTGGGTCAGGGCCAACTTCGTGATGCCCCGCAGGGTCTCGAAGACGCCGGTTCCATCCGAGGCCACGCACTGGAAAGTGGGGGCTCCCCGCGGATTGAAGACGGCCTCCAGTTCCTCCACGGCCACCACGTTCTTCAGGTCCCGCTTGTTCCATTGGAAGACCATGGGGATCTCCCCCAGGTTGAGCCCCAGTTCGCGGAGGTTTTCCTCGAGGTTCAGATAGCTTTCCTTGCAGGCGTCCAGCATGGGCGTCTGGCTGTCCACCACGAACACGATGCCATCCACGCCCTTGAGGACGAGCTTGCGGGTGCTGTTGTAGAAGACCTGGCCAGGCACCGTGTAGAGCTGCAACTTGGTCTTGAAGCCGCCCACCATGCCCACGTCCATGGGCAGCAGGTCAAAGAAGAGGGTGCGGTCCGTCTCGGTGTTGAGGCTCACCATCTCGCCCCGGGCCTTCTGGCTCGTCTTGCCGTAGATGGTGTTGAGGTTGGTGGTCTTTCCGCACAGGCCAGGGCCGTAGTAGACGATTTTCGCCGTCATCTGCCGGGTGGCGTGGTTGAAGAACACCATTCCAAAACCTCGTGGGGACCCACGAAGTCTAGCTTGGAAAGCGGCCCAGGCTCAATGCAAATGCCCGATTTCCAAGAACTGCCTAGGACATTCCCTTCAACAGGGCGAGCACCTGCTGGTCGTGGTCCTTGGTGCGAATGTCCGTGATGACTTTGCGGACGACCCCTTGCCGGTCGATGAGGAAGGTAACCCGTTTGGCGATCCCGAGGAGGGGCCACTTCACGCCATAGGCCCCGATGATGCGCTTGTCCGGATCCGCCAGGATGCTGAAGGGCAGGTGGAATTTCTCCGCAAAGGCCCGGTGGCTCTGGCTGCTGTCCGCGCTCACACCCAGGATCACGGCCCCCGCGGCCTTGATCTCGGAGAAGCCGTCGCGCAGGCTGCAGGCCTGGTCCGTGCAGCCCGGCGTATCGTCCTTGGGATAGAAGTAGAGCACCACGGCCGCCTTGCCTTGGAAATCGGCCAGCCGCACCAGGACGCCGTGCTGGTCCATGGCCTCGAAGGCCGGCGCCTTGGCGCCCTCCTTGATATCCGCGGCCGAAGCCAGTCCCAGCATCGCCATGATCCCCATGCCAACCCTCCAATTCCGGTTCATGCCACCCTCCAGGGAGAGGCTGGAGTGTGGCACCATCGGCTGGGAAACTGGGAGGGAAGAGAGTTGGACAAAGCGGTGTGCATGGCCCTCATCCCCGGCGACGGCGTCGGCCCCGAGGTCATGGCGCAAGCCCTGCCAATGCTGGCCTGGGCGCGGGCCCGGGGACGGGCGATCGAACAGCGGGTTCTCCCCTATGGCGCGGACCATTTCCTCGCCACCGGGGAGACCCTTTCGGACTCTGCCTTTGCGGAGTTGCGCGACCATTGCGACGCCATCCTGTTTGGGGCCGTGGGCGATCCCCGCCTTCCCGATGGCCGCCACGCAGAGGCCATCCTGCTGAGGCTGCGCCAGGGCCTGGATTTGACGGTCAACTTCCGCCCCTGTGGACGGGCCATGTCAGGGCTGGGGCCTGGGCCGGGGCCGAGCCTCGACCTCGAGGTCTTCCGCGAGAATACGGAAGGCCCCTATTGCCTGCAGGGCACGACGGAACCGGGCCGCGCGGTGGATCTGGCCATCCACACGGAGCCTGCCGTTCGGCGTCTGCTGGTCGCAGCGTTCCAGCGAGCCGACCTGCGGGGTCTTCCCCTGGCCCTGGCCCACAAGGCCAACGTGCTCAAGCATGGGCATGGGCTGTGGCTGCGAATGTTCGAGGAAGTGCGGAAGGACCACCCGGGGGTGGCCGCCCGCTCCCTGCACGCCGATGCGATGCTCTGCGCCCTGGTGCAGGATCCAGCCGCCTTCGGCATCATCGCCGCCGACAACTACCTGGGTGACCTCATCAGCGACCTCTGCGCGGCCTTCATCGGCGGCATGGGCGTGGCGCCTTCGCTCAGCTGGGCGCCCCACCGGCCCTTCCGCTGCGCGGTCCTGGCCGAACCCGTGCATGGCTCCGCCCCTGACATCGCGGGACTGGAACTCGCCAACCCCGTAGGCATGATCCTCAGCACGGCCCTGCTCTTCCGGCACCTGGGCTGGGAATCCGAAGCCGTAGCCGTGGAGACTGCAGTGGCTGGCGCCCTGGCAGCCGGCGCGAAGACCCGGGATCTCGGCGGCACACTCAGCACTGCCGCCATGGGCAAAGCCATCCGCGAACGCTTGCCTGGAATAGTGGTATAGGCAGCGTTCAGCAGCTGCGCATGACGCCGACGAGGACGCCCTGAATGTCGATGCTCTGGGGGGGATAGCAGCGCGGCTGGAGGTCGGGATTGTGGGGGATGAGCCAGACCCCTTTGGGATCCCGCTTGAATTCCTTGAGGGTGACCTCTTCCTGATCGATGAGCGCCACCACCCGATCCCCGTTCCGGTACTCGCCCTTGCGCTGCAGCACCACCAGATCCCCGTCCAGGATGGCATCATCGACCATGGAGTCGCCACGCACGCGGAGCACGAACAACTCGTCCCGCTGCCGGTGGATGGTGTTCGGCACCTCGATGGGAACGGCCCGGCTCTCGGGCAGGATGGGCGAACCCGCTGCCACGTCCCCGCAGAAGGGGAAGATCCGCACGATGGGCGTCACGTCTGGGCGAGAATCCCGGGCATCTCGGGCATCACCCCGGCCTGTCCGGGGCGCCGTGGCCTCGGCTTCCATTCCGGTGGCCACCACCAGGTTGTTGCCCTTGCCGTGGCTGCGGACGAGGAAGCCCTTGTCCATGAGGTGCTGGACATGCTTGTGGATGGTGGATACCGCACTGGAACCCACGCCCTTGGCGATTTCCGCCAGGGTGGGACTTCGTCCTTCGTCGTGCACGAAGGTGCGAATGAATTTCAGCACGGCCTGCTGACGTTTGGTGAGATCGCTGGCTTTCATAGGTTCCAAGTTAGAAGTGGGGGCCCAGGTCGTCAATCCCTTTTTTTTCGCTTTATTTCAGACCCCTGGTTCCCGGTGTCCCGAGACCCTCGATGGAACGCTCATTCGGCCTCTGCCATACTACTAGATGGCCTGGAGGGTCAAGCATTTACGCCCTCTGCGTCCTCTTTCCGTCCGCCTCGACGCCCGCCTGCGAAAGGAGTCTCCATGACTGCCAGTCTTGCCACCCCTGCCCCCACTGCAGGAGCGAAAACCAGGATCAATGATTTTTCCATCCAGGTGGCCACGGTTAATGGTTCGGGTTCCCAGACGGCGAATACGGTACTCCTGCGCGCCATCTTCCAGATGGGCGTCCTGGTCAGCGGCAAGAACCTCTTCCCCTCGAACATCGCCGGACTGCCCACCTGGTTCACCATCCGGGCCAGTGCCAAGGGCTACGTGGCCCGCAAGGCCAGTAACGAGATGCTCATCCTCATGAACCCAGAGACCGCCAAGGAGGACATCGCCAAGGCGGATGCCGGTGCCTTGGTGATCTACGACGAACCCCTGCAGCTCGACAAACTGCGCGGTGATCTCGCCTTCATTCCAGTGCCCTTCCAGAAGCTCGTCACAGCCTCCTGCCCCGAGCCCAAGCTGCACAAGCTGGTGAAGAACATGATCTACGTGGGCGTGGCGGCGCGCCTGCTCGGCATCGACATGGAGGAAGTCAAGAAGGCCATCGCCAAGCAGTTGAAGGGCAAGGCCAAGGCGGTGGAGCTCAACCAGAATGCCTGCATGGCGGGCTACGACTGGGCCCTGGAGAACCTGCCCGACCAGGATCAGGTGAAGGTGGTGCGCGACAACAAGACCCAGGGCCTCATCATCGTGGATGGCAACGAGGCCTGCGCCCTGGGCGCCCTCTTCGCCGGCGTCACCGTGGTGGGTTGGTACCCCATCACCCCGGCCTCCAGTCTGGTCGAGACGTTCATCGACTATGCCGAGGAATACCGCAAGGATCCCGTCACGGGCAAATCCACGGTGGCCATCGTGCAGATGGAAGACGAGCTCGCCTCCGCCGGCGTGGTGCTGGCCGCCGGCTGGGCCGGCGCCCGCTCCATGACCTCCACCGCCGGCCCTGGCGTGTCGCTCATGAGCGAGTTCATCGGCCTGGGCTACTACGTGGAGGCGCCCGGCGTGTTCTTCAACGTGGCCCGCACGGGCCCCAGCACCGGCCTCCCCACGCGCACCCAGCAGTCCGACGTGGAGCTTTGCGCCAAGTGCAGCCACGGCGATACCCAACACATCAACCTCTATCCCGGCAACATGGAGGAGTGCTTCCAGTTCGCCTACGACGCCTTTGATCTGGCCGAGCGCTTCCAGACCCCCATCTTCGTGGTCACCGACCTCGACCTCGGCATGCAGAACTGGTCCTCGAAGCCCTTCGCCTATCCCGCCAAGCCCTACGATCGCGGCAAGGTCCTCAACCAACAGCAGCTGGCCGAGGCCAAGGACTGGGGCCGCTACAAGGACGTGGACGGCGACGGCATCTGCTACCGCTCCCTGCCCGGCACCCCCGGCGGCAAGGGCTCGTACTTCACCCGCGGCTCGGGCCACAACGAATACGCGCAGTACTCAGAAAAACCGGAGGATTACCTGCAGGTCGTGGACCGCCTCAAGCGGAAGTATGAAACCGCCAAGACCTACGTGCCCACCCCCGTCTTCCGCAACCTGGGCTCGGTCAAGGGCGTCCTCGCCTTCGGCTCCAGCGATCCCGCCGTCATCGAGGCCCAGGACCTGCTGGCCGAGGGTGGCCTCAAGACCGACTACCTGCGCCTGCGGGCCCTGCCCTTCACCGCGGAAGTCGATGCCTTCGTGCAGGAGAAGCAGGTGGTCTACGTGGTCGAGCAGAACCGCGATGGCCAGCTGGCCAACCTCCTCCGCGAGACCTATCCCGAGTTCGCGACGAAGTTCAAGAGCGTCCTGCACTACGACGGCCACGCCATCCCCGCCAAGGCCATCGTGGACCAGATCACCGCCTTCGAGCAGAAGTAGAGGAGCCTGACCATGACCACCGCCACGCCTTCCGCTCCCACCCCGGCCGCTCCCACCAACAAGCTCGGCTTCACCAAGCAGGATTACGTTGGTTCCAAATCCACCCTCTGCGCGGGCTGCGGCCACGACTCCATCACGGCGCAGATCATCAACGCGGCTTTCGAGTCCAACATCGAGGGCTACCGCGTCACCAAATACTCCGGCATCGGCTGCTCATCGAAAACGCCCGCCTACTTCATCAACCAGGGCTGGGGCTTCAACAGCGTCCACGGCCGCATGCCCTCCATCGCCACCGGCGCCTCGCTGGCCAACCGGAACCTCATCAACATCGGCGTCTCCGGCGACGGCGATTCCATGTCCATCGGCATGGGCCAGTTCATCCACGCCGTGCGGCGCAACATCCCCATGATCTACATCATCGAGGACAACGGCGTCTACGGCCTCACCAAAGGCCAGTTCTCCGCCACCGCCGACAAGGGCTCCCACCTCAAGTCCGGCGCCGTGAACGACCTGCCCCCCATCGACCCCTGCACCCTGGCCATCGAGCTGGGCTGCGGCTTCGTGGCCCGCTGCTTCTCGGGCAATCCCAAGCAGCTGAACGCCATCCTCAAGGCCGCCTTCGCCTACGAAGGCACCGTGGTGCTCGACGTCATAAGCCCCTGCGTCACCTTCAACAACCACGACTCCTCCACCCGCTCCTACAAGCACGTCAAGGATCACGATTTCCCCCTCCACGACCTGGGCTTCATCCAGTACTCCGAGGTGGAGGACGTGGAGATCCCCTCTGGCCAGACCGAGGTCGTGACCTTCCCCGACGGCTCCAAAGTTGCCATCAAGGCCATCCACGAGGAGTACGATCCCACCGATCGCTTCGGGGCCATGAAGGCCATTCACGAATCCATGGCCAAGGGCGAGTTCCTCACGGGCCTGCTCTACATCAACCCCACCCAGCCCCCCCTGCCCCACGTGCTGAACCTGGTGGACGCGCCTCTGGCCAGCCTGGGTGAAGACGTGCTCAAGCCCAGTGCGGCCGTCCTCGAAGAGATCATGCAGTCCTTGATGTAACTGCCTGAAGGTCTGTGCACGCTGCCGCCCTGGCGGGCGGCAGATAGTTACAAGCATTGACGGGGGCCTCCGGCCCGTTAAACTAGCAGTTCGTGGGGCCTGTAGCTCAGCTGGGAGAGCGCTGCGTTCGCAATGCAGAGGTCGTCAGTTCGATCCTGATCAGGTCCACCAGTCTTGGATAGCGGCGGTCTTCGGGCCGCCGTTCCCTTGTCATGGTCCACCACCCTCTTGTGAACGGCGGCCTCGGGGCCGCCTGTTTGCGTCCCACTGCGACACCCTTGCTACACTGGGCGTTCCAGCCGAGGCTCCCATGCTCATGAAAACGCACAAGCAGAACGACGTGCTGATCCTCTGTCCCGAAGGCAGGGTCACCCTGGGCGACGGCGATCAGGAACTGGGCGAGGCCGTCCGGACCTCCCTGGCCGGCGGCGAACGGAAGATCATCATCAATTTCACCAAGGTGAGCTACCTGGATTCCTCCGGCGTTGGCGAGCTGGTGGGCTGCTACACGTCCATCAAGGGCAAGGGTGGGGAGTTGCGCATCTGCGGCATGAATTCCAGGATCTTCAGCCTCATGAAGATGACCAGCCTGCACTCGGTCTTCGAAGTGAGGGACACTGAGGACGAGGCGCTGGCCGGATTCTGATGACGGTTCGCCTGCGCACCGTCCTGGGCACCGTCTTGAGCTCCGTCTTGAGCTCCGTCTTGAGCATGGGCCTCCTGGCGCTGACGACCACCGGCGTCCTGCGGGCGGATGCACCGCGCGTCCTGAAGGCGATCCGCATCGAGGGCGGCAGCGAGGATGACCGCCAGTTCGCCGAGGCGGCCCTGGGCCTGAAACCTGGCCAGGCCGTGGACGACGTGGGCTTTCAGCAGGCCCTGGCTGCGGTGCGCCTGGTGGACCGGTTCGCGGCGGTGGACGGAACCCTTGCGGCCGATGGCAACCTGGTGCTGAAGCTGGAACCGCTCAGCCCCGTGGCCACCTGGAAATGGGAGGGCGAGGCGATTCCCGCGGCGCTCCGCAAAACGCTATTGCCCGAGCTTGGCAAGGGCCAGCGCCTGGGGCCCCAGCGCCGCACCGTGCTGGTGGGCCTGGCCGAGCAGCGGCTGCGCGACGCCGGCTATCCCGCGGCCACCCTGCGCCTGACCCTGGAAGAGGGCGGCCGACAGGCGCGGCTGCTGCTGAGCCTCGGCGTCCCGTCCGTGATCCGGGAGCTGCGCATCGAAGGAGACCCGGCCCCCTACACCCGGGAGGCGCTGCTGAAGCTGGCTCGCCTCAAACCTGGGATCAGCCTCTGGACGCCCACGGTGGTCCGGGAGGCCCATGGGCGCCTCCGCCAGAAACTGGTGAAGGATCATCGCTACGAGGGGATCGTACGGCTGGAACCCTCCGGTGAACCTGGCGTGATGCTGCTCGAATTCCGGCCCGGTCCCAAGGTGAACCTCAAGGCTGAAGGCCTGAACTTGTTTGGAGCCCTGTGGGGGCGACCCAGGCTGGCGGAATTCGTGCCCCTGGCCCGGGCGGAGAAGTACGCCCCCAGCCTCCTGGAGGAGGGCGCCGGCCGCATCACCACCTATTTCCGCAACCAGGGATACCCAGAAGCCAAAGTCAGTTATGACCGCGTAGTCAACGCGGGGACGGCCGAGCGGCCCGAGGTGGTGACCATCACCTACAAGGTCGACCATGGCCCTCGGCGCCTTCTGGGCCGCGTGACCTTCGAAGGCAATCGCGAAGTGACCGAGGCCGAACTGCAGAAAGCCGTGGAACTGCCGAAACGGTTCCTGCTGCTGGCTCCCCATGCCAAGGCCGAGGCGGTCAAGGCCGTGGAGGACCGGGCCACGGCCCTGTACCTGCAACGGGGGTTCCCGGAAGTCCGCGTCCGGCGCCGCGTTGAGACCGCTCCCGCCGGCACCGTGGATGTCCGCCTGATCATCCATGAAGGGCAGCGCCGCTTCCTGAACGCCCTGGTGCTGGAACTGCCCCAGGAACCCGGCTTCTCCCCGCAGAGCTTCTCGCAGAGCTTGCTGCTCACGATCTCCGATCACCCCGTCTTCGCGGCCGGCCGGTCGCACTACCTGTCGGACCGGCGCCACCTGCAGGCCCACAAGGGCACCATGGAAAGTACCCCGACGGGCGTGAAGCTCACCTTCGAGCCACCCCTGCCCTTGGTCCGGAACGACCTGGCCCTGGTGGTGTCGGATCTGCGCCAGCGGCTCTCATCCGCCGGCGCCGCGAAACCCCAGGTCAAGCTCGCCTTCGAGGATAACGAGTCGGAATCCATCGTCCGGATCCAGATTCCCACCCAGCCGCTGGATCACGCGAAGCGTCTGGTGGTGCAGGGCAGCGATCGCACCCATGCCCAGGCCGTGCTGCGGGAAATGGAGTTGCCCCCAGGGGCGCCTCTGGATCCGGTGAAGCTGGACGAGGGCCAGTTCCAGCTGGGCGGCCTGATGGCCTTCCAGCGGGTGGACCTGCTCACCCTCAAGGATCTGCCCGACCAGGAGCAGCAGTCCTGGCAGCGGGGGGATCTGGCCCTGCGCCTGGAAGAGCGCAGTCCGTGGGTCTTCACCGAAGGATTCGGCTACGACAACGTCCAGGGTTACCACTTCGGGCTCAACGCCCAGCGACTCAACGTGGGCGGCATGGGGCGCGTGGTGGACTTCGGCATCCGCGCCGGCGACCAGACCCTGAAAAGTAAACCGCTGCGCACGCTCTTCCCCACCGGCGACGTCAAGCGCTCCCTGGACACCTTCGGCGTGGGCTACACCGATCCCTGGTTCCTGCCGGGCTCCCTGGATTCCTGGCTGTCCTATCGCACCCGCTTCCACGCGGATGCCGCCTACATCGAGGAGGCCCAGGCCGCCTACTTTGCCCGGCGGCGCCGCATTACTTCGAACCTCGAATGGAAGCTCAGCCCCGTGCAGAAGGTACAGCTCGGCTACCGCTTCGAGCGCGTGGAAGTGGAAGCCAACACCGACAGCAACGGCAACCTTCTGATCTCGAACGAAGATCTCTTCCTGCTGGCCCGCACCCCGCCCTACAGCGTCATCTCCGCGCCCTACCTGCAGGTGACCGTGGACCATCGCGACCGCCCCTACGATCCCACCCAGGGCACCTACTTCATGGGCCGGGTGGAGCTGGCGGCCCAGATCTTGGGCACCTCTCCCAACAGCAGTTTCGCGAAACTGGATCTGCGCCATCAGTGGAACTGGCCCGTGGGTTTCCACGCCGAAAATGGGGTCCTGATGGCCACCGCCCGGGTTGGTCTGGCGCGGCCCACGGCCAGGACTGCCGAGGATCTGCCCCTCACCGAGCGCTTCTTCGGGGGTGGTTCCTTCACCGTGCGGGGCGTGGAACCGGACATGCTCGGGGAGGTGACGCGGACCAAGGGCACGCTTACCCAGCCGTCGCAGCTCATTCCTCTCGGCGGGCAGGCCATCTTCGTGCTGAACCTGGAATACCGCTTCCCGCTCTTCGGTCAGAGCGTCTGGGGCGAAGTGTTCGTGGATTCCGGTCAGGTCTATCGCACCCTGAAGCCCGATCCAACGGTGGTCACGCCCTTCCCGGCCCTGCGCACCACGCCGGGCCTAGGGCTGATCCTCAAGCTGGGCTTCCCCCTCAAGCTCGAGTACGCCACCGACCTGAAGCGCATGCTGGGCCGTGCCCGCTCCCAGGAGGAACGGGATACCCAGCTGCGGGGCCTGCTGATCTCCGCAGGTTTCCAGTTCTAAAGGCGCCGGGTTCGCTGCAGCACAGCGGTCATTTCAGCTCGGGAAACTGCTCCTCGCGGAACTCAGTGGGGGAATGGGTCTGTTCTGCGGCCCGCTTGCGGAGTTCCACGCGCCGGATCTTGCCGGAGATGGTCTTCGGGAGGTCGGCGAATTCGAGGATCCGGATGCGCTTGTAGGGCGAGAGCCGCTCGCGGATGAACCTGAACAAGGCCAGGGCCGTGGCGCGATCAGGGGCATACCCCGCCCGCAGGATGATGTACGCCTTGGGCACCGCCAGCTTCAGGGGATCCGGGCTGGGCACCACCGCAGCTTCGGCCACGGCTTCATGTTCGATGAGGAAGGATTCCAGCTCGAAAGGGCTGATCCGGTAGTCGGAACTCTTGAAAACGTCATCGGCCCGGCCCACGAAGAACAGGTAGCCATCGGCATCCCGGCTGGCCACGTCGCCGGTGCGGTAGAACCCTTCTGCCTCCGCATGGGCCATCTTCGCCGGATCATCCTTGTAGCCCACCATGAGGCCCAGGGGGCGGGGCCTGAGTTTGAGGGCGATCTCGCCCTCCTCCGCCTCCTTGCCGTCCACGTCCAGCAGCACCACCTGGTAGCCCGGCAGGGGGCGCCCCATGGAGCCGGCCTTCACGGGTTGCCCGGGTGGGTTGCCCACCAGGGCCGTGGTCTCCGTCTGGCCATAGCCGTCGCGGATGGTGAGGCCCCAGGCCTTTTCCACCTGGCTGATGACCTCGGGATTCAGGGGCTCGCCCGCCCCCACCAACCCCCGCAGCTTCACTTTGTAGGCCGCGAGATCCTCCTGGATGAACAGGCGCCACACCGTGGGCGGCGCGCAAAGGGTCGTTACGCCCTTGTCCACGATGACCTGCAGGGTGGCCGCGGCGCTGAAGCGGGCCGAGCGGTAGACGAAGATGCAGGCCCCGGCGTTCCAGGGGGCGAAGAAGCTGCTCCAGGCGTGCTTCGCCCAGCCCGGCGAGCTGATGTTGTAGTGGACGTCGCCCTCGCGCAGTCCCACCCAGAACATGGTCGTGAGGTGGCCCACGGGATAGGACTGGTGGGTGTGCAGCACCAGCTTCGGCTTCGCCGTGGTCCCTGACGTGAAATACAGCAGCATCGGGTCCGTGGCGTGCGTGACCGCGTCGGGCTCGTAGGCCGGGGACCCCTGGTAGAGCTCCGCCACATCATGCCAGCCAGCCACCGGCGCGCCAATGCTGATGCGGGTGAGGCTGGCGTCCATGCCCTCGAATTTGGCCGTTTGCGCGGAATCCACCACCAGGTGCTTGATCCCGCCCCGCTCGATGCGGTCCAGGATGTCCGCCTGCGAGAGCAGCAGAGTGGAGGGCACCAGCACGGAGCCCAGCTTGATGCAGGCCAGCATGATCTCCCAAAGCGGCAGCACGTTGTCCAGCATCACCAGCACGCCGTCGCCGCGCCGGACGCCCAGCGCCCGCAGGGCGTTGGCCACCTGGTTGCTCCGGGCCGAAAGCTCCCGGAAGCTCACCTTCGTTTCAGAGCCGTCTTCCTCCACGATCCACAGGGCGGGGCTATCGTTGCCTGCGGCGTAGGCATCGAAATGGTCCAGGGCCCAGTTGAAGTGATCCAGGACCGGCCACTGGAAGCCTTGAAGGGCGCCGGGGTAGTCCTCGCGGCGCTCCATGAGGAAATCCCGGGCCCGAAGGAAAGCTTCGCGTGCGGTCATGACGCCCCCTGGTGGTTTGCCCTGCTTGTTGGCCCTGATGATGGAATGGTGTGGCCAATCTATAGCGGGGCTGCGGGGGCGTCCAGGAGGAAGGGCAGCCCGGCGGGGAGATATGACTTTGAGCACGGTCCGGCCCCGATTCGTACCGTGATAGGGTGATCGCACCACCGCAGACACGCGAGGCCCAAGGTGTTCAGCATTATCCCCGAGGGGGCAGCCTACCGGGAATTCGTCCTGCTGAAGGACGGCCGGGGCGTGCTCCTCCGGATCGCCGCCCCCGATGACGCGGACCGCGTGGAAGGTTTCATCAAGGGCCTGTCCCTGGAGACCCTGGCCATGCGCTTCATGGGCGGTGTGGCCGGTGTCTCCCGGGCGTTCGTGGAAGAGCTCTGCGCGCCGGATCTCCACCTGCGGGCCTGCCTGTTGGCCGTGGAGGGCGAAGGCGAGGAACAGAAGATCCTCGGCCTGGGCAACTACATCGGTGGCGGGGGCAAGGTCGCCGAAGTGGCCTTCATGATCGGAGACAGCCACCAGGGGCGTGGCATCGGCACGCTGATCCTGGAAAAGCTGGCGGGTCTGGCTGCGGGGGCCGGCTACCTGGGCTTCGAGGCGGACCTGCTGACCAGGAACGAGAAGATGGATCATGTGTTTCGGGACACGGGCTTCGAGACCCGGCGCGCCCTGGAGGAGGGCGTCATCCACGTGCAGTTCCCCCTGGGCGCCCCCGAAGCCCTGCGGGAGCGCACGGACCTGCGCGAGCGCCTGGCCACGGCCAATTCCCTGGTGCCCCTGTTGAAGCCACGGGTCGTGGCCGTGGCCGGAGCCTCCAGGGACCCCAGCTCCGTGGGCAACGTCATCTTCCGGCACATCCTCCAGAACCACTTCCAGGGTTCGGTCTATCCCGTCAATCCCAAGGCCAGCATCATCGAAGGCGTACAGGCCTACCCCTCGCTGGACGCCCTGCCGGAGACGCCGGACCTGGTCATCCTGGCGGTGCCAGCCAACAAGGTGTCGGCCCTGGCGAAGCGGGCCCTGGAGCGCGGCGCCCGGGGCCTCCTGGTGCTCGCAGCCGGGTTCGCGGAAACGGGGCCGGAGGGGGCCCGGCGGCAGGCCCGGCTTCTGCGCCTGACCCGCAGCCACGGGGCCCGGCTGGTGGGTCCCAACTGCCTGGGACTCCTCAATACCCACGCCGCCGTCCAGTTGAACGCCAGCCTGGCCGTGACCATGCCCCCCCGCGGTCGGGTGGGCTTCTTCAGCCATTCCGCGGCCCTGGGCGTGGTCATCCTGCAGTACGCGGCCGAGCGCGGCCTGGGCTTTTCCACCTTCGTCTCCGCGGGCAACCGCGCCGATGTGTCCGGCAACGACCTGCTCCAGTACTGGGACGAGGACCCGGACACAGACCTGGCCCTGCTCTACCTGGAGACCTTTGGCAACCCGCGGCGCTTCGCCCGCCTCGCCCGCAGGATCTCCCGGCGCAAACCGATCCTCTGCGTCAAGAGCGCCCGCAGCCATGCCGGTCGGCGCGTGGCCCTGGCCCACATCGCCGCCAGCCCCAGGGACGACGCGGAAGTGGAGGCCCTCTTCCACCAGGCGGGCGTGATCCGGGCGGACACCCTGGAGGACCTCTTCGACATCGCGCTGCTGCTGTCCCTCCAGCCGCTGCCTCGGGGCAACCGGGTGGCCATCATCAGCAACTCCGGCGGGGTCGCCACCATCTGCGCGGATGCCTGCGAAACCCACGGCATGGAGATCGCCGGACCGGGCGTGGTGGACCTGCACGCCATGGCCATGCCCGAGGACTACGAACGGGCCTGCCGGGAAGCCCTCGAGCATCCCCAGGTGGACGCCCTCATCGCCTCCTTCGCGTGTCTCGGCACCTGCGATCCCGATGTGGTGGCGCGGGCCATCCGGCGGGCCGCGGTGCACGCGGAGCAGACTACCGGCATCGCCAAGCCCACCCTGCTCTCGCTCATGGGCGTGAGCGGGGCCGTGGCGGTGGGGTCGGCCGCCCTGGGCGACCGCGGCGGCGCGCACCGCACCTTCCCCTCGTACCGCTTTCCGGAATCCGCGGCCCTGGCGCTATCCAAGGTCGTGCAGTACGCCCGCTTCCGGATGCAGCCGCCCGGGCGAATCCTGGACTACCCGGACCTGAATGCCGGCGAGGCGAGGCGGCGCGTGGAGCGGTTCATCGAGGGCCTGCCCGGGCCCGCGCCCACGGCCCTGCCCGAGGCCGAGACCGAGGCGCTCCTGGCTGCCTTCGGCCTGGCGCTCCGGGAGGTCCCGGCCCCCTCGAACCGGCCCGAACCCCACGTGGCGCTGCACCTGTCGGCGGATCCCGATTTCGGCCCCATCTGGCGCTTCCACCGGCAGGGCGCGGGTTCCATCCTCCGCATCACCCCGCTCACGGATCTGGACATCGTCGAAGTCCTCGAGAAGCTGCGGCTGCGCTCCACCAGCGGGCTCGCCGTAACCCTGGGCCGCCTCACCCAGCTCGTGGAGGAGCTGCCCTGGCTCTGTGCCCTGGAAGCGCAGGTCATCATCGGCGGGGATGACGGTTCCGGCCACCCCCTGCCCCTGCAAGCCAACCTGCGCCTGACCCTCAGCCAGGCCAGTTTCCGGATGCCCTGAGTCCGGGTTGCCAACTTCTCATCTCGGGAGTCGCCATGCTCGTGAAGGAAATCATGCGGACACCGGTGACCGTGGTGCCGGTCGAGGCCACCATCGGCGAGGCCGACCAGCTACTGCACTCCCGCGGCTTCCGGCACCTGCCCGTGGTGGACCGGGGGCGCCTGGTGGGCGTGCTGACCGATCGGGATATCCGCTTCGCCACCAGCAGTCTCTGCCATGAGCCACTCAGTGGCGGCGATCCCGTCACCCTCGCCATGAGCAGCCCGCCCCTGACCGCGGATCCCCTCGATCCCGTGGAGGATGCCGCCCGGATCATGCGGGAGCACAAGATCGGCTGCCTGCCCGTTCTGGATGGGGGCGAACTGGTGGGCATGCTAACCGGCATGGACCTGCTCGATGCCCTCATGATCCTCACAGGCGTCACCAAGGCTTCGTCGCGCCTCGAAGTGGCGCTCCTGGACCGGCCCGGCGAACTGGCCCGGCTCACGGCCTTCCTCGCCGAGCGGCACGTCAACATCCATTCCATCCTCACCTACCACAACCCGGACGCCACCGTGCGCACCGTGCTGCGGGTGGCTTCGAACCAGATCCGGCTCCTGGCCGAGGAACTCCGCGTGGCCGCCTTCACCGTCCTCTGGCCCCTGCCCAAGCCCCGCCCGCTCCCATGACGACCCTGATCCACCGGCCGGAATACGCGGCGTACGACTTCGGTCCGGAGCATCCCTTCACGCCCAGCCGACTCGCCATGCTCCTGGACCTGCTCCGGTGCCTGGGCCACCCGCCCGCTGTCGTCGCAGCGCCCGCCGCGACGCGGGAGGACATCCTCTCCGTCCACGACGAAGCCTTCGTGGCGATGGTCGAAGCCCTGGATCGCGGCGAGACCCGGCCCGAAGCCGAACGCTTCGGCCTGGGCACGGCCGACAACCCCATCTTCCCGGGCATGGATCTCGCCGGCCGTTGGCTGGCCGGCGGGGCCCTCCATGGGGCGCGCATGATCATGGCTGGCACCGAGCTTCGCGTGCTGCAGCTGGGCGGCGGGCTGCACCACGCCCAAAAGGATCGCGCGGCGGGCTTCTGCCTGTATAACGATTTGGCCGTGGCCATCCAGGCCTGCGTGGACCATGGCTGGCGCGTGGCCTACCTGGACATCGACCTGCACCATGGCGACGGGGTGCAGAACCTGTTCTACGACAACGACCAGGTGCTGACCATCAGCCTCCACGAAACCGGCCACTACCTCTACCCGGGCACGGGCCACATTCATGAACTGGGCAACGGATCCGCACGGGGCCTCAGCTTGAACGTCCCGCTGGAGCCCTTCACGGAATCCGCCAGCTACCTGGAAGCCTTCGAGGCCGTGGTGCCCCAGGCCCTGGAGCAGTTTGCGCCCCAGGTGCTGGTGGTCCAAGCCGGCGCGGATGCGCACTTCAGCGATCCCCTGGGCGACCTCGCCCTCACGACCCAGACCTTCGAGACGCTCTTCCGCAGGATCCTCCAGCTCGCCGATGCCCACACCCAGGGCCGCGTGCTCGTCACACTGGGGGGCGGCTACGAGGCCCAGGTGGTGGCCCGGGTCTGGACGCTCCTCTACCTCACGATGATGGAGCTCCCCATTCCCACGGACCTCCCACCGGAATGGCTGGAACGCTGGCAGACGCTCCTGGGACCCGAGGTCGGGCGGACCCTTCACGATCCGGTGCCGGCCTTCCCCGAATTTCCGGGGCGGGAAGAACGGGCCCGGCGCAACCAGGATGTCGTCGGCCGCCTGCGGGATTCGCTGATGCGCTACTGGTTCTGAGCTGCAGGAACGGTCTGGAAATCTTCCGCTATCCTCAAGGCATGATTGGACGCCTGCGCGGAGAACTCATCCAGAAGCTGCCGAACCTGGCCCTCGTCGAATGCGGGGGCGTGGGCTACGCGGCGGCCATCAGCCTGTCCACCTACGGGCTGCTGCCAGAGGTCGGGACCACCGTGGTGTTGCATACGGAGCTGCTGGTGCGGGAGAACGAGATCGCGCTGCTGGGCTTTTCCTCCACGCATGAACGGGAACTCTACCGATTGTTGGTGAAGGTGGACGGCGTGGGGCCCAAGCTGGCTTTGGCGGCGCTGGGGGCGCTGTCGCTCGAAGATCTGGTGCGGGCCATCCGCGGCCGCGACGTCAAGGTGCTCACGCGCATTCCCGGCGTGGGAAAGAAGACCGCCGAGAAGATGTGCTTCGAACTCTCGGAAAAGCTGGGTGGATTGTCGGGCCTGGATGGCCTGTCGGGCGTGCCGTCCGGGGATCCCTGGGAGGAGGGCCTGCGCTCGGCCCTCACCAATCTTGGTTTCAAGGAGGACGTGGTGCTGCCGGTGGTGGCCGGACTCCGCACCGAAAAACCCCCCTTGGTGGAAGCCATCCGCCAGGCACTGAAGGCCCTGCAGCGATGAGCGTGCGCATCCTGGCCACGTCGCCCCTCGTGGGCCCCGCCCTGGCCGAGCTCGGCGCGCGGTTCCCGGAACTGCGCATCGCAGCCTTCCGCTCCCCGGCATGGAAGGCAGCCCTGCCCGAGGCTGAGGCGCTGGTGGTGGTGGTGTCAGAACCCATCACGGAGGCGGACCTGGACGCGGCCCCGAAGCTGCGGGCCCTCGGCACCTGTTCCGTGGGCATGAACCACCTGCCCGTGCAGGCTTGCCAGGCGAGGGGCATCGCCGTCGTGAACACACCGGGCGTCCTCACGGATGCCACGGCCGATCTGGCGCTGGCCCTGCTGCTGGCGCTCACGCGTCGCGTGGCGGAGGGCGAGGCCCTGGTCCGTTCCGGCGCCTGGGTAGGCTGGGCCCCCGATCAGCTCCTGGGGCGGGGCCTCGTGGGCAAGGCCTGCGGCATTCTCGGCAGCGGCCCCATCGGCCAGGCCTTCGCAAAGCGCGTCTGGGCCCTGGGCATGACGCCCTTTTTCTGGGATCGGGAAGGCCAGGGCGGCGGCGTGGATTTCGGCGCCGGCCACGCGCCGCGCCTGCCCCTGCCGGACCTGCTGCCCCGCAGTGCCGTGCTCTCCCTCCACTGCCCGCTCACGGACCAGACCCGGGGCCTGCTCGACCGCGCCGCGCTGGCGCAGCTGCCTGCCGGCGCTGTGCTCATCAATACCGCCCGGGGTGGCATCCTGGATGAGGACGCCGCCATCGACCTGCTGGAAGCGGGCCATCTCGGGGGCGTGGGCCTGGATGTCTACGAGGGCGAACCACGCGTGAGCCCACGCTGGCTCTACGCACCCCGCACGGTGCTGCTGCCGCACCTCGGTTCCGCCACCTTGGAGACGCGGGAGGCGATGACGCGCCTGCTTTGCGACGGACTCGCGGTCGCGCTCATCGCACGTGCAAAGTAGTTCCGTCGCCCTCGGCTGCTTGGGGGGGCTTCCCTGGTGATACCCTTGAGCCATTCACGAGGCATCCCATGGCGCGCCCCTGGCTTGAGTTGTTAGACCCCGGCCTGACCGCCCTCAAGAAGGCGGTGGGCACTGGTTTCCAGGAACGACTCGACCTGGCTCGCGCCCTCAACGGCCGCGCCCGCCACGACGAAGCAAAGGAACTCCTGGACCAGCTGCTGGCCGAGGACCGGGCCCACGCGGAAGCCTGGTTCGAGCGCCTGCTCTGCTTCAACGACCACTCGGGCGAGGAGGAAGGGCTGGAGCTGCTGAGCCAGCTGGAATCCCTCCGGGACGAGCAGCCGACCGAAGGCGGCCCCCTGCGCAACCTCGGCTACCTGCGCCTGCTGCGGCAGGATCTCGATGGCGCTGAACAGGCCCTCCTGCAGGCCCTCGCCCTGAATGGCCAGGATCCGAAGACCCTCGAATTGGCTGGCCTCGTGCAACTCCACTTGAACCACGCCTCCGAGGCCAAGGCTTGGCTCTTGAAAGCCCTCAGCCTCAATCCCAAGGACCCACGCACCCTTCGTCTGCTGGCCATCGCCATGGAAGAACTGGGCGACAAGGCCGGGGCCGAAGCCCAGCTCGTGGCGGCGTTGCGCGCCGATGCGGACTACTACTGGGGTTGGCACGCCCTGGGCGAGCTGCTCCTGAATCGGGGCGAACTGGCGGATGGCCTGCGCTGCATCCAGCGGGCCCGCAGCCTGCACGCCTGCGATCCGGCCAGCTATTTCATCCTCGCGGAGATCTTCAGCGAACAGGGCCATCTGGAACTGGCCCAGGGCCAGCTCCACACCCTCATGCTGCTGGCCCCACCGGGGCCCGTGCTGGCCGAGGCCCAGGCCCTGCAGGGTGAGCTCAAACGCGACATGGGCGACCGGGATGGCGCGCTCTCCTATTTCAGCCTCGCCACCGAAACCGACCCCGACGCCGCGAACCCCTGGGCTGCCCTGGGCGACATGGCGCGGGAGGAATCCCGCTGGGAGGATGCGCTGCGGTGCTACCGCGAAGCCCTGGAGCGCGAGCCGGAAGCTGCGGATCTTCAGGTCCAGCTCGGCTACGTGCTGGTGGAAACGCACCAGTCCGCCGCCGCCGAACAGGCCTTCAAGCAGGCCCTGGAGCTGGATCCGGGCGAATACAGCGCCTACCTGGGACTGTCTGAGGTCTACCGCTTCGCCAACCGGCGCGAGGACCAGCTGAGCATGGTGGAAAAGGCCATGGCCCAGGCCCCCCAGGATGCCGATGTGTGGAACGCCAGGGGCGTCGCGCTGGAGGTCACGAACCGGTGGCCGGAGGCCACCGAGGCCTATGAAAGGGCATTGGCCCTGGAACCCCAGCACCGGAAGGCCGCCAACAACCTTGGCTTCGTCCTCGAGAAGCGCATGAATCGCGACGAACCGGAACTGCGGGAACGGGCCACCGAAGCCTGGAAGCAGCGTCTCCTCCTCTGCCGCGACGAAGGGCAGAGCGTGAAGATGGCCGCCGAGCATCTGACCCAACTGGGCGTCGGGGATGACACCCTGCGCGAGTGGTTGCGCCCCGACTTCCTGGGGACCGATTCGTAGGGGTAACCTGGCTGTTACAGTGCCGTCACCTAAGCGTTTCCAGACAGTTACAACGAGGGCCCCAGGCTCTGTGGAAAAGCCTGCGGATTGGACCCTTCCCGTGGCCCTAAACCTTGTCCAGAAATGGGGTTCCGGGAGCCGTAACGAGGGAATCGCTTCTATATAACATATTTATAATCAATATTTAGATTGAGGAGATTTCGGTTCTCGATGCTTCGCCCGATTCCATAGTTTTCCACATTTTTCGCTTTCTTTCGTATTGACAGAAAAAAAGCCTTGGACACCGGTCAAACAAAGGCGAAAAGGCACCAGTCAACACAATTCCGTCACGCCAATTTCGTCAAACCAGGGCTTCGGCCTCGCGGAGTTGGACGCTCACCAGGCGCGAACAGCCCGCCTCCTCCATGGTCACGCCGTAGAGGGTATCCGCCGCGACCATGGTGGGTTTCTGGTGCGTGATGACGATGAACTGGGTATCGGCCTTCATCTTCTGCACCATGGCGGCGAAGCGGCTCACGTTGGCCTCATCCAGGGGTGCGTCCACCTCGTCCAGCACGCAGAAGGGGCTGGGCTTGAAGTGGAAAATGGCGAAGAGCAGCGAGATGGCCGTAAGGGCCTTCTCGCCGCCACTGAGCAGGGTGAGGGCCTTGGCCGACTTGCCGGGCGGCTGCGCGGTGATCTCGATGCCGCATTCGAGGAGGTTCTTGGGATCTTCCAGGCTGAGGAAGGCACTGCCGCCACCGAAGGCTTCCCGGAAGACATCCTGGAAGCGCAGGTTCACGAAATCGAAGGCCTCGCGGAAGCGGTCTTCGCTGGTGGCATTGATCTCCAGGATGGTGGCCTCCAGGTTGCCGATGGCCGCCGTGACGTCCGCCCGCTGTTCGGCCATGAACGCGAGCCGCGTCTCCGCTTCTTCCAATTCCTGGATGGCCAGGGGATTGACGCCGCCGAGATCCATGCGCCGCCCATGCAGCTCGTTCAGCCGGGTCTGGTAGACCAGTTCGCCCTCGGCCCAGGCCTCGCGCTCGGCCTCGCTAAGGCCCGCGAGGAAGGCCGGGATTTCGAGACCCAAGGCCAGCTCCACTTCCTTCGCCAGCGCCTCCTGGTTGCCCTGCACCTGCGCCCCATGGATGAGCGCTTCCTGATGCTGGATGCGGGCATTCTCCAGGGCGCCCTGGAGCTCGCGGGCCGCCCGTTCCTGCACCCGGAGCGTCTCCTGATCCAGTTCAAAGAGCGGCTGGGCCTCCTGGGCCAGGACCAGCACCGCCTCGCGCTTTCCGAGCAGGTCCTGGCTCTCCGCTTCCAGCTCACCCAGGCGGTGGATGCAGGCCTCCAGCCGGGAGATCTGCTCCGCGACCTCGACTTCCACGCGCTGCCGTTCAGCTTCCAGATCGAAGCGCCCCCGCTGGGCCAGCTGGAGGTGGCGTTCGTGACCATCCCGCTCGGCCCAGGCGGCGTCCCGGCTTCGGGCGACCTCAAGGCGCAGGTCGCGGCGTTCGTCCAGGCGGTGGCGGGCGTCATGGACCCGTTGCTCCGCCTGCTGGATGGCCGCCTCCAGGGCTTCGTCGCCGCGCTCCTCCGGATGCTCCTCCAGCTCCCGCAACAGGGCCTGCAGCCGTTTAATTTCCGTCTCGATCTGCTCCCACAGGGCGTCCGCCCGCTCGCTGGCGGCGCGAATCTCCGCCAGTTGGCCCTGGAGCGACGTCCTCTGCGAATTCAAGGTGTCCACCCGGCGGCGGAGTTCCCTCAGATCCTCTTCGATTTCGGTGGACCGTTCGCGGGCCGCGCGGGCCTCATCAGCGCCTCGGCTCCGCTGGGCCTCGAGCTCTTCCACCCGGTCCAGCAGGGCCTCGCGAGTGGCCTTGGCCTCCTCCTGTTCGACCCGCAGTTTGAGGGGCGAGGCGGCGGGAGCCGACACGCCCAGCTGCAGGGGGCCGTAAGGCAGGCGGAGAAAGCCGGGCGACACGAAGGCCAGGTCGGGATGGGCCAGCGCCAGGGCCGGCAGTGCTTCATCCGAACAGTGGAAGGCGCGCTCCAGCAGGGCCCCGAGGGGACGCGCTGCTCCGGTCCAATGGAGGTGGTCGCGCAGGGGCTCGGCGCCCTCGGGAGTGGCGGGCAGGGCGCGGGTGTCAGCGTCGGTTTCCAGGGCCAGCAGTAGATGGCCAGGGGCCCCCGAGGCCCGCTCGGCCAGGGCCACATCCGCGCAGAGCGTCTGAAGCCACACGCCCAGCAGTCGCTCCAAATCGGGTCGCAGGGCCTCGTCCACGGTGAGCAGTTCCACCAGCGCCTGGGGCCGGGTGCCCTGTTCCTTCAGCCAGGTGAGCCCCTTCTTGAGCTCCTCGTCGCCGAAGCTCTTCGCGAGTAGGTCCGAAAGTTGGCGTAGCCGGCGTTCGGAGGCGTCCAGTTCCGCCTCGGTGCGGTGGTGGTCCTGGCCCAGGACGCGCTGCGCCTCTTCCAACTGGTCGGCGCGGCGGCGCTGATCCAGGGAGGCTTCCTCGGCCTGTTCCAGCTGGTGCTGCAATCCTTCCAGAGTCCGGTCCACCTGGGTGGCCTCGGAGGCCAGGCTCTCCAGCCGGGGGGCGCGCACGGATTCCTCGTGGTTCAGGGCGTCGAGTCGCCCTTCCAGCTGGGCGATCTGGCTCTGAAAGGCCAGCCGCTGTTTCTGGCGGGCGAGGGTTTCCTGCTGGGCTTGGGCCTTGCGCTCCTTCAGGGCGAGAAGCGCGGCTTCTTCGTGGCGCAGGGAGCCCTGGGCCAGGGCAAGGGCCTCCTCGGCTTGGAGCAGCTCCGCCTCCCGGAGTCCCAGGGCCCCGGTGGCGTCCACCAGCCGAGTCTCCAGCTCCGAAAAGGAATCCCCGGATTCGGCCAGGCGGTCGGCCAGGGCCTGGATGTGCTCTTGCAGGCGGTGCCGCTGCCCTGCTGCCTCCTGACGGCGTTCCTCCTGGAAGCTGCGTTCCTGTTCCGCCAGCTGGAGGCGCTGATCCAACCCCAGGATGGCGCTGGCGCGCTTGGCCTGGGTCTGCTGCTGCTCGTCCACGGAGAGGCGCAGGGCCTCCACTTCCGAGGCCTTTTCCGAGACCTGGGCGGTGAGTTCCGCCACGCGGCGTTCAGTCTGGTCCAGCAGATCGAGGATGCGCTGCTTGGCCGCATCCAGTTCCACGGCCTTGCCCGCGAGGAGGATGCGCTGGGTGGCCTTGATCTCGGTGTCCAGTTCCTTCGCCTTGCGGGCCCGGGAGGCCTGGCGGCGGAGCGAATCCATCTGCTTGTTCAATTCGAAGAGGATGTCGTCCAGGCGCTGGAGGTTGTTGCGGGTCTCGTCCAGGCGCTTCTCCGCATCGGCGCGCCGCAGCTTGTAACGCGTGATGCCCGCTGCCTCTTCCAGCAGCACCCGGCGATCCTTGGGCTTGCTGCTGAGGATCAGGTCGATCTGGCCCTGCTGGATGAAGCTGTAGGCGCGGGTGCCCATGCCGGTGTCCAGCAGCAGATCCTGCACGTCCTTGAGCCGGCCTTCCCGGCCGTTGATGCGGTATTCGCTGCCGCTATCCCGGTAGAGTCGGCGGGAGATCACCACTTCGCGGGTGGCCCCGGGCAGCGCCGGATCGGGCATCTCGAGGACCAGCTTCACCTCGGACATGCCCATGGGGCGGCGCTTGGCGGTGCCCGCGAAGATCACATCTGCCATCTCGGAACCGCGCAACATCGAGGGCCGCTGTTCGCCGAGCACCCAGGCGAGGCTATCGGAGATGTTGGACTTGCCGCACCCGTTGGGCCCCACCACCGCCGTCATCCCGCCCGGGAAGCTGAGCTTCTGGGCCTCGGCGAAGGACTTGAAGCCGTGGAGTTCGAGGGAGATCAGGCGCACTTGAGCACTTTCCAGAGAAGTCAGCGGGAACATCCCGCTCTATCATTCCACACCATGCGTGGGATCCCACCCCGGCATCTGTGACCATCCGGCCCTTGGGCAACGGCCGGAAGGCCGGTAGAATCGATCTTTCCCCTGGGCCAGTCAGGAGCCACCTTTGCCGTCTCTTCCAGCCACCCTGCGCGACCCCGCGGTCAAGGACCGCAGGCCGCTGTACCCCGCCAAGCTGCCGGGGGGTGTATGCCACCGGGAGTTCTGGCCTTGAAAGTTCCCATTCTCCGGACGCCGGAGGCCTCCCTGCTATGGCTGGAAGCCCATCGAATCCAGGCCAGCGCCCATCGCAGGCCCCTGGGCGGGGCGCCCACCGAGGACCAGTTGGCCCAGGCACTGGCCGCCCTGCCCCAGGGTCCCACCCGCTGGGTGGTGGATGACCTGTGGGCGCCTTCGGTGCTCCTGCGGGACCTGGTCGAACTGCCCAAGGGCGCCGAAGCTCAGGAGGCCTTCTTCCGCTGGCGCTTCGCCCAGTCCCTGGCCCTGGCAGAGCCCTACTTTGTCCAGGCCCTCGAGGTGGAACCTGGCACCTGGCTGGCCGCGGGCATCCGCGAGGACTTCCGCGAATCGCTGCTGGGGCTTGGCCTCAAGATGGACCGCACCCTTCACAGCCTCACGCCGCGCTGGCTGCACCTCTACAACCTGCTGGCCCCGACCCTCAATCTGCCCGGCCTGCTGCTCTCTTTGAGTCCGGCTGGCGATGGGCGCTACTCAGGCACCCTCGTTGCCTGGGGGCGCACGCTCTGCCTGCTCCGCCAGTGGACGGAGCCACTGGATCCGCAGGGTTGGAACGAGGAACGCATCGCCCCCAGCGCCGCCTTCCTCCAGCGGGAATCGCGATCCCCGCAGCAGCTGTTCGTCTGGGGCGCGCCGAACTGGCCGGACTGCGGTCTGCCCGTGCGCAGCCTCGACGACCGCTTCGCCCTTGGGGACCTGCGCTGATGGCCGTCCCTCTCCTTTCCCTCAACCTGGCACCCCGGCCGAGCCTCTGGCGCCAACAGCACCCCCTGCTGGGCTGGGCGGCGCTTGGCGTGGGGACCTTCTTTCTCCTGGGCACCCTCGGCTTCACCTGGCGGGCCTACCATCAAGCCAATCGCGCGGGCCGCGATGCCGTCAGCCTCACGGAAGAGACCAGGCGGGCCGCCCGCGAGGAGCAACGGATCAAGGCCTCCCTCCAGGACATGGATGCCACGCGGGAACAGGCCCGCTGGAAGCTGGCGGAACGGATCCTCCAGGAGCGGAGCCTGCCCTGGTCCCGGCTCACCGCCGAACTCGAGCAATGCATGGTCCCCGACATGCGTCTGAAGGCCCTTCAGCGGGTCCGGAGCAGCGGCCAGCAGGTGGTGATGAAGATCAAGGGTGAGGCCCGCACGCGGCCCGCTGAAGCCGCCTTCGTGGACGCCCTGCGCACGGCGCCAGTCTTCGCCCAGGTCGTGCTGGAACGGGAGGCCGAGCGCGCTGGAGGCGGCTGGGATTTCGAGATCAGCCTGCCCGCCGCCGCCATTCCGCCGCCCTTCCGCGTGAAGGTCATGAAGAGGGCGGCAACCGCCACCCAGCCCACCCGGGTGGCCGTTCCGGCACCCCCTGCGCGGGCCCAGGTCCGCGTGGCCGCGCCCCTGGCCAGCCCCCCACCGCTTCAGCCCACGCCCCCGGGGCTGGTTGTTCCCGCCGACATGCCGCCTCCTCCGGTGCCGTCGGAGGGCGCTGAGGGCGAGGGCCGCCGGCCGAACCGTCGGGCCAGGCCCACCCCGCGTGACCTGAGGAATTCCCAATGATCAGCGTTCTCCGCGCCAGCCGCCTCCGCCTGGGTCTCGGCGCCCTGGGGCTGATCCTGGGCCTACTCGTGGCTTTCTTCCTGCTGCCGGACGCCTCCCAGCAGCTGTCCCAGCAATTGCGGGCCAAGCGCGAGGCCGAACAGAACCGCAACCAGCAGGTGCAGCAGCTCCAGGAACTCCAACAGCTGGATGATCGCATCCGGCGGGGCCGCGCCACCCTGGCCGAGTTGGAGACCAAACTGCCCCGGGGCTCCGCGGGCGATCTCCAGTGGAACCTCAGCAAGACCCTGCATGCGCTGTCCCAGAAGCACGGGCTCCGCCTGCAGTCCGTGAAGTATGGCCTGCCCAGCCGCGAAGGTGCCCGCGGAACGGATCTGGAGGCCGTGGAGGTGGAATTCGTGGCGCTGGGTGTCTATGCCAGCCACAAGGCCTTCATGCACGACCTCGAAGGCTCCGGGTTGCCCTTCGCCGTGCGCGATGGCCGCCTGGAAGAGAGCCCCGAAGGCGCCCGCCTCAACATCGTGCTCCGGGCCTTCCGCAAGGCCGGCACGGCCGAGCGCGAGGAGGGTGACTCATGAGCCCCTCCGCCCGCGGTGTCGACTTCCAGGCCATGCTCCAGGAGCTGCGTACCAATCGCCGCACCCAGGCCGCCCTCGTGGCCTTCGCGCTCATTCTGGGCTATGCCTTCTACACCTTCTTCGCCCCCGATGCCCCCCGGACCCGCCGCGCGGCGATGGCTGGCACCAGCGCCAACCTCGACCCCCGCCAGCTCCAGGGGCTGCGGCGCCTGCCGGATCTGGCCGCCTTGGACAAGGCCGGCGAGTTGCCGCCGAACCCCAAAGTGCAACGCGACCTGTTCATGTTCGAGGCGCCCCCGGCCCCGGTGGTGAGGGTGAAGCCGCCACCACCACCGCCGTCCCCCACCGAGGCAGAACTGGCGCAACAGCGCCTCGCCCAGGAGAAGGCTGCCGAATTCTCGGGCCGCCCCCAGGATCTGCGCTACCTCGGCTTCTTCAAGGGCAACCCTTCCGGCACCGTGGGCGCCTTCATGAAGGGGGAAGAGCCCGTCACCCTGGTCCAGGGGACGGTCCTTAAGGAACGCTGGAAGCTCATCACCATTCTCGATACCCGCGCCGAATTCCAGAACACGAAGTATCCAGACTTGCGGCTGGTCCTGGAGGCCCGCGAGGCCTCTGGCGGCGCGGCCGTGAACCAGTTCTGACCCGAAGGATGCCTCCGATGCCGACCTCTTCCTTCGCCCCGCTCCGCAAGCTCCTCATGGCCGCCGCGGTCCTGCTGCTGGCCCTTGGGTGCAGCCTCCACCGAGCCAACAAGGCCTTCGCCGAGGGACGTTACGACGATGCCGTAGTCGAGTACCGCACGGTCCTGCGCAACGATCCCACCAATACCAAGGCCCGCATCGGCATCAAGCGCGCCGCCCAGCGGGCCTCGGAGGGGCACCTGTCGCTGGCCCGCCAGGCCGAGGGCCGAGGCTTCACGGACACGGTCCTGTCCGAAGTCCGCAAGGCCCTGGTGCTGGATCCCGACAACCAGATCGCCCAGGACTGGCTGATCAAGCTCGAGCAGAAGGCCGCCCGGGACCGGGCCGAGGCCGAGGCCGCGGACGACCTCGATCTCCTCAAGATCAAGGCCGACGCCGTGAATGCCATCCAGCTGAACCCGCGCTCCATCGAAGGCATCGACCTCAACTTCAGTCGCAAGACCAGCCTGCGGGAGATCCTCGCCACCCTCAGCAAGGCTTCCGGCGTGAACATCATTCCGCATGCCTCCTTCCAGGATCAGAGCATCTCCATCGACCTGCGCGGCCTGCCTTTCCAGCGGGTGCTGGACACGTTGCTGCTACAGAACAACCTGTTCTACAAGGTGATCGATACGAACACGATCATGGTCTTCGCGGCCACGCCGCAGAACCGTGACCTGTACGAGAACCAGATCCTCAAGACCTACTACCTCTCCTTCGCTGATCCCGACCAGGTGCGCTCCACCCTTCAGGCCATCAACAACCTGATCAAGGTGTTCCCCGACAAGCGCCTCAATGCCCTCATCGTGAAGGCCAAGCCCCTGGAACTGGCCATCGTCGATCAGGTGATCCGCAACCTGGACAAGCCCAAGGCCGAAGTGATGGTCTACCTCGAGCTCATGGAAGTAACCGAGAACAGCCTCGAACAGATCGGCCTGCTGCCGGTCATCAACGCCACCGACACCTCCGGGACCTACCGCCTGGGCGCCACCACCGTGAACAACACCTCGGGCATGAATACCAATTCCGGCTTCACGGGGATCAAGACCGCCGACATCCGGGTGCTGTTCCCCAACCTGGCCCTGGATTTCCTCAAGAGCAACGGCGATGCCCGGCTGGTGGCCAGCCCCAACGTCCGCGTGGTCTCGGGCGAAACGGGCGAGGTGAACATCGGCGAGAAGATCTCCACCACCCAGAGCCAACTCTCCCTGCCCACCACCGCCACCGCGGGCACCACCAGCGCGGCCTCTCTGCTGGGCGGCGTGGGGCAGACCTCCTTCTCCTACGAAGACGTCGGCGTGAAGATCAAGGTGGAACCCCGGGTCCACCACAACGGCGAGATCACCCTGAAGATCGATAGCCTGGTGACCACGCTGAAATCGGGCTCCACGCCGGGCCGCCCCGACCTTGGCAAGCGCGAAATCAAGACCTCGGCCCGCCTGCATGATGGCGAAACCGCCATCTTCGGCGGCCTGCTGAAGGACGAGGAGCAGAAGAGCCTCCAGGGCATCTGGGGCCTCTCCGACATCCCCATCATCGGAAGGCTCATCGGCAACACCTACAACAGCAAGGCCAAGACGGACGTGATCCTCACCATCCGGGCCGTACTGGTGCGCAAGCCGGTGCTATCCGAGCAGGACCTGGCGCCCTTCAATCCTGAGGATGCCAATGCCAGGTCTGGGCCCTTCGCGCCCAGGCCCACCAAGACGCCGCAGCCCGCGAAGACGACTCCCACTGGCAGCACCGCTGTGGGGCCCTCCCCCTCGCAACCCGTCTCCCAGGCCAATCCTGCAACCCCGGGCGGCACCGGGACGCCGGTTCCCATGACGCCCACCATCCCACCCTCGGACGCCATCCAGGAGAAGAAGCCCGGCCCGGCTCCGGAAGTGGCCCCGGTCACCCCAGCCGCCTCGGACCTGGTCTTCTTCATGTCGCCCGTGGCCGCGGAAATCAAGGTGGCGGAGCGCGTC
>JBBQHW010000007.1:0-69244 GCA_038324335.1 Holophagales bacterium
CCTTCAGAAGCTGGCTCGAGGCATCCTCGCGGTGGTTCCCGCCAAGGCCGTGTTCCTCACTTCGGAATTTGGCGGCCAGGGGCTCTTCCTGCTGAGCGCGGGTGAAGGTTCTTCCCTGGACGTGTCCGCCGCCGGAAAGGCCGCGGCAGCGATCCTCGGCGCCAAGGGTGGCGGCGCCGGACAATCCTTCCAGGGCAAGGCGCCAAGCCTGGATCAACGAGCGGAGGCGCTGGCAAAGCTCATGGAGATGGGACACTAGGCCCATGGATCTGATCTACCTCGACCACAACGCCACCACGCCCATGGACTTCGAGGTCTTCGAGGCCATGCGGCCCTGGTTCACGGAGCGCTTCGGCAATGCCAGCTCGGCCTATGCGCTGGGGCACCTGTCGGATGGGGCCGTGGTGGCCGCGCGGGAGCAGGTGGCGGCCCTGGTGGGCTGCACGCCCGCGGAAATCGTCTTCACCTCGGGCGGGACGGAAAGCCTTAATCACGCCTTCCGGGGCGTGTGGGAGGCCTTCCCGGGGAAGCGGCATCTGGTCACCACGGCGGTGGAGCATCCGGCCGTGCGGGCCCTGGTGGGGTGGTGGAAGGGCCAGGGCGGTGCGGTCACGGATGTGGGCGTGGATGACGAGGGTCGGCTGGATCTGGCCGCCCTGGAGGCCGCCGTGCGCGTCGACACGGCCCTGGTCGCCGTCATGGCCGCCAACAACGAGTCGGGCGTGCTGTTTCCCGTGGCCGACGCCGCCCGCATCGCCAAGGCCAAGGGCGCCCTCTTCCTCGTGGACGCCACTCAGGCTGCGGGCAAGATCCCGGTGGATGCTGCGGCCTGGGGCGCGGACCTGCTCACTCTCAGCGGCCACAAATTCCATGGGCCCAAGGGCGTGGGCCTGCTGATGATCCGCCGGGGCGTACGACTGAAGCCCCTGCTGCTGGGCGGCTCCCAGGAGCGGGGGCGCCGGGGCGGCACCGAGAACGTGCCGGGCATCGTGGGGCTGGGGAAGGCCGCGGAGCTGGCCCAAGCGCGGCTGCCGCAAATGGCGCGCGTGGGCCGTCTGCGGGACGCCTTTGAAACCCGCAGCCTGGCTGAGATTCCCGAGGTGCGCATCCACGGGGCCGGCACCGACCGGCTGCCCAACACCAGCCTCATGGGCTTCGCGAACCTCGATGGCGAGGCGCTGCAACTGCTGCTGGCCGAGCGCGGCATCTGCGTGTCCACGGGCAGCGCCTGCAGCACGGGCCTGCGTGAACCCAGCCACGTGCTGCGGGCCATGCAAGTGCCGGAGGCCTACGCGCAAGGCACCCTCCGCATCAGCCTGGGCCGGGGCACTTCCGCCGAGGAACTGGACCAGGTCCTCGGGCTCCTTCCCGGTCTGGTGGCTGAACTGAGGCATGGTCTCGATTTGAAGCTGGAAAGACGGTAACAGCCAGTCCTCGGGAGGCAGGGCCAGGGCATGGAAACGGCGTTGGTCCTGGTGGCCTCTCAGCTGAGGGCCAGCAACTGCCGCGCATAGTGCTCCAGCGCATAGGGCAGCCAACGATGATCGGGCAGGTCGCGGCTGAGGTAGCCCATGTGTCCCCCGCAGGGCTCGAGATGGAGATACACGGCGGATGAAGGCAGTGCCTCGGCGGCATGCTGCCAGGGGATGAAGGGATCGTCCTTCGCCATGAGAATCACCGTGGGGACCGTGATCTTTGCCAGATGGTACCGCGCGGAGCACCGGTCGTAGTAGTCGTCGGCGTCGCGGAAGCCGCTGGCCTTGGTGGTGTAGGCATCATCGAATTCGCGCAGGCTCATGTGGGGCCAGGTCCGGTAGGCATCCGGGATGAGGCGGGCTTCGAGGCGCTCGCGGATGGCCTGGCGGCAGCGCCGGATGAAGCGCAGTTCATAGAGGCGGCTGAAGCCGCGGTGGATGGTGTCCGAGCAGGCGCCCAGGTCCACGGGGGGATTGACCGCGATGGCCAGGTCGGGCTGGGCCGCCGGTTCCGGCAGGCCACCGCCCAGGTTCAGCAGGAGGGCGTTGGCGGACAGGGAGTAGGCCACGGCCAGCTGGCGCAGGCCCGGATGGCGCGCCCGAGCCGCGGCGAAGACGGCGCCCAGGTCGGCGCCGGAGCCGCTGTGGTAGGGCCTTGTGGCGAGGCCACGGCCCTCGCCGCAGCCCCGATGGTTCAGGGTCCAGACGTGATGGCCCAGCTTTCTGGCCAGCGCGACGGTGCGCTGCACGTAGTGGGCCTGGTCATCCCCGCCCAGGCCGTGGAAGACCAGCGTCAGCACGTTGGTCTCGCCCGGATGGTGCCGCCCCGCGAGCTGGTCACCATCGGGCAGCAGGATGCGGAAGGGCTCCGAAGGATGCCTGGGCGGTGCCCCCGGCAGGTAGTTGCCGAGCACGGTCTGCAAATGGCCGGAAGCGGCCCACCAGGGCGCGCGGCAGGGCAGGGGCGGGGGATCCAGTGGGGGCATCCACCCAGTTTGACCGGGCTGCGTCTCAGTCGTTGCGCTTGTAGATCAGCTTGTAGGTGAAGGGGTTGTCCAGCTTGGGGTGGCTGTAGGTGATCTGCAGGGCCAGGGAGTTGCCGTCCTTCCGCATGGAATAGACGTATTTCATGACGTAGCCGTCCCCCGTGAGGATCTGGGTCATGGTCGGGCCATCCTTGGTGAGCGTGGCCTTGAAGGCCACGTCGTCCTTGCGCTTCCAGTCCGCTTCGGTGCCGTCCGCGGGTGTGTCGATGGGCCGTTCCTTGCCCATGGTCACGGCGAAGCTGTCCCCGGCCAGGATGTCCAGCTTGCTGAAACTGACACAGGCATTCTGCAGCTTCTTCTTCCAGAAGAGCTTCAGGGCAAAGTTCAGGTCCTTGACGTGGGCTTCGATCTGCTCGTCGATCTTGTCGCTTTGGGCAGTGGCCAGGGACCACTCCCCATCCCAGTCGATCTTGGCCGCCTTGACGGCTTCGGCCGCCTTGGGAGCGGGTTTGGCTTTCTGGGCTGCAACAGGCAGCAGCAACAGGCAGGGAAGCAGGAGGGACAAGACGTGCATGGGGACCTCCAGGAGGAGCCTACCCCCACCCTTTGACTTCTGGAAGTTCTGAAAGCCATCCGTGTGATCGCTGCAACAAAGCGAGGTATTGATGACCTTCCAGGGAAGATTGCTTAAGACGAGGTGTAAGCTAGTGCCAATCAGCCCACCCACAGGGCATTCAATCCAAGGAGCGTGTCCATGAAACGCAGACAGGAAGCCCTCGATTACCATTCGCAAGGTCGGAAGGGCAAGATCGAGGTGGTCGCCACGAAGCCCTGTTCAACCGCCCGGGATCTCGCCAATGCCTACTCCCCGGGGGTGGCTGAACCCTGCCTCGAGATCGAAAAGAATCCCGAGATGGCCTATGAGTACACCGCCAAGGGCAACCTGGTCGCCGTGCTGTCCAATGGCACGGCCGTGCTGGGCCTGGGCAATCTCGGCGCCCTGGCCGGCAAGCCCGTGATGGAAGGCAAGGGTGTGCTCTTCAAGCGCTTCGCCGACATCGACGTGTTCGACATCGAAGTGGACGAGACCGACATCGACCGTTTCTGCCAGGTGGCCCGCGCCCTGGAGCCCACCTTCGGCGGCATCAACCTCGAGGACATCAAGGCCCCCGAGTGCTTCGAGATCGAAACCCGCCTCAAAAAGGAAATGAACATTCCCGTCTTCCATGACGATCAGCACGGCACCGCCATCATCAGCACGGCAGCCCTGATGAACGCCTGCGAGATCACCGGCAAGAAGATGCCCGACATGAAGGTGGTGTTCTCCGGCGCCGGTGCTTCCGCCATCGCCTGCGCGAACATGATGATCCAGGCCGGCGTGAAGCTGGAGAACCTCTGGCTCTGCGACACCAAGGGCCTGGTCTACACCGGCCGCGGTGAAGGCATGAACAAGTACAAGGACAAGTTCGCGAAGCCAAGCGAGTGGCGCACCCTGGCCGACACCATCAAGGATGCGGATGTCTTCGTGGGCTGCTCCAGCAAGGGCGCGCTGACGCCCGAGATGCTGCTGAGCATGGCCAAGAACCCCATCGTCTTCGCGCTGGCGAATCCCGATCCGGAAATCGACTACCCCACTGCCATCGCCACCCGCAAGGACATCATCCTGGCCACGGGGCGCAGCGACTATCCGAACCAGGTCAATAACGTATTGGGCTTCCCCTTCATCTTCCGCGGGGCGCTCGATGTGCGGGCCTCCGAGATCAACGAGCCCATGAAGATCGCCGCCGCCAAGGCCCTGGCCGCCCTGGCCCAGCAGGAAGTCCCGGAAAGCGTGTCGCGGGCCTATGCGGGCCAGAAGTTCACCTTCGGTCCCGAGTACATCATTCCCAAGCCCTTCGATCCCCGCGTGCTCCTCTGGGTGGCTCCGGCCGTGGCCCAGGCGGCCATGGACACCGGCGTGGCGAGGAAGCCCATCGCCGACATGAAGGCCTACGTCGAGCGCCTGGAGGGCCTCCAGGGCCGCAGCAAGGACGTGATCCGCAGCGTGGTCCACCGCGCCAAAGAGAACCCCAAGCGCGTGGTCTTCCCCGAGGGCGAGCATCCGCTCATCCTCCAGGCCGTCTCCCAGATGGCGGAAGAAGGCATCTGCATTCCCATCCTGCTGGGTGATCCCACCCGGGTGAACGCCGTGGCCACCGACCATGGCATCGACCTCGCCGGCATCGAGATTCTCGATCCGAAGACGGTGGCCTGGCGCAAGGAGGCCGAGGAGGCCTTCTGGAACCTGCGCAACCGCCGCGGCGTCACCCGCTTCGAGGCTGGCCGCAAGATGCAGGAGAACATCTACTTCGGCGCGATGATGTGCAGCATGGGCAAGGCCGATGGCCTCATCGCCGGCCTGACCATGTATTACCCCGAGACCATCCGGCCCTGCCTGGAGGTGATCGGCACCCGCAAGGGCGTGAAGCGCGTGTGCGGCGTCTACACCATGGTGCTGAAGAACCGCGTGCTGTTCTTCTCCGACACCACCATGAACATCGAGCCCACGGGCGAGGAACTGGCGGAAATCGCCATGCTCACCGCGGATCTCGTCAAGAACACCTTCCACATGGAACCCAAGGTTTCCATGCTCTCCTTCTCCAGCTTCGGCAGCGTGGAGCACCCCCTGGTCCGCAAGGTCCAGAAGGCCGTGGCGATCGTCAAGGCCCAGCGTCCCGAGCTCAAGTGCGAAGGCGAGATGCAGGCGGACGTCGCTCTTGGTGAAGGCATCCTGGCCGAGAACTACCCCTGGGTGGACCTGCCGGGCGGCCCGAACGTGCTGATCTTCCCCGACCTCACCAGCGGCAACATCGGCTACAAGCTGGTGCAGCGGCTGGCGGGTGCCGAGGTCATCGGCCCCATCACCTGCGGCATGGCCGCCCCGGTCCACGTGCTGCAGCGGCACAGCGACCTGAATGACATCATCCACCTCACGGCGCTCACCGTCGTGGAAGCGCAGCAGAAGTAGGTCTTCAGTCTTCAGTCTCAACGCGGGGGCCAAACGGCCCCCGCGTTGCCTTTCAGGAGCGTTCGAGCTGGTTCAGCCAGGCCTGGATTTCGGGATCGGGATCCGGGCTCATGCGCAGCGCTTCCTTGAGGTCGAGCAGGGCGGGGCCGGGCTCGTCGCGCTGCAGGTGGACGAAGGCCCGTTCCTTCAAGGGGCGCGGGTTGGCGGGGTCCAACAGCACCAGATGGGTGGAGGTCCAGAGGGCCTCCTCCCAATGCTCTGCGTGCATGAACCGCAAGTGGAGGTTTCGCACCAGGCGCATCAGAATCTCGCGGCCAGTGGCGGGGCGGAGCATCGCCCTGTGGAAGGCGACCCGCCCGGCGGTGGCGGTCCTCACCAGTTCGGCCCCGGTCTCCTCACCGACCGGCCGGCCTCCATGGAACGGATCGAAACAGAGCAGCCCGAGGTCCGTGCGCAGGGCCGCGATGAAATGCCCGGGCAGGCCCACCCCCACCGCATCGAAACCCAGGCGGCGGGCGAGATCCACCCAGAGGATCGAGAGGGTGATGGGCAATCCCTTGCGCCGCGAGATCACCGCGGGCAGCAGGGCGTTGAGGGGATCGTCGTAGGTCTCGCGGTCCCCCTCGAAGCCCAGTTCCACGAAGAGCAGATGGTTCAGGGCGTCGATGGCCTTGTGCGTGTTCCAGGGCAGGGGCATGCGTCCGGCGAGCGTGAAGGCCCATTCGTCGAGTTGGCCGGTCACTGCCGCCGGATCGGGCTCGTCCAGGGCTGGGGCCACCGCGTGAATGGCGCCTTCGGCCAGGTTCCGGCAGTCCGGATCCTCCCGGAGATAGTCCAGCAGCGACATCAGCTCCGCCGCTGGAGCACCGAACGGATCACCAGGGCCAGCACCACCAGGCCCATGGCGGCCCAGACCCAGCGCTGCCAGGAACCGGTGGCGGCCTGGACCTTCTTCGCTTCGTCAGCCTTGCGGATGTTCTCTTCGATGGACAGCTTGGATTGGACTTCCCGGGCGTCCTTGATGGCTTTCAGGGCGGAGTCCTTCGAAGCCTTGAGGTCCTTGGCGGCAGCCTCCTGTTCCTCCTCGGCGCCCAGCACGGCGATCTGTCTGGGGGGTTCGCGCCGGTCGAGAAAACGGGCCGGTACAGCGCCGCCGCCGTCATCGAAGGAAGTCGCCGATTGACCGTTGTCGAGGGACTCGGTGAGGGCCTGGAGGTCCTCCCGCAGTCCCTGGAGCACCTGGTTCTGGCGGTGGAGCTGGGCGCCCTGGATCCAGAGCAGTCCCAACTGGAGGGCCAGGAAGGTCGGAATGGTCCAGCGAAGGGATGTACGCATCAGGGCTCCCTCCCCAGGATAAACAGGGTCCGGTCATCCCGGTTCTGGGTATCGAAGGCCGCCACGTCCTGGAAGACGGCCTCGCAGGCTGCCCGGGGGCTGCCGGTGCCCCAGAGTCGGCGCAGCTGGGCACCCAAGCGCTCCAGGCCGTAGAGTTCGCCGTCCCGGTTCATGGCCTCGGACAGGCCGTCGCTGTAGAGCACCAGCCAGCCCTTCGGGGGCAAGCTGCCCTCGATGACTTGCCAGTCGCCAGGACCCGCCGGGCGCAGGCCCAGGCCCCGGCCATGGGGAGAGACTTCACAGATGCCCTCCGCGGTGAGTCCCTGGAGCACCAGCGCGCCGGGGTGGCCGGCCCTGGCCAGACGGTAGTTTCCGGCCTCGTCCCATTCCAGCAGGATCAGGGTGAGGAAGCCACGCTGGCCGAGCAGCTGGCGCAGGGTCAAATCCAGCGAGCAGAGCATGTCCTCCAGACGCTGATCTTCCCGCTGGACGGCCTGCTCCAGCAGGGCGGTGGCCTGGGCCATGTAAAGGGCCGCCGCGAGTCCCTTGCCGCAGACGTCCCCCACGGCGGCGAACCAGGTTCCGCTCGGGCGGCGCTTGACGAAGAGCAGGTCCCCGCCGGTTTCCAGGGCGGGCTCCAGCCGCAGGGCCACCTGGAAACCCGGGATGGGCGGCAGGTGCGAGGTGACCAGGCTCTCCTGGATGCGCCGGGCCGTCTCCAGTTCCTGGCTGAGCCGCTCCTGGGCCACCAGGCGCTGGTGCATCAGGGAAGTCTCCAGCACCTGGCCGGCGGCCAAGGCCACTTCCCGCAGCAGCTCCCGGTCTTCGCGACCGTAGTTCAGTTCAGCGTACTTGCCCCCCAGCAGCACCACGCTGTGGGGTAGGTCCCCCGCCAGGATGAGCAGCAGGATCTGGGCCTCCAGGGCGTCCACGTGGGCCCGGATGGTCCCGCCCTGGTCACGGATCCAGTCGGCCTCCTCGCCACCGAGGCCCAGCACAAGCTCGCGGTTCTCCCGGGCGAGGCGCAGCAGTCCGGGGGGGATGCGCAGGGGCTGAGGCGGGAAATGGAGCCGGCGATCTTCCCGGTCGGCGGATTCGGCGGCGGGCAGCAGCACCTGGCGCTCTGTGATGGGAAGAATCTCCAGGAGCTGAGGCTGGAAGCCCTCGCCCAGGGCCTGGCGCAACGATTTGAGGAGGGATTCCTCGCTGAACCGCTTGCGCGGCTCCCGCACGGCGCTGAGGGCGATCTCGCGGGTGCTGGCGAAGTCCCGGCGGAAGCGGCGGCGGATGCCCTTCAACAGGCGTCGCAAGGCCCAGCCCAGGGGGAGGGCCAGAATGCCGATGAGGGCCCCGGCCCAGCCCGAGGGAATGGACGACAGGTGGGAGAAGGCCCAGGCCAGGCCGCCCAGATAGGCCGCCGCCGTGAGGCCCAGGATCACCATGTAGCTCACCCAGCGCAGCAGCACCTTCCGCACGTCGAAGACGCCATGCCGGAAAATGGCGAAGGCGAAGCTGATGGGCAGCAACGGCGCCGGCAGCATGAAGATGAAGATCTGGCGCCGGAAGAGCAGGCTGGTGCCGAACCTCGCCTGCAGCAGGGTCCAGGCCAGCAGGTCCAGGCAGAGTACCGCCGCCACGATCAGGGAGGGCAGAAGGGCCTTCCGCAGCCGTTCCGGGGCGCGGAAAGTCCCGCCGACAAAGAAGCCCAGGCCCGTGAAGCCCGCTGACAAGTAGAGCGTGAGGGGCAGGAAACTGAAGACGAACAGAACGGACTTCAGCAGGCCGTCCGGTGTCGTGCCGCCAAGTGTCTTCAATACACCGTTATTGGCCAGGACCCACAGCCGCAGCAGGAACAGGAGGAGGGCCATGATCGCGAAGGTGCCGTAGAGCACTCGCAGAAAGCGCCGGTTCTTGCGCCACACGTGGGGATGCGGGAAGCGCAGGAAGAAGTGGACCCAGAGGGGCGGGAGCAGCGCGGCGGCCAGACTGGTCATCAGGGCGATGACGATGGCCAGGGCCAGGGGCGGGTTGCCGGAGAAGGACGCCCCGGACAGAAGGAGGGCCACAGCGCCCAGGTAGAAGAAATGCCGGGAGGATTTGCGCTCCGGGGCGGAAATCACCACCAGAAGGCTGATGGCCCAGGCGAGGAAGCCGTTCGCCAGCAGGGCGATCTGGAAGTAGTCCAGGGGCTTCACCAGCCGGATGGGCAGGACGATCTGTTTGCCCTGGCGCTTCACGGTGTAAAGGAGGATGGTGCCCTCGGATTTCCCGTTGATGAAGCGCTGGGCCTGCAGGGTGCCCTCCACGGTGGGCGGGTAGGCGTGGCCCTGGATCTTCAGCAGCTCGTCGCCCTCCAGGAGCCCATATTCTTCAGCCACGCCTTCGGGCAGGATCTCCCGGATGACGATCTTCCCGTTTTCCACCTGCCAGGAGCACTGGTCGTCCGAGCCCGCGTAGACCCACTGGTTGAGCGCGAAAGTGCCAAGCGCCAGGGTCAGGCAGAAGAAGCTGATCCAGATCAGGCGCCAGCGGATGCGTTTCAGGTAGGGGTTCATGACGCCTTTGTGGAAGAATGCCCGAATGGAGCGGATCGCGCGGAAGGACAGGCCCTGCTGGGTGCTGGTGGGTGGAAGGCGACGGCTGGGCCGGGCCTTGGCTGAAGATCTGGCCCGGGATCATGACCTGGTGCTGACCAGTTCGGGGCCCTGGGAGGACGAAACCTGGGTGGGGGACTTGTCGAAGACAGCGCGGATCCGGACGCTCGGTTGGGATGCTGAGAACCCGGAACTGGTTTCCCGCATGATGGCAGATCTGGACGCCTTGGCGGCGGACGGCTGGGTCCTTTCCGGGGCCGTGTTGCTGGCCGCAACCTTCCCCAAGAACACTCTGGGAACCTGGACGCCAGAGCTCCTCGAGGCCACCTGGCGACTGAACCTGAGCTTTCCCTTTCTGTGCGCGCAGGCCCTTGCGCCGAGGCTGGCGCAGGGGGCCTGCCTCCAGGTTCTGCTCGACACGTCCATCCACCGGCCCTGGCTGAAACGGCTGCCGTACAGCGCCGCCAAGGCCGGCCTTGCCACCCTGGTGCCGGGGCTCGCGCAGCTGCTGGCGCCCAAGGTGAGAGTGGTTGGCCACGCCCTCGGCGCTGTGCTGCGGGCCGAAGGCAGCGATGCCACCTTCCTGGCGGAACGCACCCTCTTAAAGCGCCTCGGCGATCCCGCCGATCTCTGCCGGGCCGTGCGCTTCGCCGCGGACAGTCCCTTCCTTACGGGGGAGATTCTTACCCAGGATGGCGGTCGGCGTTGGATGGATCGATGAAATTCAAGGTCAACGAAGTGTTCCACAGCATCCAGGGGGAGGGACGGGGCCCCGTCCGCGAACGCGAAGCGTGAGCGGGAGGACGCGCCGGTGGCGCGTCCGATCCGGGGGTAGTCCTGGGTGCCCCACGATCGCCCGCAGGGCGGGAGTGGCGGATGATGAAGAAAGAAGGCCGCAGATGAAGTTCAAGGTCAACGAAGTGTTCCACAGCATCCAGGGGGAGGGCACCCGCATCGGGCGGCCCTGCCTGTTCATCCGTCTCACGGGTTGCCCCTTGCGCTGCATCTACTGCGATACGGAATACGCCTTCTACGATGGGACCATGCGTGAGCTGGAAGAGCTTCTCACCGAGACGCGGCAGCGTCTCGGCCCTCCCAGGCATGGCCCCAACGCCCCCTTCGTGGAGCTCACGGGGGGCGAACCCTTGGCCCATCCCCAGGCGCCGGAATTGCTGCGGGCCCTGCTAGGCCTGGGCTACGAGGTGGCCCTGGAAACGGCCGGCAGCCATGATCTGACCCCGGTGCCCCGCGAGGTCATCAAGATCGTGGACCGCAAGACGCCAGGCAGCGGCGAGGTCCACCGCTGGCTCGAATCCAACCTCGACCACCTGGTGCCCGGCCAGGACGAGCTGAAGTTCGTGCTCTGCGACGAGGCTGATTACGCCTGGGCCAGGGACTGGTGTGCCGAGCGGAACCTGTGGGACCGCCTGGAAGTGCTTTTCAGCCCCGTCTGGGGCCGCCTGGACCCCGCTTGGCTGGCCGAACGGGTCGTGGCCGACGGCCTCCCCGTGCGGGTCCAGGTGCAGCTGCACAAGGTCCTTTGGGGAGCCGAGCAGAAGGGCGTCTGACCTATTTCAGCGCCTTCCACACCGCCAATTCCTTCTCCAAGTTGTCGGTGTATTCCTTCGGGGCGCCGCCAGGCTTGGACAGGTCGATGGCCTTCTGAAGGTGGGCCAGGGCTTCCGGCATCCGCTTGGCATCCTTGTAGATCCGGGCGGCGGTCTCGTGGTTCCAGAAGCTGTCGCCGGCCTTCAGGCTCTTCTCGATCCAGGCCTGCGCCTTCTGGGGTTCGATGCCCTGCTCCTGGCAGTACTTGGCGGCCTGGTACCAGGGCACCCAGTCGGTCTCGGGCGCCAGCTTCAGCTTGTCTTCCAGCTGGCTCCAGTAGAGGCCCTTGGTGTCGAAGGCCACGGGGAAGCTCACGCGTAACCTTTCCCAGCCCAGCTCGATGATGGCAGTGCCTGAATCCACGGGGATCACTCGGTAGTCCAGGTACTCCAGGTGGGCTCCGGCCTGGGGTGTGACCTCCCAGCGCAGGACATCATCTTCCTTCTTGTATTCGTAGGCGCCCCACTGCTTGGCCTTCTTGTTGAGGATGAGCGTCCAGGCTTTCTCGTTGGGGATGACGAAGAAGCCATAGGTGCCGGCGGGCAGGTCCTTGCCGGCGACCTTGGCGGCGTGGCTGATGGTGATCACTGTGGCGTTGTTGGCTCCGGCCCGCCAGATCTCGCCGAAGGGCAACAGGCCACCCCAGATCTTGCGGCCCTTCACGGCGGGCCGGGCGAAGGCGAGGTCGATCTTGCTGATGCCGATGTCCTGGGCGACCGTGCAGGCCGGGCTCACGCGCAGGGGCGTCAGGCGCACGGGGGCGGGCTTGTCCTGGGCCCCGAGGGACGCGGCGAAGGGCAGGGCCATGAGAGCAGGGAGCAGCAGGCTATGCATGAGGTTCTCCGGAGGGAAGGGAATCGAGGGTAGCACCGGGCTTCGGCGCGAGCAAAAAACGCCCTGGCTGGCGGTTGAAGGCCTTCAGGATGCCCCACCAGAGGCGGCGGCTGTTGAGGCCGGTGAAGTCCCGGGCCCGCAGGGCTGTCCAGAGGGCCAGGGCGAAGGAGACGGCAAAATTCAGGGCGCCGATGAGGGCGACGCCCAGCAGGCCCCAGAGCACATCCCCCCAGGCCAGGACACCCTGGGCAAAGAGACTGGCTGAAGCCAGCGCCAAGGCGGCGGACTGGAGCGTCACATGCCGAACCTCCAGATGGATGCCCGCGAAGGCGAAGGCCATGGGCACGAAGATCAGCAGGCCGCCCAGGGCTAGGTAGCCGACGATGCCGGAAATGTGCCGATGCACGAACCGTCCCAGGGCCTCGGCCCGAGACCTGCCGAAGAGGGACCGGATCCGGTGGCTCTGGGCCAGGGCTTCCGGCAGGCAGCGGTAGGCGCTCCAGTTGGCGGCCCAGCCCGCGGCCAGACTGGAGAGCCACAGAATGACGCCGGTGATGGCCGCGAAGACCAGCGTCCAGCCGTGCAAGGGATGGTTGCCATGGAGGCTGTGCAGGGCCGTTTCCTCGCCAAAGGGGCCGTGCCCCGTGAACCAGACCCAGCCTGCGGCGATGAGCAGGGCGGTGGGGATGGCCGCGCAGACGTTGCCCACGGTGGCGATGACCTGGGTGCGGGTGATGGCCGCCACCAGTTCAATTTCGCGCCCCTGGCCGTCGCCGGATTCCAGGGCCCGGGCCAGGGCCGCCGCGGTCATGGCGGGCTGCTTGGAGGCCAGGCTGAAGCCCAGGAACTGCATGAGGATGAAGCTGGCCGAATAGTTGAAGGTGAGGGCGAGGCCCATCAGCAGTGGCGCCAGGGGCATGGCCGCGAGGCCGTACTTGAAGAGGGCCGTGCCGGCCGTGAGCACCCCACCGCCCGCCGCCGACCAGAGCATGGCGCGCCATTCGCGGCGATTCCGGGCGATGTAGTGCTCGCCCGTGTCGCCGGTGTGCTCGACCATCTTCCGGGCCAGCCGTTTCACGGTGGTGCGGAGGAGGACTGCGAGGCCGTGCTGCTGGGCGCTGCCCCGCACCAGTTCGGCCACGAAGGCCGTGCCGTCGCCCTCGCCCGCACTGAAGGTGAGGAGATGGTCAATGCGGCGGAGCTGGGCTTCCAACAACTCCAGACGGAAGACCAGGTCCGTGGAGACGCCGCAGGCGTCGAGGCTCACATGGGCACGGTTCAGCACCCCGGAGCAGGCCGCACGGCAGGTTTCCCAGGCAGTGCGGGCCTCCAGAGCACCGGGATGCTCCGCGCAATCCCGCACCGCATGGGTGAGCCTGAAGAAGGGGGAATCCGCATCGCTGCCTTCGGGCTCCAGGGCCAGGAGGTCCCGCGACAGGCCCACGGCCGCGGCGCGATGGGCCAACAAGCCGGCGGCATGTACCCAGGTCTCTGGTGGCGGGGCCAGCAGTCGGCCCCAGGGCCTGCGCAGTTCTTCCGGCAGGCCCTCGATCCAGACGGCATCAGCCTCATCGAGATCAAGGCGATCCAGCAGCGAGTAGAGGTCACCTTCGGGATCGAGGCGGGGGATGACCTGGTCCACCACCCGGAGAAAGCCTTCGCCAAGCAGGGAGGTCCGGTCGGGCAGGCCGGTCTCCGCCAGCAGCCGGATGGCCGAGGTGTGGTTCCATTCTCTCGACAACAGGTCCTCGAGCCCCCGTTGGCTGAGGACCTCGTACAGCCGGCGCAGGCGGCTCGTGCGGCGGGCCTCGCCATCCAGCGCGTCGGCAGGGGAGGCCTCCAGCAGCCAGCGCAACAGGGGCTCCAGCTTCGGAGCGCCGCCGTTCAGAAGATCGTCGAGCCTGGGGTCGGGCAAGGGCATCAGGGTCCGGGGGGAAACCCTCAGAGTGGCAGAGTCGTCAGGATGCCGCCCCGTATCTCCTGGAACCGTCCCGGGGGCGATCCAGGAACCGCTGGACGGCGGCGGGATCCACGGTGGCGGGAGTGCCGGACCAGGCCTGGGAGGGGGTCAGCATGAGCAGCATGTCCTCGGGACAGCCCACCTGCTCGTAGAGTCGTTCCACCCGCTGGGCCAGATGGGCCGAAGTGCTTTCCGTGGCCAGCGTCTCGCGCAGCAGGGCCTCCCGCCAGCGGTCCTGGGCCTGGGCCCAGCGGGCGCTGCCCGGGCGGGGCGTCTTGCCCGTGGCCTCGGCACAGGCGGCCCAGAGGTGCGCCTCGAAGGTCCGCAGGGCTTCACCTGCCAGAGCGCGCAAGCGCAGCACGGCGGGGCCCTCACCGATGAGGCAGGCCTGGATCTCCGCGGGGTCCAGGAGGCCGAAGTCATGGCCGGTGACAAGGTCGTCCCAGGTGGGTTCACCGTGGGTCCTGCGGAAGGCGGGCAGCGCATTCATGGGAACCTCAGGCAAGCAGGTGGAGGGCGAGATGGGCGCCGATGCGGGCGCTGGCTTCGGCACCCTCCAGGGTGGGAGCAAGTTCCATGAGATCCGCGCCCACCCAGGGTTCGGACCAATTCCTGGCCGCGTGGATCAGGTGCAACGCCTCATCAAGATTCAGGCCGCCCGGCACGGGTTCCGCCACCGCGGGCACCAGCACAGGATCGAGGGCGTCCAGGTCCAGGCTCAGGTAGGCAGGCCCCTGTCCTACGGCGGCCAGGTCCTCCTCCAGACGCGGGGCCAGCATAGGATCCCGGAGATCGGCGGGCGTCCACATGCGCGCGCCGACCGCCTGCAGGAAGGCCAGTTCTTCGTCGTCGAAGCGCGGCGCCCGCAGCCCCACCTGCACGAGGCGATCCGCATCCACCAGTCCTTCCTCCAGGGCCTGACGCAGCCAGGTGCCGTGGTGGATGTCCGTGCCCCAGGCGGCCCCGTTGGCGGCGTCGGGGTGGGCGTCGATGTGCAGCAGACCCAAGGGTCCGTGCCGCAGGGCCAGGGCCCTCAGCGCGCCCAGGGTGAGGGAATGGTCGCCACCGAGCAGCAGGGTACGGCAGCCGTTCAGGGTCCAGGCGCCCACGCTGTCCTGCACCGTCTGCAGCGCCTCAGCCAGGGAGAAGGGCAGGGTGGGGATGTTGCCACCATCCAGCCACCCGTGGGCCGCGGCAGGGCCGAGCACCGGCCGGCCCTCCCGCAGGCGTTCGGGCATGGGATGGGAACCGAGTCCCATGGATGCCGCGCGCAGGGCCCAGGGGCCCAAGCGCGCGCCGGGCCGGTTGATGACGCCCGCGTCACAGGGCACGCCCAGCACCACGCCAATGGCCGGCCGGGGGTCGAGGCAGAGGGGCAGGCCCAGGAAGGGCGTGAGGCCCGTGCGCAGGCCCTGCATGAGTACGTCAGCGGACATCGGAACTCCGGGGCGACAAGGCGGTCCTGAAGGCCGCGATCCAGGCGGTGGGATCACTGAAATCCGCGGGGTAGAGCGGATCCCCAGCGGTGACCGTGACCAGAGTTCGCGTGGCGAAAAGGGTCCGCAGGTGGGGCAGCAGGGTCTCGCTGCCGGTCCAGGGGTAGTGGGGCGCGGGGCTGGAGATCCGCATGGGCTGGGCGGGCAGGCCCAGGTCGAAGGCCACGCGCAGGCCACCTTCGTAGAAAGGTGCGAGCCGTTCCCCCCGGGTGGTGGTGCCTTCCGGGAACAACAGCATGTCTCGCCCCTCCAGGAGCGAGGCCGTAAAGCTGGCCAGGGCCGCGGCACGGCTGGTGGCGTCCTCCCGGTTCACGAAATGGATGCCGGACTTCTTCGCCCAGCGGCCGATGAGCGGGTAGCCCATGACTTCGCCCTTGGCGATGGTGCCCATGGGGCGGAGGCTCAGGAGCGCCACGGGATCCACCCAGCTCAAGTGATTGGCCACCCACAGGGGGATGTCGGACCGGGGATGACCGGCGATCGTCAGGTCCACGCCCAGGGCAGGCAGCAGGCGCCGTGCCCAGACATGCATGCCGGGCTGGGGCTCCGCGCCGGCTGCCAGGCGGGGCAGGAGGGCGAAGGTGGGCCAGAGGACCCCGGTCCAGCTCATCAGGAAACCAGCTTCAGGCGGGTGTACCGGGCCCGGACGCGCTCGAGGTCAGCGCGCGTGATGGCGGACCAGAGCCGGGTATCGCCGGGGGCGTAGAAGTCCTGGACCTCTTCCACCACCCGGGCACCCAGGGCGTTGTGGACGTTGCGGGCATCAGTATTGCCAGGCTCCACCAGGAAGCGGCACTCGTCCACGTTCTCGTGGAGCAGTTTCGAGACCATGGCGCGGATGAGCAGGTAGTTGACCCGGCCCTTCTGGTACTCGGGATGCACGGCGAGGGTGGCGCAATAGACCGTGGTGCCCGCGACGAAATTCAGCACGTAGCCCACGGGCCGGTCCCCGTCGAGCGCCAGGAAGCACCAGTCACGGTAGAGCTCGGTGCAGAGGCGCAGGTAGTGGGGGCAGAGTTCGCCGGCCCCATCGCCGGACCAGATCTCCGCCTCGAGCCGGCGCAGATGGACGAAATCCGCGCTGCCCAAAGCGCGCACCGTATAGCGGGCGCCTTCCGGATGGGGTGCGAGTTGTTCGATGCTCATGTCGTACCTCCCTGGGTTCGCATCCAGGGTCGGTCACGGCGATGACGGCAGCGTGGCGGCTAGGCCAACTTCACGGAAATAAGGTGAAACCAAGCGGTGACGGGCATCCGCGAAGGTGGGAGTGAAAGTGTCGGGCCTCGGTGTGACGAAGGTATTTCATGACTGCCACAAGTCGGGAACATTTCCATCAGAAGAAAGGCGTCACCAGTTTCAGGAAGCCCGCCGCCAGGAGGGCGCTGATGGGGATGGTCAGAACCCAGGCCACGATGATGTTCCCGGCCACGCCCCACCGAACGGCGCTGGCGTTCATGGAGGCGCCGACGCCCATGATGGCGCCGGTGATGCTGTGGGTGGTGCTGACGGGAATGCCGAAGTGCGCGGTGGTGAAGAGTACGGCCGCCGCGGCGGTCTCGGCGGCGAAACCATGGATGGGCCTCAGTTTCACGATCTTGGAACCCATGGTCTTGATGATCTTCCAGCCGCCCGAGGCAGTGCCCAGGGCCATGAAACTGGCGCTGCCGATCTTCACCCAGAGGGGGATGATGACCTTCGCCTTGGCATCCATGGGCAGGTGGAACTTGTAGGCGATCATGGCGAGGCAAATGATCCCCATGGCCTTCTGGGCGTCATTCTGGCCGTGGGTGAAGGACATGGCGGCGGCGCTGACGAGCTGCGCCTTGCGGAACACCTTGTTCACTTTGTGGCCCGGGAAATGCCGCACGATCCAGAGGATCACGAGGATGAGGGCCATGCCGACGAGGAAGCCCATGGCCGGAGAGATGAGAATGAAGGCTCCGATCTCCTTGAGCTTCTGCATGTGGAGGGCCTGGAAACCGGCATGGGCCACGATGGCCCCGGTGAGTCCGCCTAGCAGCGTATGGCTGGTGCTGGAAGGGATGCCGAACCACCAGGTGAGCAGGTCCCAGGTGATGGCGGCCATGAGGGCCGCGGCGATGACGGCGGGGACCACGTGCTGGCTGTCGGCGAGACCCTTGGCGATGGTGGTGGCCACAGAGGTTCCCGCGAGGGCTCCAGCGAAGTTCAAGGTGGCCGACATGATCAGGGCGTACTTGGCCGGCAGCACCCCCGTGCTCACCACGGTGGCGATGGAGTTGGCGGTGTCGTGGAACCCGTTGATGTAATCGATCCCCCAGGACAGCAGGATCAGCATCGCCAGGGATGGGATGAAGAAGGCTTCCAGCATGCGGGGCTCAGGCGTTCTTCATGACGGTGGAGCCCACGACCTTGGCCACGAGCTCGATCTTGTCCGTCGCGTCCTCGATCCGGTTGAGCAGTTCCTTCCACTTGATGAGCTCGATGGGATCCTTGGGGTCCTCGAAGAGTTGCGCCAGGGCCGCGTGATAGATGGAATCAGCCTTGTTCTCCAGGGTGTGGACCCGCCGGATGCGGTCCCGGATCTCCTTCTGGTTGGCCATGTTCCGGAGCGAGCGGATGAGATGGAGGAGTTCGCCGGAACCCTCGACGATGATCGAGCTGATCTCCGTGACGGCGGGCATCACATGCGTGATGCGGTAGAGGATGAGGCGCTCACACACCGCATGGATGGCATCCACCACGTCATCGAGGGCGTGGGCCAGCTGCATGATGTCTTCCCGGTCGATGGGGGTGACGAAGGTCTGGTTCAGGTGATCCATGATCTCCCGGGTGAGATCGTCGCCGATGTGTTCCAAATCCTTCATCTGCCGCCTAAGTTCGGCGAAGCGGACGGGATCTCCGGTCCTGATTTCCCGGTCGAACAGCTGGGAGGCTTGGTAGGCGTTGCCGGCCGCGGACTCCAGCAGGTCGAAGAAGACCATCTCCCGGGGCTTGAGCCAGCGCATCAGCGTATTCATCGACATTCGGAGCTCCCTCGTTCAACTCCCAACTGTACTGGGTTCCGGCTTGTAATCAGCGCGTAAATTCGCGGATCCAGGGTGGGCCTGGGACTCCCGGCGGTGTATGGTCAGAGGCCATGGACCAACTGGAAACCCAGCGAGCTGAAGGATCGGGGGTGCCTGTCTTCCTGGGCCGTGCCCTGATCTGCCTGGTTTCCATGCTGTTTCTGGGCTTTGGGCTGGGCATGAGCGTCCACCAGGGGGCTTCCTTTCTCTGGACCCTGGGGCTCCTGATCGCCCTGGTCCTGGTGCTGTTCCTCATGGCCCGCTGGCAGGTGCGAGCCTTGCCCGAAACCCCGGTCGAGCTTCAGGGGGGGGCCGGAGCGCGCACGAGCGTGGATCTCTCCCGGACCTGGTCGGCGCTGGAACGGGAAAACCAGGATTTGAAGGAGAGGGCCACTCGGGAGGAACGACTGCTGCCGGGAATCATGGCGCGACTCGAGGAGGGCGTGCTGCTCTTCGACGCCCTGGGCTGCCTGGACCAGTTCAACCCTGCCGCCCAGCGACACCTGGGGCTCGGCGCGCCCCTGGCCAAGGGCATGACAGTGGGCGAGGTGTTCCACGATCCGGAGGGCCCGGGTGCGGTGCAGAAGGCCTATGGCGGGATACCCTGCGAATGGCGCATGGCGCGCGCCGGGCGGATGCTCCGCGTCAGGGCGATTCCCTTCGCGCCCCTCGGCGCCGTGAGCGGCGTGCTGCTCACCCTGGACGACGTCACCAGCCAGGAAGCCTTGGAAACCACGCGCCAGAAGTTCATTTCCAACGTGAGCCATGAGTTGAAGACCCCGGTGACGGCCATCCGCATCGCCGCCGAGAACCTGCAGGAGGAGAAACTGTCGGAGACGGCCCGGAGCAGCGCCCAGTCCCTTCTTCGTTCCGTGGACCGGCTGGCCCTGCTGCTGGGCGATCTCTCCGAGCTCAGCCGGATCGAGAGCGGGGCCCTGAGCCTGGCCCCGGAACGCCTGGATCTGATGGCCTTCCTGGAGACGCTGATGAAGGATCTGCAGCCACGCGGCCCGGCCCGCGGGGTGCAGCTGGCGCTGGAGGTCGATGCGCCCGCCGGCACGACCATCCTGGTGGATGCCCTGCGCCTGCACCAGGTCATCGAGAACCTCGTGTCCAACGCCGTGAAGTTCAGCCCTCCCGATGGAGAGGTACGGCTGTCGGTCCGCATCTCGGACCAGGGGCAGACCTGGGCAGTGCGGGACCAGGGTCCGGGCATCCCCGAGGCCGAGCAGGGCCGCATTTTCGAGCGCTTCTACCGGGCCCAGGCGGCCAAGGCCAAGCCCGGGACGGGCCTGGGCCTGGCTATCGTGAAGCACTTGTGCCGGCTCATGGGGGGCGAAGTCACCGTCGACAGCAAGCCAGGGGAAGGGGCCACTTTCCGGGTGATGCTACCGCCCCAGGGGACCTCTCAGGATTCGGCCGGGCCACCCAGCCTGTAGCCGACGCCCACCACGGTCTCGATCATTTCCGCCGCCACCTCGCCCAGCTTGGCCCGAACCCGGCGCACGTGGGCGTCGATGGTGCGGCTCTCGCCCAGGTACTCCAGGCCCCAGACCTGCTGCAGGATCTTCTCGCGGGTGAGCACCCGCCTGGGATTGGCGAGGAAGTAGGCCAGCAGCTCGAATTCCCTTCGGGTCAGTTCCACCAGCTGACCGTCCACCCGGGCCGTGTGCATGTCCGGATCCACGGTGATGGTGCCAAAACTCAGCTTGGCCACGCGCTCTGGGACGTCTGCGGGAGCGGAGCGGCGGAGGATGGCCCGCAGCCGGGCCGCCAGCTCGCGGGCGGAGAAGGGCTTGGAAATGTAATCGTCCGCACCGAGCTCGAGGCCCAGCACCCGGTCGATCTCTTCGCTGCGGGCGGTGACCAGCAGCACGGGCAAGGCCTTGTGCGAGGAATGGGCACGAATCGCTCGCAGCACATCCAGGCCGTCCATGTCCGGCAGGCTCAGGTCCAGCAAGGCGGCATCCAGTCGGGTCCCCGGTGCGTTGAGGACGTCGAGAGCGGCCCGGCCGGTGCCCACGGACCGCAGGCTGAAGCCCTCCCGGCGCAGGTGCTGCTCGAGACCCAGGCGGATCTCGGTATCGTCTTCCAGGAGCAGGATGTCGGCCATTTGGTTCTCGATTCCTAGTCTGGGGGGTTGTCCTGGAGGTAGGGGTGCTTGGCGCTGCGGCCTTCCAGGATGAACAGCACTTCTTCGGCGATGTTGGTGGCCTGATCGGCGATGCGTTCCCAGTTCTTGATGACCAGGATAAGGTGGCTGGCCCGCTCGATGCACAGGGGATCCGACATCATCAACCGCAGCAGCTCTTTGTAGATCTGGCTGTACAGGGCGTCCACGGAGTCGTCCGCATTGATCACCGTGCGGGCCAAGCCCGCGTCGCTGCCAATGAAGGCATCCACGGCCCAGCGGACCATGCCGCGGGTCTCCTGGCCCAGGCGCTCCAGCGACCCGCTGGAGAGGATGGGCGGATGCACGTAGGTGGCGCGCCGGGCAATGTTGCAGCAGTGGTCGCCGATGCGCTCAATCTCGGGGACGATCTTCAGGCTGGAGGCGATGAGCCTCAGATCCCCCGCGGCTGGGGACCGCAAGGCCAGCAGATCCACGCAGAGCCGGTCCAGCTTCAGCTCCCATTCGTCCAGACCCCGGTCCATGGCGAGTACCTGTTCGGCCTTGGAGCGCGAACGCTCACTCAGGGCCTGATTGGTCAGGTCGATCATCTCTTCGGCCAAGCCGGCCATGGCGAGGATGCCGTCCCGGAGATCCCTCAGTTCCTGGTCGAATTGACGCATCAGCCGAACCTCCCCGTGATGTAGTCCTCGGTCATGCGATGGCCTGGATTGGTGAACATCTTCTCCGTGAGGCCCGTCTCGATCAGCTTACCCATCCAGAAGAAGGCCGTGTGGTCGCTCACGCGGGCGGCCTGCTGCATGTTGTGGGTGACGATCACGATGGTGAACTCGCGCTTGAGCTCGAGGATGAGTTCCTCGACCCGGGCGGTGGCGATGGGATCGAGGGCCGAGCAGGGCTCGTCCATGAGGATGATCTCCGGCCGGACCGCCAGGGCCCGGGCGATGCAGAGCCGCTGCTGCTGGCCTCCCGAAAGCCCCTGAGCCGAGTCCTTGAGGCGGTCCTTGACCTCGTCCCACAGGCCGGCCCCCTTCAGGCTCCGTTCCACGGCTTCTTCCAGCAGGGCGTGGTCGCCTTGTCCCTGGATGCGCAGGCCATAGGCCACGTTCTCGAAGATGGACTTGGGGAAGGGATTGGATTTCTGGAAGACCATGCCCGCCCGCTTCCGGAGGGCGATCACATCGGTTTCCGGGGCGTAGAGGTCGGTATCGCCCAGCAACACCCGCCCCTCGATCCGGACATTGTCGATCAGGTCGTTCATGCGATTGAGACAGCGCAGCAGGGTGCTCTTCCCGCAACCGGAGGGTCCAATGAAGGACATGACCGAATTGCGCGCCACTTGCAGGTTGACGTCCGTGAGGGCCTGCTTCTCGCCATAGAAGAGATTGAGCCGTTCCATGCGGAGAATGATGGGCGCGGACAGGACGGCCGGGTCCGTGAGGGGCAGGTTGGGTTGCGCGAAACTGGCCGTGCGCGGGCCGGATTCAGGCGGGGGCACCTGCAGGAGGGCGGGCTCCGGCACGGGGCGGGGGTCGTCGATTTCCATGTCGATGGCTCCGGAGTCTAGGCTCAAAAGGTGCTCCCTCCCAGACGCTCCCGCAGCTTGCGCCGGAGGTTCAGGGCGAACAGGTTCAGGATGACCACCACCAGCAACAACAAAAACGAAGCCATGAACACCATGGGTTTGGCAGCCTCGGAATTGGGGCTCTGGAACCCCACGTCGTAGATGTGGAAGCCGAGGTGCATGAACTTCCGGTCGAGGTGGAAGAAGGGGAAGGTGCCGTCCAGGGGCATGGCGGGGGCCAGCTTAACGACCCCCGTGAGCATCAGGGGGGCGACTTCCCCGGCGCCGCGGGCGATGGCGAGGATGAGACCCGTGAGAATGCCCGGGGTGGCACTGGGCAGGACGATCTTCCAGAGGGTCTGCCACTTGGTGGCCCCCATGGCGAGGCTGGCCTCCCGTTGGGAGCGGGGCACGGCCCCCAGCGCTTCCTCGGTTGCCACCACCACCACGGGTACGGTCAGCAGGGACAGGGTCAGGGAAGCCCAGAGAATGCCGCCGGTGCCGTAGGTGGGCGTGGGCAGGCTGTCGGCGAAAAAGAGCTGATCGATGGTGCCGCCCAGGCCATAGACGAAGAAGCCCAGCCCGAACACGCCAAACACGATGGAAGGCACGCCGGCCAGGTTGTTCACGGCGACGCGCACGGCCCGGACCAGCCAGCCCTGGCGGGCGTATTCGCGAAGGTAGAGGGCCGTGATCACACCCAAAGGCACCACGAGCACGGACATGACCAGCACCATCATCACGGTGCCGAAAATGGCCGGGAAGATGCCCCCTTCGGTGTTGGATTCGCGGGGGTCATCCGCCACGAATTCCCAGAGGCGGGACAGGTAGACACCCAGTTTGTCGAGACGGCTCATGGCGTTGGCGGGCACCAGTCGCACGACGCTGCCCAGGGATAGCTCCTTGGACTTCCCGTCGACCGTCTCGAGGTTGAGTGTCCAGGCCTTCGCCTCGTTCCGTGTCTGCTCCAGACTGACCTGGAGTTCGTCATAGGAGGCCTGCAGGGCGGCGGTCTTGGCCTCCAGGGCCTGCAAGGCGACTTGGTCACCGGCGGCTTCGAGCTTCCGGCGGGACTTCCGGAGCTTTTCGATGCGCTGGTTGAGGTCACCCACCTGGCCCTTTTCAATGGCGTGGATGCGGCGGCGCAGGCGGTTGGCTTCCGGCAGGCGATCGAGGGCCCCGGCGAGCGCTTCGGGCCCCTTGGCAACCTGCTTGCCCTCATGGCTGAGGGAAGCAATGCGTCCCAGGAAGGGACCGTATTCGAGCCGCTCGATCAGGATGGCATCCTTGGGCTGGTCGAACTTGCCAAGGCCGGTGGCGGGCAGCCACTTGAAATCCTGTCCGTAGATATCCCGGTTGCCGACCCGGAACTGGTACTTCTCGGATTCCTCGCCCCTGGCCAACTCATGACCGGTGATCTCCCCCAGGACAGGGCCCTCGGGCGTCTGCACCTGCACCAGGGAACTGGGCCAGAAGTAGCCCATGCCTTTGGCCACGATGAAACCCACCAGACTGAGGATCATGGCCAGGCAGAAGGCCAGCAGCGTCCCTGAGAACCAGACGAAGACCCCACCCTGTCGGAGGCGTTCAGCGAGGCGGCTCATCAGATGGACTCATAGCGGCGGCGCAGGCGCTGGCGCACCAGCTCCGCGATGGTGTTGAGGACGAAGGTGAGCAGGAAGAGGAGGAACGCCGCCAGGAAGAGCACCCGATACAGGGTTCCGTGCAGCGGCGCTTCGGGAATTTCCACGGCGATGTTGGCAGCCAGGGTCCGCATGCCGTTGAAGGGGCTCCAGTCCATGATGGGCGTGTTGCCTGTGGCCATTAGCACGATCATGGTTTCGCCGATGGCCCGGCCCAGGCCCACCATGGTGGCCGAGAAGATGCCGGGGCTGGCCGTGGGCAGGACGATGCGCCAGGCGGTCTGCCAGGGGCTGGCCCCGCAGGCGAGGCTGGCGGAGGTGAGCGACTTGGGCACGCTGGACAGGGCGTCCTCGCTGATGGTGAAGATGATGGGAATGACGGCGAAGCCCATGGCGAACCCGACCACCAGGCTGTTGCGCTGGTCGTAGGTGATGCCCATGGAGGTCTGGAGCCAGGTGCGGTAGCTGCCGCCCAGGGCCACGCGTTCGAGCCAGGGGCCGGCCAGGCTGCTCAGCCAGACGCTCGCCAACAGCACCGGCACCATCCAGAGCACCTCCCGCCCGCTGCCGAAGGCGTTGCGAAAGGGCAGGGGCAGCCGGCCCCAGAAGGGCGCGATCAGGATCGCCAGCAGCAGCACGACGAAGGGGTACACGAGGACCTGCATGGCCATGCGTTCGAGGAGCGGCGCCATCACCAGGCCTGCCAGGAACCCGAGCACGACCGAGGGCAAGGCCGCCATGATCTCGATGGTGGGCTTGATGGCATTCTTCAGACGCGGCCTGGCGAATTGGGAGGTATAGAGGGCGCCGAGCACGGCCAGGGGAAAGGCGAAGAGCATGGCGTAGAGGGTGCCTTTGAGGGTCCCAAACACCAGGGGCACGATGCTGAACTTGGGCTCGAAATCATCCGTGCCCCCGGTGCTCTGCCAGACGTATTCGGGTTTTTCGTAGCCTTCATAATGCGTCTTGCCCCAGAGCAGACCGAAGCTGACCTCCGGATGGGGGGCGTCGAGGGACCAGAGGCGCAGGGCCCCGGTGATGCCGTTGCCGTGCAGGATCAGGTCGCCCCGGGGAGCCAGCGCGGCCAGGCCCGGGCCATCGAGATGCGTGGTGAACATCCGGCGTTCGGTGGTCAGGTGGTCCACCACCGCCTGGACGGGCGTCCAGGCAAGAAAGCGCTTGTCCCGCTGGCTGGATTGGAAGCCCAGCACGGGCCCCTCGAGGCGCTCGAAGCCGTGGAAGGCCTGGAGTTGGAAGACCTCATTGACGCGGACCCGTTGATAGGCGGCGAGCTTCCCGTTAGCGCCCCCCACGAGCAGGCTCGACTGCCCCAGGGCGAAACCCACGGACTGGATGGGCTCCCCGAAGTCCGCGGCTGATTCGGCCTTGCCGGTGTCCGGATCCAGGTCCAGGAGTCGCCCTTCGCGCGTGCCCACGAAGAGGTTCTTGCCGTCGGAACTCCAGGCAGCGGCCGTGGGATGCAGGGTTGGCTCCACCGCGATGGCTTTCCAAGGCAGGGCGGCTGCCGGTTCCAGGGGACCTTCCGCCCAGACCAGCCCGGCCTTGGTCGTCGCCACGATCCTGAGCGTGGCCCCGCCGCCCAGCCCGCCCACTTCCTGCAACCTGAAGTGGAGGATGGCGTCGGGCACTTCGGCCAGGAGCAGTCCACCTTGCCAGTGGGATTCCAGGGTCCATTGGGCGGGGTCATTCTCGCCGGCGGGCTTGGCCCAGGCCAGGCGGGTCAGGAAAAGGCGGCCATCGGCCCCGATGACCAGGGCTTCACCGTGGGGATTGAGTGGTGTGAAGGTGGTCCAGGGCAAGGCTGGACCCCCGGCGGGCACGGGCAGGGCGGTCCCCGCTGGCAAGCGCAGGGCCTTCAACCCCTCGGTGGGGGACATGAGCACGGCGGCCTTGCCGGATTCATCCAGCCAAGCGCCTCCCGAACGGGGGGCCTGGATGGTGGCGACGGCCTTGGATTGCGGTGGGATGAAGAGGGGGATGGATTCCTTCGCGATGAACAACAGCATCGCCAGCACGGCACCGATGATCAGGAGGCCGCCACCGGAGATGATGAAGGCCATGAACCGGTCCATGCGCTGGGCCCGGGCCTGGTTGGAAGGAATGCGGGGCATGTCGTCTCGGCAAGGTTGGCCCGGGGTGGGCGCGGATCAAAACGAAGACGTGCCGGAGGGATTCTCCGGCACGCCGTCATCATGCTTCACTACTTCAGCTTGGCGACTTCCTCGGCTTCCATCTTGGCGGTGAGGGGCAGGAAGCCATCCTTCACCACGATCTCCTGGCCTTCCCGGCTGAGCACGAACTTGAGGAATTCGCGGGTCAGGGGATCGATGGGCTTCTTGGGATCCTTGTTGATGTAGACATAGAGGTAGCGGGAGATGGGGTACTTCCCACTCAACGCGTTCTCATAATTGGCCTCAAACACGGCGCCGCCGTTCTTCGAGGCATCTGACATGGGTACGGCCCGGACCCCCGAAGTGGCGTAGCCGATGCCGCTGTAGCCGATGGCGAAGCGATCCGCGCCCACACTTTGAACCACCGAGGAGGAGCCCGGCTGTTCCTTCACGGAATCCTTGTAGTCGCCCTTGAAGAGGGCGTGTTCCTTGAAGTAGCCATAGGTGCCGCTGGCGCTGTTGCGGCCATAGATGCTGATGGGCTTGGTGGCCATGTCCCCGGTGAGGCCCAGGTCGCCCCAGACCTTGATGTCCTTGGCGTAGCCACCCTTCCGGCCCTTCGAGAAGATGGCGTCCACCTGCTGCATGCTCAGCGACTTGATGGGGTTGTTCTTGTTCACGAACACGGCCAGCGTGTCGATGGCGACGGCCACCTTGGTGGGCTTGTAGCCGAACTTCTTCTCGAACTTGTCACTTTCCTCGGACTTCATCTCCCGGCTCATGGGGCCCAGTTGGCTGGTCCCCTCGATGAGGGCCGGAGGGGCGGTGGTCGAGCCCTTGCCTTCCACCTGGATCTTCACGTTGGGGTATTTCTTGTTGAAGCCCTCGACCCAGTAGGCCATGAGGTTGTTCAGCGTGTCGGAACCGATGGAGTTGAGGTTGCCGCTAACGCCAGACACTTTCTTGTAGGTGCTGACCTTGGGGTCGATTTTGATCGACTGAGCGCTCGCGGACAGTCCTACCAGAATGGCCAACAGGGACTGGGCCAGGGTTCGGATCCTCATGGATGCCTCCTTCATGGCCCTGATCCTGGGAGCCTGCAGTGAAGGCCCCTGTTACAGCCTGTGACATCGCTGTAACTTTCCGCCAGAATCAGTCCGGGCGCAGGGAAAGCGGAACCTGCTTGCCCTGGACAAATTAAGTGGGTTTAATGATTGGAGATCCCGCGTGCCGACCGAGGCACTGCCCGCGCACGGGGGGTCGCGACCATCCCGTTATCTCATCCCTGGGTGGCCGAAGTCAGGGCAGGGCCCCCTTCGGTTTCCCAACCTCCCATCCCGCCATCCATACCCAGGGCCGCCGGGCTTGCCGGGCGTCAGCCTCAGCCAGATCCCTGGGTTCCAAGAGGAGCCTCCTTGAGCCCCAAGAAAACCATGATGATCAATGCCACGGATCCGGAAGAGATCCGCGTGGCCACGCTGATCGACGGCGTGCTGTTCGACTACGACGTCGAGTTCCTGCACAACGAGAAGATCAAGGGCAACCTGTACAAGGCCCGGGTGGTCCGTGCCGACACCAGCCTGCAGGCCGCCTTCGTCCATTTCGGGGGCCAGAAGAACGGCTTCCTGCCCCTGGGCGAGTTGCCCCGGGATCTCAGCGGCGATGGCCGCCGGGGCCGCATCCAGGACGTGCTCCAGCGGGACCAGGAGATCCTGGTCCAGGCCGTGCGCGAGGAACTGGGCAGCAAGGGCGCCATGATGACCGGCCAGATCAGCCTTGCGGGCCGCTACCTGGTCATCACGCCCGGCAATCCCGTGAACGGCATCAGCCGGAAGATCGAAGCCACCGAGGAGCGGCGTCACTTCAAGCAGCTCATCGACACGCTGGAGATCCCGGAGGACATCGGCGTCATCGTCCGCACCGCCAGCCTGGGCGTCACCAAGGAGGACTTCCAGCGCGACCTGGAGTACCTGCTCGACACCTACAAGGAGGTCCTGAACCGCTACAAGCACCGGCACGGCGTGGGCCTGGTGTGGCAGGAGGACGATGTGGTCACCCGCACTCTCCGGGACACCTTCAGCGCCGACGTGGAGGAAGTGCTCATCGACGACCTGGACACCTTCCATGCCGCCCAGTCCTTCTTCAAGCGCACCATGCCCCAGCATCTCGACGTGCTGAAGCACTACTCGGGCAAGAAGCCCCTCTTCACCCGCCATCAGCTCGAGGAGCAGATCGACCGCGTGTATGGGCGGAAGGTGCCCCTGCCCAGCGGCGGCGCCCTGGTGCTGGACCAGACCGAGGCCCTGGTGGCCATCGACGTGAATAGCGGCAAGACCTCCGGCGATGGCGTGGAGGACATGGCCCACAAGACCAACATGGAAGCCGCGGAGGAAGTGGCCCGCCAGCTGCGCCTGCGCGACCTGGCGGGTCTGGTGGTCATCGATTTCATCGACATGAAGCGGGAATCCCACATCCGCGCCGTGCAGGACAAGTTGGTGGACTGCCTCAAGGCCGACAAGGCCCGCATGGAAGTGGGGAAGATCAACCGTTTTGGTGTGCTCGTCATGACCCGCCAGCGCATCCGCCCCAGCCTTCAGCACGTGAATCACGAGCCCTGCCCGACCTGCGCGGGCACCGGCAAGGTGAAGACCATCGAGGCCATGGCCCTCTCCGTGGTGCGCAAGCTGCACGGCATCCTGGCCAAGGGCGGCCTCGGCGAAATCCGCGTGAAGCTGAACCCGGCCATTGCCGCCGCGGTGCTGAACGAGAAACGCAGTGACCTGACTCTGATGGAGGAGGAGAGCGGCGCGAAGATCCTCATCCAGGCCGACTGGTCCATGAGCTACGGCGAAATGGCCGCCGAGATCGAGCGGGCCGAGGAGGCTCCGGTGGAGAAACCGGCCCCCAAACCCCAGCGCGAGAAGGGTGCCCCCGAGGACGAGACCGTGGTCCTGGGCGGGGACAGTCCCATCTCCTTCGAGAAGGCCCTGGGCATTCATGGTGAAGGCCCGAAAGAGGGCAAGCCCGAAGCCTTCAAATACGACCGCCGCGACCTCCAGCGGGCGGCCCTGGACGAGCGGGAGCGCCTGCGTGCCCTCTTCGAAAGCGCCAAGCCCGAGGACGAGGAAGTCGAGGATGGTGCCGAGGAAGCCGGCGACGAGCCCAAGGGTGATGGCACCAAGCGCAAGCGCCGTCGGCGCCGGCGCAAGAGTGGCGCGGAACGGGGCGGCGAATTCTCAGGCCAGCCTCTTGCTGCCGATGCCCAGATGGATGCCTCTGGGCAGGCTGAAGCCCAGCCCGAACCCCCCAAGGCCACGCCCGGTCTGGTCGCCAGCCTCCTGACGCCTAGCCCAAGGCCGCGCTTCGGGGCCGCCCCGGCGGCGCCAGCATCCGCTGTCGCGGAACCCGCCAAGCCCAAGCGGACGCCCCGGGCCAAGGTGTCGGCGCTGGCAGCCACGCCAGAGCTGGTGGTCGTCGTGGAACCTGCTCTTGAGAAGCCCGTCAAGCCGAAGGCCGCTCCCAGGGCCAAGGCTGCCAAGGCCCCCGTCAAGAAGGCCACCAAACCTGCGGTGGAAGCATCCGTCGAGTCTGCGGCCACCAAAGTGTCGGCACCCGCCAAGCCCAAGGTGACCCGAGCCAAGAAGGCCAAAGCCGAGTAGTCACGGATGAGCCTCTATTGGCTGGCACCGCTGGCGTCCCTGGCCACCCTCCTGGGTGGCTGGGGCGTGGTGCGCTTTCTCCAGGGGCGGGCCCAGTTCATGCGCCTGCTGTCCGGGGTCGCGGCGGGCTACCTGCTGTCGGTCACCCTGGTGCGCATCATTCCCGAGTGTCTCGAAGCCAAGGGCGGAGAAACCAACGCCCTGTGGGTCCTGGCGGGCTACCTGCTGGTCCACGTCATGGAACATGGCATCACCCTGCACTTCCACTACGGCGAGGAGACCCACAAAGAAGGCTCCCCCCTCAGTGGCGTGCTGGCCCTGGTGGGCCTCTCCCTGCATAGCCTCATGGATGGCGTGGCCATCGCCGCGGCGCTCTCCACCCACAGCAACCTGGGTCCCCTGGTGCTGCTGGGCATCCTGTTCCATCGCATCCCCGAGGGCGGCACCATCTCCTCGATCTTCCTGGCGCGTGGCTTCGGGAATCGGGCCGCCCTGCTGGCCGCCGGAACCCTGGCCCTGGCCGCCCTGGTGGGTTCCGCGGGCCAGTCCATCCTGAACCTTCCCACGGGCCCGATCCTGGGTCTTACGGCGGGTCTCACGCTGTATGTCGCCAGTTCGGATCTGCTGCCCGAGGTCCAGAAGGTGTCGGGTCTCCGAAGCACGCTGGCCCTGTTGTCAGGGGTGGGGATCTTCCTGCTCAGTTCGCGGCTGCTGCCGCACCACCACTGATCCCGCCATGCGATGGGTCCTGCCAGGGAGCTGGGGTTTGCTGCTGGGGCTTCTGCCGGCCCTGCTGCCGGCGCAAGGCCCCCCACCCATTCCAGGCATGACTCCCCTGGAGGCGCCGACCTTCGCCGAATTGCTGCCCCTGCGGCCCTACCGGGTGGAGCAGGGCAACAGCAGCGCACGGGTTCCCTTCGATTGGCGGGGAGAACTGCAGGAGCAGGCCGATGTCTGGATCCTCGAGCGTGGCGCCATCCAGGCCGAGGGCATCCTGCTGCTGGCGGACCGCATCGAATACCGGATCCCCGACGGCCGCCTGAGCGCGGCGGGGCATGTCCGCCTGGAGGGCCCCGATCTCCGCCTTCGGAGTGAGCGCCTGCAGATGGATTGGAAGTTGCGTTCGGGGGAGGCCTGGGCCCTGCAGATGGATCTGCCGCCGACCTGGACGCTCCGCTCCAGCCATGTGGCGTTTGCCACCCTCCGCACCTGGGCCTTCGACGAAGTCGAGTTGAGCCCCTGTCCCGAAGAGAAACCGGGCTGGCGGGCCCGCCTGTCCAGCCTCAAGGTGGATCTGGATGGCTTCGCGACCTTGTGGAACGCCCGGATCCTGCTTGGGGCAGCGCCCATCTACTACCTGCCCTGGGCCATCTACCCCGCCCAGGCGGAGCGCACCTCGGGCCTGATGTCCCCCCAGTTGGGGGTCTCCAGTACGCTGGGCACGACCGTGGGGCTTTCCTACTACCAGGTGCTGGGCAACCGGGCCGACGTCACCCTGGCGCCGGAATTTTTCAGCAAAGAAGGCATTCTCTACGGAGGCGAGGCCCGCTGGCATCCGGACCTGACGCATCAAGGCAGCATCGCCGGCGAGACCATCCACCAGCGCAGCCTCGACACCCAGCGGTACCGCTATTCCCTGAAGGAAGTCTGGCAACGCGAGGATGGCTGGCAATTCACGGCCGACGTGAACCAGGCCTCGGACAGCCTCGTGGATGCGGATTTCGGCAAGGGGCTTGGCTACCTGGGCGCGACCAGCTTCGATTCCGCCCTCTACCTCGGCCGGAATTTCACTTTCGGCAGCCTCAGTCTGGCCGCGGCGGAAAAGCGCAGTTTCTTCTTCACGACGAATCAGGGCGATCCGTTCTACAGTCCGGATTTCCCGGCTTCCCTGCGGCGCCAGACCCTGCCCCAGGCCGAGTTCCGGTTCTACCCGGTGTCGCTGGTGGGACCCCTCTATCTGGATGGCGGCTTCCGGGTGGGCCGCTTCGCCTACCACCTGGCCGATAGCGCCGTCTCTCCCGACAGCACCTACGCCTGGAATCGACAGGACGCGAACACCCGCATCCACGGCCGCCTGGGTCAGTGGGGCCCCTTCCGGGCCGACCTGGAAGTCATGGGGCGCGTCACCCACTACAGTTCATCGCTCTCCTCACCCGTCTTTGATCCGGCTGCCGGGTCCAGTGGCAGCACGGTCGATGCGGCCATCAGCCCCTTCGTGGTGGATGGCGCCGCCGCCACCCGGTTCCTGGCCTCGGAACACCTTCGCCTGTCCGGTCCGCAGGTCGGCCGCACTTTCCAGGATGTGTCCATCCTCGGCTACAAGGGGGAGTTGCGGCACGTGGTCGAGCCCTATTTCGGCCTGACCGACACGAGTGGCTATGGGCAGGCGGGCCATGTGCCGCGTTTCGATGCCGTGGATTCCTCGCCCGGCGTCAACGAGAGCGCCTCGGGCGAGCGCAGCTTCGAGGTGGGCTTCAAGCAGCACTTCCTGGGGCGGCCTGCCGCGGGCGGAGCCTTCGCGGATCTGGCGCGTCTCAGGATCGCCACCCGCTACTACTTCACCCCCATCATCCTCAGCGATGGCCGCTACAAACAGCGCTGGTCGTCGGTGGACACGGACCTGGACGTGGAACCCGATGATCGGCTCCGCATCAGCCTCCATCGCTCCTCGGAACTGGGTTCCGGGGGCACCGACAACGCCCTCAGCGTAGATGTGAAACAGCGGGATGGCAGCCGATTGAATCTGGCCTACTTCTCCACGGGCATCAACCAGTTCATCGTGCGGCAGCAGGGCCTCCAGCTGGGGGGGATCCAGCGGCTCTGGGACGACCGCCTTCGCCTGGAATTCAGTGCCAACTACGATTTCAGGCTGCACGGCTTTGCCTCCAACCAGGTCGCACTGGCCTACGTGGAACCATGCGTGGCCTATGTCCTGAAGTACACGCATGTCGCGATCGTCACCGGGGCGGTGGTGGGATCGCGCGAGAACCGACTCGACCTCACCCTGACCTTGAGAGGACTGGGCGACCTCTTCACCTACAGCCGCTGACCCGTCGCCGGCCGTTTGCCCTCATCGGAAACCACCACCCGGTTCCGGCCCAGCCGCTTGGCCTGGTACAGGGCCTTGTCGACCAGGGCCATCAAGGCCATGGCATTCTGGGGGCCAGGTCCCGTCACGCCGAAGCTCATGGTCGGGAAGATGGTTTGGCCCCCGGAGAGGACCACAGGTTCCTGATCGATCCGGCGCCGCAGCTTCTCCGCCACTTCCGAACCGGCCTTGAGGCTGGTCTCGGTGAGCAGCACGGCGAATTCCTCGCCCCCGATGCGGAAGGCGAGATCGGACTTGCGGAGGCCGAAACGGATCCGGGCAGCCATCTGGCGCAGGACTTCGTCCCCCACCGGATGGCCGAACCGGTCGTTGATGAGCTTGAAGTGATCGACGTCGCCGAGAACCAGGACGAAGGCCCTCCGGTGCCGTTCCCACTGCCGCACCGCATGCTCCAGGTTCTGGTCGAAGGCGCGTCGGTTGAGCAGCTCCGTGAGCGGATCCGTGAGCACTTCACTGCGCAGCGCCGCCGCCTCGATCTCCAGCATGCTGCGGCGTTCCCGCAGGTCGTGGATGGCCGACTCGTACTCAGTCTGCACCCGCTTGGCGTGCATCCATTCGATGGCCCGTTTGCAGGCATGCAGCAGACGGGGGGCCGGCAAGGGCAGGGGCACCCAGTCGGAGATTCCGGCCAGGAGAAGCTTCCGCTGGGCGGCCTCATCCTTCACCTGGCCCACGAGAATGGTGTAGGGCAGGCGATTCTGCTCGCGCAGTTGGGCCAAGAGCGACAGCGCCCCCTCCACGCCACCGGCTGAGAGTCCCAGCAGCAGGATGGGCGCCTTCAAGGCCTGCTGCGCGTCCGCGGCGTTTCTCGCCGGGGCCGTATGGACCTCCATGAAGAGGTGCTGGAGGAGGTCCCGGGCCTGCTGGGCCAGCACCGTATGGAGCCCCAGGGCCAGCACGGGCACTCGCTGTCCCTCTTCACGCGCCGCTCCCCCGGCCAGCACGGGGCCCAGGTGGCTCAGGAGCTGCTGAATGGTGTGCCCGGAGAGCACGAAGCCATCCCCATCCGATTCGAGCAGAGCCTGGTGATCCTGCTCGGTGGGCGAGTGGTCCAGGATGATGAAGATGGGCAGGTTCCGGAACAGCACCCGGGCCTCGCCCCGCAGCAGGCGGCACAGCCGGTAGCCATCCATGGGATCCCCGATGGAATCCACCAGCAGCACTTGGGCCTCGCCCCAGGCATCCTGGGCCAGAGCCTCCAGCGGGTCCCTCGCATGGGAGAGGCGATGGCCCGCCCCTTCGAACGCCATGCGCAGGCGTTCGACCAGGTCGTCATGTCGGGAAATGACCAGCAGGTTCATGGAGGCCCACGGTTGGGAGCCCCATGGTAATGCGGATCAATCCTGGTTCAGTTGGAAAAACGGCGCGTGATTCGGCGGTGCAGGGCACAGATGAGTTCATAGGGGATGGTGCCCAGCGCCTGGGCCAGCCGTTCCAGGCTGTGGGGCGCGGAGGGATCGGCGCTGAACAGGATCATGGGGCTCCCGGGAGCCACCGGCACGTTCAGGGGCAGCGCCACGGTGAGGTAGTCCATGGACACGCGGCCAATCACGGGGAAGGTCCGTCCTTGGAACCCCACCACGGCCCGGTTGCCCAGATCGCGGCGGTAGCCATCGGCATAGCCGCAGGCCAGCGTGGCGATCTGCATGGGCTGGGGGGCCACGAAGGTCCTGCCATAGCCGACCGTGGTGCCGGCGGGGACGACCTTCACCCGGGCCACCTCAGCCACCAGTTCGAGGGCGGGTTCCAGGCCGAGGGCCCGACCTTCCAGAACCGTCGTCAGGCCAAACAGGGCCAGGCCGGGCCGCACGTGGGTGTCCTGGCCCAGGAGGCCGCAGAGGATGGCATCGCTGTTGCCGTGGTGACGCTGGGCCGGGTGGATGCCCGCATCCGACAACTGCGCCAGACAGGCATCGAAAGCGCCGCGTTGGCGCAGGGCGAAGCCCTGGTCCGGATCGTCGGAGGTGGCGAAGTGGCCCATGACGCCTTCCACCCATGGGGCCAGGCGCTGCAGCCCCTGCATGCAGCCGCCCAGTTCCGAAGGCAGCAGGCCCAGGCGGCCCATGCCGGTATCCAGTTTGAGGTGCAAGGCGACCGGATGCTGGGTGATCAGCCGGGCGTACTCCTCCAGGTGTTCCGGTCCCACCACGGCGATGGTGAGCCCCTCGGCACTGGCGGCGGGCAGGGCTTCCGGCCGCAGCCCACCCAGGATGAGAATGGGGCTTTCGATGCCACCCTGGCGGAGTTCCAGGCCTTCCTCGAGGTTGGATACGGCCAGCCCATGGGCCCCGGCCTGGGCCAGGGCGCGGCCCACGGGCACGGCGCCGTGACCGTAGGCATTGGCCTTCACCACGGCCCAGACCTCCCGGCCCGCGGCAGTGGCGCGGATGCGCCCCAGGTTGCGCTCGATGCGCCCCAGGTCCACTTCCGCACGGAGAGCCCGGCCCTCGGGGTGCCGCCTCAGGGGTTCCAGGTTCTGCTCATTCACGTCAGGGGGCCTTCACTCAGCCAGACCCTGTTCCGCCAGCCAACGCTCGGCATCGATGGCGGCCATGCAGCCGCTGCCAGCGGCGGTGATGGCCTGCCGGTAGACATGGTCCTGGACGTCCCCACAGGCGAAGACGCCGGCAATGGGGGTGCGGCTGGAGCCCTTCTCCACCTGCAGATAGCCCGTCTCGTCCATGGGCAGCTGGCCCCCGAACAGGCCGGTATTGGGCTGGTGGCCGATGGCCACGAACAGTCCTTCCACGGGCAGTTCGGACTCGCTGCCATCCACCGTGTCCTTGAGCTTCAAGGCGCGGATCTTGTCGACCTTCTCGCCCATGGGAGTCTCATGGGTGGCGGTGAGCACGTCCAGCACGACCTTGTTCCAGAGGGGCTGGATCTTCTCGTTCTTGAAGGCGCGCTCCTGCATGGCTTTGGAGGCGCGGAGCTTGTCCCGGCGATGGATGAGATGGACCTTGGTGGCGAACTTCGTGAGGAAGGTCGCCTCTTCTACCGCCGTGTCCCCTCCGCCCACCACGGCGATCTCCTTGCCGCGGAAGAAGAAGCCGTCGCAGGTGGCGCAGGCGCTGACGCCGCCACCGGAACGGGACAGTTGCTCATCCTTGCCGATGCCGAGCCACATGGCCGAGGCGCCGGTGGCGATGATCACGGCATCCGCCGTATAGTCCCCCTGGTCGGTGGTGAGTTTGAACGGGCGGACCTGCAGATCCGCCTTGAGGACCGTCTCTGCCTTGATGAGGGTGCCGAAGCGCAGCACCTGCTCGCGCATCTCCTCCATCAAGGCCGGACCCGCAATCCCATGGCGGAACCCGGGGAAGTTCTCGACTTCGGTGGTGATGGTGAGCTGGCCACCGGGCTGGACGCCCTCGAACACCAGGGGGGCGAGGTTGGCGCGGGAGGCATAGAGCGCCGCGGTGTAGCCAGCCGGGCCAGTACCTATAACGATGACTTTATGGTGGCTCACAGATATCTCCTGGCGAAGGACGGGCGCGCAGCCCAACCCCCAAGTCTAGCGCGCGAGGTCTAGCGCGTGAGCCCCCGTTCCCGGAGCAGGGCCTCCGCGGCGGGCACGTCCCCGGGCACATCCACACCCAGGCTCAGGTAGGGCGTGTTCGCCACGCCGATGGGGATGCCTGCGGCCAGGGCGCGCAACTGCTCGAGCATCTCCAACTGTTCCAGAGGGTGGGGCGGCAGTCTGGTGAAGGCCCTGAGGGTGTCGGGCCGATAGGCGTAGAGGCCCAGGTGTCGATTGAAGCAGGCGAGCTGTGGGGGCGTCAGCCAGGGGCGGAAATCCGGTTCGAAGATGGAGGAATGGCGGACGTAGGGAATGGGGCTGCGGCTGAAATAGAGGGCGCGCTGCCGAGCGTCCACGACCACCTTCACGGCATTGGGATTGAAGAGTTCATCCATGTGGGAAAAGGGGCAGGCGGCGGTGCCCATGGGCAGGTCCGGCTGCGCGCGCATGAGGGCGACCAGGGCCGTCACCGTGTCCGGGTGCATGGCGGGCTCATCGCCCTGGATGTTCAACACGCAGTCGAAGGACTCGCCCACAGCTTCCAAAGCTGCCAGGGCAGCGGCGGTGCGGTCGGTGCCGGAGGGCAGGGCAGGGTCGGTCAGCACGGCCTCGCCACCGAAGCCCCGGACGGTGGCTGCGATGCGGTCATCATCGGTGGCGACCACCACCCGGTCCACCCCTTCGGCCCTCCGGGCCGCCTCGAAAACCCACTGGATCATAGGTTTCCCGGCGATGGCTGCCAGGGGCTTGCCTGGAAACCGGGAGGCCTGAAAGCGGGAGGGCAGGACGGCAAGGGTGCGCATGAGGCAAGTGTAGGGCAGCCCACAGCCCATAGCCCACATCCCACATCCCATAGCCCATAGCCTCAGTCAGGATTCCAGCCCTCCGACTCTCCTGCCGATGCCAAGACATCGGGAGTGCCATTGGACCAGTCCTTCGATGATGTCTGGGGGGAATGCGAGGACCTGTTCATGCAGGCCCGGCAGACCCTCGTGACGCTGAAGGAACCCCAGCCCGCGCACGTGGTCCAGGCGGCGGTGAACGCCCTCTTCCGGACCATGCACACCCTCAAGGGAATGGCCGGCATGCTGGGTTTCACCAGCTTCAGCCGGGCCGCCCATCGCATGGAGGATATCTTCGACCTCATGCGCAAGGGCCGGCTGCGCTCCACCGACTCGCTGACCGAGACCCTGGAGGCCGGGATCGAGGCACTGGAGTCAGGGCTAGCTGGGCTGCGCCGGGGGCGTCCGGAGCCCGAGGACTATCTGCAGGCGATTCGCCGGCAGCTGGGTGAACTGGAGGCCATGGCGCGTCCCTCGGAGGGCGCACACCAGGATCTGGCTTCCATGCTGGACATCCCCCCCGAGGCGTTGAAGGCCCTTTCGGAGTACGAACGGACCCGGGTGACCACGGTGCTGATGGATGGCACGCCCATCCACGGGGTGGCGGTGTGTCTGGATTACGCCACCTTCGATCAGCGCCTCCGCGTGCTCAGCGATGCGCTGTCCACGCAGGGGGAGCTGCTCTCCACCCTGCCCTGGGAAGTGCCCGGGGACCGGGAGGGCCTGGCCTTCCTCTTGATGATCGCCTGTGAGGCCTTCAAGCCCGACGATCTCCCAGGGTTGCCCGGGGAGCTCCTGGGCACCTCTCTCTTGGCGGATCCACAGCGGGTCCCTGACAGCCTGAGATCGGAAGTGGCCGTGGAGGCCGCCTCTCTCCCGGCAGCTGCCCCCCCCGAGCCGGAAGTCCCACCTGCTGCGGTCCAGGACGTGGAGATCCTCAGACTGCCCGTCCACCGCGTGGAAGCGCTGGAGGCCCGCCTCATGGCCGTCGGCCAGCTCCGGGATGCGGCCAGCCTCATCATGCGGGAAGGCCAGGAGAAGCCCCTCGCTTTGATGGGCCGCATCGAGGAAAGCCTTCTGGACGTCCAGAAGGATCTGCTCCAGATGCGCATGGTCAAGGTGGAAGGCCTGTTCACGCGCATCGAGCCCATGGTCAAGAGCCTGAGCCGGGACACGGGCAAGGCCGTCAAGCTCAGCTTCGTGGGCGGGGATCTCGAACTGGAGAGAAACCTGCTGGGCCGCATGACGGAACCCTTCCTGCATCTGATCCGGAATGCCCTGGACCATGGCCTGGAGCCCCCTTCGGAACGGTTGGCGCAGGGCAAGAGCGAGGCCGGTTCGCTGCGGATCTCCGCCTCCCAGCGGGGCCGGAACCTGCGCTTCGACATCCGGGATGATGGCCGGGGTTTCGACCTGGAGCGGATCGAAGCGCGCGGCGTCGCCATGGGCTTCATCAAGGCCGGGGAACACCCCTCCCCGGAACGCCTCCATCGCCTGACCCTGGAGCCTGGCTTCTCCACCCTGGAGCAGGCTTCCAACCTCTCAGGACGGGGCGTGGGCATGGATGTCGTGAGAACCGAAATCGAAGGTCTGGGGGGCGAGATCCACCTCTCCAGCGAACCGCGCAGGGGCAGTCTCATCCGCCTGAGCCTGCCGCTCAGCCGCGCGGTGGTGAGCTGTCTAAAGGTGCGCTGTGGCATGCATACCTTCGGGATCCCCATTGGCAGCGTCCTGCGGGTCCAGGCGGGGCGCAGGAAGCTCCATGGTGGCGACCAGGTGGATGTCCACGGCTTGTCCCTGCCCATGGAGACCCTGCAGGCCTGCCTGGGGCTTCCGGAAGCAGATGGACAGCGGGTCTTCGTGGTGCTGACCCAGCAGGGTGCCTCGGCGAAGAGCGTGCAGGTAGCGATCGGGGTGGATGAAGTGCTGGGTCGCAGCGAAGTGCTGCTGAGGAGCCTGCCTGAACTGGCCCAGTCACCCGGCATCATGGGCGGCAGTCCCCAGGAGGACGGCATCCTCTGGCTGCTCGATCCCGAAGCGGTCCTGGGACTGGCCATGGACTCCCTCATGCGACGGGTGGCCCGTGTCTGAGCGGGGCACCTGGCTCCAGGCGAGGGCAGCGGGCCGGGACCTGCTGATCTCCATGCTGGACCTCCGCAAGGTTGTGGACCCGATGCCGGTCTGCCCCTTGCCGGGTGGCTCGCGCGGCATCGCCGGACTGGTGATCCACCACGGCGAGTTCCTGCCCGTGCTTTCCTGGGGCGGGTTCCCAGGTTGCCAGGCCGGTTCGGAGCCGCCCATGGCCCTCGCGGTGCTGCGGTTCCGCCTCGGTTTGCCCCTGGACCGGTTGGGGGGGACCCTGGATCTGGGACCTGAAGTGTGGCGGGAAACACCGGTCGATGATCCCTGGTGCCCCTGGGTCGATGCCGTGGCTCGGGTGGGGGAGAAGGACCTGCCACGATTGGATCTGGATGGCCTCATCGCCCAACTGCGCCGGTTCCGGGACGAGCGCTGACGCCGCGAAGCGTTCATGAGATGATGACTGTTTCGTTCCGGAGGCCCCTTGATTCGTCGCCTAGTCGCTCCCGTCGGGATCACCGCCACCGGGCAATGTTTTCCGCCGAGGGTGGTCACCAACGAGGATCTTTCCAAGATCATGGACACCAACGACGAGTGGATCCGGTCCCGCACGGGCATCCGGGAGCGCCGCTGGGCCGAACCAGGCACCGGCGCCTCCCAGTTGGGAGCCCCCGCCCTGCAGATGGCTTTGGACAACCGGGGCATGAAGGCCACTGAATTGGACCTGATCCTGGTCACCACGGTGACGCCGGACACCCTCTTTCCCGCCACGGCCTGCCGCATCCAGGAGATGGTCGGCGCCACCAAGGCCTTCGGCTTCGATCTCAATGCCGCCTGTTCCGGCTTCCTCTACGCCCTCACGACCGCCGCCAGCATGGTGGCCGCTGGGGCCGCCCAGAAGGTCGGTGTGGTCGGCGTGGACATCATGTCCACCATCATCAATCTGGAGGATCGGGCGACCTCGGTGTTGTTCGGCGACGGTGCCGGCGCCGTCATCGTGGAGCGGGTGGAAGAGGGCCTGGGCATCCTGGATTTCGAACACAAGGTGGATGGTTCCGGCGGCGGTTTCCTCTTCATGCCCGCCGGGGGCTCCCTCAAGCCGGCCACGGCGGAGACGGTGGCGGCCAAGGAGCACTACATCCACCAGGCCGGCAGCGAGGTCTTCAAGAACGCCGTGCGCGAAATGGCCGACAACAGCAAGCTCCTGCTGGATCGGAACGGCTTCACCGGGGACGAACTCAAGCTCTTCGTGCCGCACCAGGCCAACATCCGGATCATGGACGCCGCGGCCCGGAGGCTGGACCTGGATCCCGCCCGGATGATGGTGAACATCGACCGCTACGCCAATACCACCACGGCGACCATTCCCACGGCCCTCCACCAGGCCTTTGAGCAGAATCGCATGGGCAAGGGCGACCTGGTGGTGTTGTCGGCCTTCGGGGCCGGCTTCACCTGGGGTTCCACCCTGCTGCGCTGGGCCTACTGAGTCTCCGCGGACGCCCGTGCGCGTCATTGCCGGAACCCTGAAGGGCCGCCGACTCTGGGCGCCTCCCCCGGACGATCACCGGGTCCGGCCCACGTCGGACCGGGCCCGGGAGGCCCTGTTTTCCATCCTTCTGAGATGGCCCACCGGGGCCTTCCTGGATCTCTGCGCGGGCACCGGGGCCGTGGGGGTGGAAGCCCATTCCAGAGGCTACGCACCGGTCACCTGCGTGGAAGCGGCCGAGCCGGGCTGGTCCTGTCTGCTGCGGAATGCCAGGGAGACAACCGTGAAGGGCCTCCGGACGGATCTACGACGCCTGGACGAGCACAGCTTCGCCAACCAGGCCGTGATCTTCCTGGATCCACCCTACGACCAGGCAGAAGGCATCTGGGACCGCCTGGGCGCCCGGCTGCGGCGCTGGATTGCCCCGGACGGGGTGCTGGTCCTCGAGACCGACCGGCATTTGAAGCTGGAATTACAGCCGGGCTGGGAATTGGCCGAAACACGCGAGTATGGTGCAGCGCGCTTTCATTTCTGGACCCCGGTCTGAATCCAGTCCGGATAACGGCGTTCGCCTGAATCAACCGGAACGGGAACTGGTCCTGACCCGTCTGCGTCAAAGCAGCATGGTGCTCTGGTTCGTGGCCTTCCTGGTGGCGGCCCTGCTGTTCCTCTTCACGGCTCCGACTGGGTTCCGGGTGACGATCACGGGCATTTCAACCCTGATCGGCCTGCTCCTGCTGGGCGCCACCGCGTCCCTGCTGCACATTCGCGAACTGGGAAGAACCCTGGCCACCAAACCCCTGGGCCCGGACATCTACCGTCCCTTGACGCGCTTTCCCCAGTCCGCCTCGTTCCTCTTCTTCTTCCTCGGCCTCTGTCTCAGCCTGGGCACCTATTTCTGGCTGAAGCTCCACGGGGGCCAGAGCCTCTGGGTGAGTTTCACCACCATGGCCATGCTCCTGGTGCTGGTGGCCATGGGGGCCATTTGCCAGTATTTCCTGACCAAGCAGAACCTCATGAAGGTCTACAAGGTTCTGGCGGGGCAACCCGGTTTCAATGATTCCACGTCGCGTTTCGCCACGAGTCTGCGGGAGAAGTTCACCTTTGGCGTGGTGGGCATCACCGGCGGCATGCTGCTGTTGTCCATCCTCGTGTCGGGGCTCACCCTGCAAACCTCCATCCGGGCGAAGGTGACCACCTACGCCCAGAACGAACTGGCGAATCTGGCCGATTCGGTGGCCTTCGTCTCGGAGATGAATACGACCAACGAGGATCTCGATGCCTTCCTTGGCACCTTGAAGCTGGGTGCGGGGGGAGGTGTTTCCCTGCGGCTCCCTTCCTCCCGGGGTGGTGGGATCGTCGGCTCCCGGCTACTGCCCAAGGGGAAAGGGGACATCCTTGTGGCCCAGGGCCTGCCCGACGGCTCTGAACTGCGGGCGGTGATACCCGAGGCCGAGTACGCCGACGCCATCTGGAAGGCCCTGCGCCCCAATGGCGCCATTCTCGTCCTGGCCGCGATCTTCCTCACCTGGTTCATCCCCCAGATCCTCCGGGACGTGCAGCAGCCCCTGCTGCTCCTGAGCCGTAACACTCAGCAGGTGGGCGAGGGCCGCATCGACCGTCTGGAAGCGGTCTACAGCGATGATGAAGTGGCCGCACTGGTCCAGGGTTTCGGCAACATGGTCGGCAGCCTCCGCGGGATGGTGGTGCAGATCCGTTCCGCGAGCCGGGACCTGGCCACGGCCTCCGCCTTGATCCGGGAATCCGGAGATGGTGTCCGTCAGTCGAATCAGGGCCAGCGGGAGCTCATCGAAGCTTTCCATCAGGAGATCAACGAACTGACCGATACGTCCATCGGCATCAGTGCGAGCTCCATGGAACTCAGCCTGGCCTCGGAAAGCACCAACGCCACCATCGTGGAGATGGCCGCCAACGTCCAGCAGATCAACCAGAGCATGGACGAGCTCCTGATGGTCGTGGAGGGCATCACCTCGGCGATCCGGGATTTCGACGTGGCCATCAAGAACGTGGGCAAGAACGTGGATCATCTGGCGAACCATGCCGAACACACCAAGGAATTCGCGGAAAACCTCGAGCAGAGCACCTCGGCCATCGATGACAGCGTGAAGATCGCCCAGCGGTACACCAAGAAGGTGATCCGCAATGCGGAACGGGGCATGGAACTCGTGGCCAGGAACCGGGAGAAGATCCAGGTCATCGAGCGGGTCGTCCAGGATTTCCGCGGGACCACCCGGACCCTCCTCCAATTGGGGGCCGACATCGCCAAGATCCTCGACTACATCGGCGATCACGCCCAGCAGACCAACCTGCTCGCCCTGAACGCGGCCATCATCGCCTCCCAGGGGGACGACGCCAGCCATGGCCAGGCCAAGGGCTTCTCCGTGGTGGCCGACGAGATCAAGCAGCTGTCGGAACAGACCGGGAAGTCCACTCGCGAAATCCAGCAGATCATCTGCACGCTCCAGGCGGAGATCCGCAAGGCCTATCAGCAGGTGGAACTGGGCCTCGATGCCGTCCGGGACGGGTCCGAGTCAGTGACCCTGAGCCAGGACGCGCTCCAGGCCATTCTCGAATCGGTCAGCGAGATGGACAGCGTGGTGGAGAGCATCCACAGCGAGACCCTCCAGCAGGCCGGGCAGGCCTCGCTGATCCATGACGCCAACCGGAACATCCACAACCAGGTGGAGACCATCCGATCGGTCATCATGGAGCAGGAACAGACCAGCAACTACATCCTCTCCCTGGCGATGAATGTCCAGCAGGCCACGGCCGTGGTGCGGGATTCCACCAAAGAACAGAGCACGGGCAGTGACGAGATCGCCATGGCCACCGAACAGGTGCGGACCCTGGCCAGCAACCTGCACGAGATCCTGGCCCGGCAGGAGGACCACGTGGTGTCCTTGAAGGAGACCATGAACCGGGTACTGGACAAGGCCCTGGAAAGCGAGCGTGCCATCGAGACCTCCAGCGGAGCGGTGGAGCAACTGGGCGTCCAAGTCCACATGCTCAATCGGGAAGTGAACCTCTTCAAACTGTAGGAACGTTGGCACCTGTTAGGCTGGAGGCTGGTTCCCGGGCTTCCGCACATGTATCGATTTTCCATCAAGACCAAGCTGAGCGGCCTTATCAGCGTCCTGGTCCTCGCCTTCATCTCCTTCAACCTGCTCTACTACCCCCACTGGGTGGAAAAGCAGGTGCGGGACCAGGCTGAGCTCAGTGCCCGCCAGGTCGCGGAAACGGCGAGCTATGCGTTGGGTCCCGCCATGAGCAACGGGAACGCGCGGGATATCGCGAAAGTGCTCCAGGGCGTGCAGAACATTCCCGCCTTCCGGTTCAGTGCCGTCTTCGGCTCCAAGGGCGAGGCCCTCGACAGCACGCCCACCACGCCAGACTGGGCCCTGGGCCAGATTCCGCGGGATGGCCTCTCCCACACCTACACCCGGCCCGGCGAGAACATGCTGGTGGTGACGGCACCCGTCTTCTACGAGGAACCCCGCGCCGACCAGGTGGGCACCCTCGTCATCGGGTTCACCACCGAGGGCACCCAGCGAGCCGTGTGGGACAACATCAAGACCAGCCTTGGAGCTGGCCTGGTGACGCTGGTGGTGGGCATCTTCGTGGCGGTCTTCCTGTCCAACCGCTATCTCCGGCCCGTGATCCAGCTCACGGCAGCGGCCCAGAAGGTGGCCCAGGGCAACCTGGAAACCGTGTCCGTCAAGGTCTACTCCAGGGATGAAATCCAGGATCTGAGCCAGTCTTTCGAAGTCATGACGGACAAGCTGCGGGTCTCCCGGGACGAGATCGAGCGCCAGAACCGGCTCCTTGAATACCGGGTCCAGGAGCGGACCCGACAGCTCATGGAGACCATCTGGGAACTGGAGGAAATCCGCGCCAACCTCGAGCAGCTCGTCCAGGACCGGACGCGGGGACTGGAACAGAGCCGCGTGGAATTGAAAGCCTGGGCCAGTACCCTCGAAGAGAAGGTCCACGAGAAGACGCGGGAGTTGAGGGACCTGAACGAAAGCCTGCTCACCAGCTATCAGAAACTGAAGGAAGTCGATCGCTTGAAGGGCGAATTCCTGGCCAACATGAGCCACGAACTTCGCACGCCCCTGAACTCCATCATCGGGTTTTCGGGGATGCTGATGCAGGACCCCGCTGGCCGCCTGAGCAGGGAGGCCAGCGAAGATCTCCAGATCATCTATCAGAATGGCCGCTCCCTGCTGGGACTCATCGATTCGATCCTGGATCTTTCGAAGATCGAAGCGGGCAAGATGGAACTGGATCTGGAGGAGGTCGACCCGGTGCTGGTGCTGGATGACGTGAAGGCCATGTCCGCCGGGCTCATCCAGGGGCGTCCCGTGAGCCTGTTCTACCAGCGTCCTGAGGCCGAAATCCGGGTAATGGGCGATCCCACCCGCCTCCGGCAGGTGTTTACCAACCTCTTGGGCAATGCCCTGAAATTCACGGAAACAGGTACGGTGGCCATTTCCGCTGAGATCCAGGCGGGGCGGTTCAGAGTCCACATCAAGGACACGGGCATCGGGATGTCGCAGGAAGAGATGAGCCGCCTCTTCCAGCCTTTCCAGCAGGTGGATGGCAGCATCACCCGGCGTTTCGGGGGCACCGGCCTGGGCCTGGCCATCAGCCAGCGGTTCATGGGCCTGATGGACGGGCGCATCACCGCCGACAGCCGCAAGGGAGAGGGCAGCACCTTCACGGTCGAGATGCCGGTGGTGAAGAGGGGAACCCCATGACCGCGGCTTTGCCAAAAATCCTCTACATCGAAGACAACCCCATGAACTGGCGCCTCGTCCAGCGGCTGCTGTCCCAGGCCGGCTATGAGATGCACTGGGCCGAAGACGGACTGAAGGGCTGTGAAATGGCTGCCGCGTTGAAGCCGGCCCTGATCCTGCTGGACATCAACCTGCCCGGCCTCTCGGGCTTCGAGGTGGCCACCAAGCTGCGCCAGATCGGCGAACTGGACGGCACCCGCATCGTGGCCCTGACGGCGAGGACCATGCGGAGCGACCGGGAGACAGCGCTGGTCACGGGCTGCGATGGATTCATTTCCAAGCCCATTGATCCCTTCCTGTTCGTGGGCCAGGTGGAGGGCTACCTCGGTGGCCAGCGCGACCGCCTGGAGCGGGGGCGGGAAGGCGCAGCCCTCCGGCACTTCAGCCAACAGGTGGTGGATCACCTGGAATCCCAGCTGCTGGAGGCCCAGGAAAGCAATCGAAAGCTGCTGGAAGCGCAGGGGGAGCTGGAGCAGCGCAGCCACCACCTGTCCCGCCTGCTCGCGCTCAGCAAGGACATCATCCCCATCCGGGGCGAGGGCGAGATCCAGGTGCGGGTCCTGGGCCAGCTGCATCAGGAACTCCATCTCGACCATCTCCGTTCCTACCGGCTCCATGGCAGCGGAGCTTATTTCCAGGGCCTGGGCAAGACTGAGGCGGGGTTCACAGAACTCCCGGTCCTCCCCATGGATCACCAGATCCTCGACTGGGCCGGAGCCCTCCCCACCAGTGGTGTGCTGGCGGGAGCGGAGCTGCGGCAATCCCCGATCTGGGAGCAGGGCATCGAGCTGGGCCTGTGGGATCCCAGGGCACAGCCCCTGCTGCTGCCCACGGAAACCCAGTCGGATGACGGGCAACTGCGGGGCTTTCTCGCCGCCGACCGCCTCGATGACCCGTTCCAGCCCTTCGAAATCGAACTCGCCGGACTCTACGCCGGCATCCTCCAGGTCAGCCTCGAGAACGCCGAGCTCATCGACCACCTGGACCGGACCAGCCATGCCCTTGGCACCAGCTACGAACGGATGGAGTCCGCCTACGAGGCCATGAAGGAGGCCCAGCGGGCCCTCGGTGACCAGAACCAGAAGACGGCTCTGGGCGGCCTGTTCATCAACATGGCCCAGCGCCTGCAGGTGCCCGTCCACACCCTCCAGGAGGAAAGCATCCTGTTATCCACGGTCATGGAGCGGTCCGAAGCCCTGGTCGAGGACGACCAGGTGGAATGCCAGCGCTCCATGGATCACATCCGCCTGGCCATTTCGCAAGTGGATCGCCTGGTGCGGGCCCTGCTCCGGCGGACGGGGCAAGGCGAGGCCAACAGTCCGGAATGGCTGCATCTGCATGACCTCCTGAGGCAGGAACTGGACTTCATGCTGGCCGAAGGAACCCTGCCAGGGGATCTGCCCGTGGACCTGAACCTCCAGGCCACCCGGGACCTGCTCTTCGGGGTCTACACCGACTTCGCCGAAGTATTCGGCCGCGTGATCGCCCATGCCATGGAAGGACATCCCGGGCAGATCGCCATCCGGACCTGGGGCGGAAACAGTCATTTTCGGCTCGAACTGGAGGACGATGGCCCTGCCATCGAACCGAAGCTGCTCGGGGGCGCTTTCGAACCCTTCCTGGATCTCCGCCCCTCGGCTTCGGACGAGGGCCGCCACCCCGGGATCGGGCTGCCGGTCTGTGCCCAGCTCATGAACGCCTATGGCGGCGCTGTCGAGATCCTGCCTGCGGAGCGGGGCTCCCTGATCCGTCTCAGCCTGCCTCTCGAATGAATCTGAGCATCCTGTCTCTGTTCCAACCTGAAAGGGAAGCTTGATGAAACGATTGCTCCTGGCAGTACTGTGTCCGCTGCTCCTGGGCGCCCAACCCGCCGCCGTGGATGAACTGAGGGACAGCAGGGAAGTCCACTTCCGCAACGTGAAGAAGCTCACCAGCACCGGTTCCAATGCCGAGGCCTACTGGTCGAACGATGGGAAGCGGATCATCTTCCAGAGCACCCGGGACGGGTACCCCTGCGATCAGCTCTACACCATGAACGCCGATGGGTCTGGGCAGAAGCGGGTCAGTTCGGGCCAGGGCCGTGTCACCTGCGGCTGGTTCCTGCCCGGTGATCAACAAATCATTTTTGCCAGCACCCATGGCGCCGGTGCCGAGTGCCCCGAGGGCCCACCCTTCACGCCCGGCAAGTACCAGTGGCCGGTGTTCCAGGGCTACGAGCTCTACGTGGCTAATGCCGATGGCAGTGCTGCGAAGGCCTTCCTGGCCTCGCCCGGCTATGACGCCGAGGCCACGGCTGCGCCCAACGGCAAGTGGCTCATCTTCACCAGCGAACGCAGTGGGGATGTGGATCTCTGGCGGGTGGACTTGGATGGCAAGCACCTGCTGCGCCTCACGGATGGCGTCGGCTACGACGGCGGCGCGGTCTTCAGTCCCGATTCCAGGCTCATCGCCTGGCGCACCAACTACCCCAAGGGCGAAACCGCCACCGCCAAGTACAAGGACCTCCTCAAGCAGCACCTGGTGGAGCCCATGGCCATGGATATCTGGGTGATGAACGCCGACGGCAGCGCCAAGCGCCAGGTCACGAAGCTACCGGGGGCGGCCTTCGCGCCCTGCTTCACGCCGGACGGCAAGGGCCTCGTCTTCGCCACCAACCATCACGACAACGAAGGCAAGGGGCGGAGTTTCGACCTCTTCCGCGTCGACCTGGATGGCAGCGGGTTGGAGCGCCTCACCTGGACCGGCGTGTTCAACTCCTTCCCGCACTTCAGCCCCGACGGCAAGCGGCTGCTCTGGGTGAGCGGGAGGAATCCCCGAGGCTCCCGCCAGTTCGACGTCTGCGTCGCGGAGTGGGTCCCTTGAGCGAGCATCCGAAACCCGCCATTTTCCTGGATCGGGACGGCACCCTGAACGAGGAGGTGGATTTCCTCTCCGACCCCGAGCAGCTGGTGATGATTCCCGGCGCCGCCGCGGCCGTGGCCCGGCTCAACGCCAAGGGGATCCCCGTGGTCGTGGTCACCAACCAGAGCGGCATCGGCCGCGGCCACTACGACTGGCAGGACTTCGCCGCCGTCATGACCCGGATGGGCACGTTGCTGGCCCGGGAGGACGCCTGGATCGATGCGGTCTATGCCTCGCCCCACCACGAACAGGCCCAGGGGGAATACGCGGTGGTGGATCATCCGGAACGCAAGCCGAACCCCGGCATGCTCCTACGGGCGGCCGAGGAACATGGGCTCGACCTGACCCGCTCCTGGATGGTGGGGGACAAGGACATCGACCTGGAGGCCGGGCGCAGGGCCGGCTGCCGCGTGGCGCTCGTGCGCACGGGCTACGGCGCGCGGATGGACGGCGCCGCGGCGGACCTGGTGGCCGAGAGCCTTCCCGAAGCAGTGGAGCGCATCCTGGCCCAGTGGCCATGATCCTGGTCCAGAAGACCGGGTTGGTCCTTGGCACCCTGATTCAACGCTACAAACGGTTCCTGGCGGATGTCCGCCTGGAGGATGGCACGGTGGTGACCGCCCACACCACCAACACCGGTTCCATGAAGACCTGCTGGGAGCCCGGGGACCGGGTGCTGCTGGAACCTGCGGCCAATCCGATGCGCAAGCTGAAGTTCACCTGGCTGGCCGTGGAGCGCCCCGGAGGCTGGGTGGGCGTGGAGACTGGCATGCCCAACCGCGTGGTGGCCGAGGCCGCGCGGCGGGATGCCCTGCCGGGGTTGCCCGGTCTGCACAACGTCAGGACGGAAGTGAAATATGGCGACGAGCGCAGCCGCATCGACGTGTTGGCCCTGGATGGTGAAGGCCGCCAAATCTTCATCGAGGTGAAGAACTCGACCATGAAGGAGGGCACCTGGGCCCTGTTCCCGGATGCGGTCACGGAACGCGGAACCAAGCACCTGCGGGAATTGCAAGGCATGATTCGCGCCGGCCACCGGGCCGCCATCGTCTTCTTCGTCCACCGGACGGATGTGGACCGTTTCGATGCGGCCCGGGAGATCGATCCAGTCTACGCCGCGGAACTGGACCGCGCCGCGGAAACGGGTGTTGCCGTCCTGCCGGTCGCTGTGCGCCTCATCACAAGCTTTAACGCCGATGGGTCATGGGGACTGGCGTGGGAACTCCCGGGCCTTCTTCCCTGGGCCCCCCGGCGATAGACTGGTTGCTCATGCCGGAGCCACCATGTCGACCGTCGCATCTGAACTGATGAAGACACCCCTCAACGCAGCCCATCGCGCACTGAACGCCAAGATGGTGGATTTCGGCGGCTGGGACATGCCCGTGCAGTATCCGGCGGGCATCATCGCCGAACACGAGGCCGTGCGCACCAGGGCTGGTCTCTTCGACGTGAGCCACATGGGTGAGATCCGCGTGAAGGGCCCGGGAGCATTGGCTCTGGTCGAACACCTCACGCCCAATGCGGTTGCCAAGCTCGTTATCGGGCAGGTCCACTACACGGCCTTCCTCTACGACAATGGCACCTTCGTGGACGACCTCCTGGTCTACCGCGAAGGTGAGGAGGAATTCCTGCTGGTGGTGAACGCGGGCAACTCCGACAAGGATTTCGCCTGGGTGCAGGCGCATGCGGCCGGCTTCGACTGTACGGTGGTGAACGAAAGCCCGGCCACGGGTCAGATCGCCCTCCAGGGTCCGCTGTCCCTCAGCATCCTCCAGCCCCTCACGAAGACCCCGCTGGAGCCCATCGGCTACTACTACTTCACCCACGGGGAGGTGGCCGGGTTCAAGTGCCTCATCAGCCGCACGGGCTATACCGGCGAGGACGGCTTCGAACTCTACTGTGCCGCCGCCGACACCGAGCAGATCTGGAACGCCGTGCTCGCCGCCGGGCAGCCGCTGGGTCTGCTGCCCGCGGGCCTGGGCTGCCGCAACACGCTGCGCCTGGAGTGCAAGATGGCCCTCTACGGCCACGAGATCGACGACACCATCCACGCGCTGGAGGCCGGCCTCGGCTGGATCGTGAAGCTGGACAAGGGCGACTTCATCGGGCGGGAGGCCCTGGTGGCGGCCAAGGCCATGCCCGCCCCGCGCAAGCTCGTGGGCTTCAAGACTCTGGAGAAGCGCGACATCGCCCGCGACCACATGCCCGTGGTGCAGGATGGGAAGGCGATCGGCTTCGTCACCAGCGGCGGCCCCTCCCCCACCTGCGGCATCAACCTCGGCCTCGCCTACATTCCCACGGAACTGGCCAAGGTGGGTGGCCGCATCCAGATCGAGCTCCGCGGCCGCGCCGTGGACGCCGAGATCATTCCCACGCCCTTCTACAAGCGACAGAAATAGTCTTTCGCCCCTGCCATCCAAGGCCCCTTCCGGAGGTTTCATGTTCCCTGCCGATCTGAAGTACACCAAGAACCACGAGTGGTTGAAGCCTGCGGGCGACGGCACCGCCCTGGTGGGCATCACGCACTACGCGCAGGACGCGCTGGGCGACGTGGTGTTCGTGGACCTGCCGGAAATCGGCGACGCCTTCGCCGCTTCCGAGGAGTTCGGCACGGTGGAATCCGTCAAGACGGTGTCGGAATTGAACATGCCTGCCGCCGGCGAAGTGCTTGCCGTGAATGACTCCCTGGCGGATCATCCGGAAGCAGTCAATGAGGATGCCTACGGCAAGGGCTGGATGGTGAAGATCAAGCTGACCGGCGACCTCTCGGGCCTACTGGACGCCAAGGCCTACGAGGCCCTGGTGAGCGCGGAAAGCCACTAGACTCTATGCCCATCTGGGTTCTGGCAACCCTCCTCATGGGGCCGGCGTCGGTGCAGACACCGCCGCCGGCCCCCCAGACCCATGTGGCCACTGCTCCGGTCCGGGCCCCCGAGTCGGATGCGACCCGCATCCAGCGGCTGCGCCTGCTGGTGGAGAGTGCCGAAAAGGCCGTGAAAGCCGACGACGAGGCGGCGGCCGAGGCGAGGTCCGACGAAGCTGATGTCCTCACCGCGGACTGGTCCCCCGACCTGCTGAAACGGCCGGAGGTCCAGGGCTTGCTGCAGCGCCTGAAGGACGTCCAGGACCAACTCGATGCGGATGAGCCGGGAGGGCCCGAGCCGGGGCTGAAGGCGCCCGAGGAGGTCGTCGCCATCAGTGGCGCCGAACTGAAGGCCGAACTGGATCGGGTGCACGAGGCAGAGCAGGGGGCCAGCTACGACTTCCCCATCGACCTGAACGACAAGGTGGCCACCTGGGTGAACCTCTTCAGCACCACCAAGCGCGGCTTCATCGAGAATGCGCTGGGTCGGGGGTCCATGTACATGCCCATGATCCGTCAGGTCTTCGCGGAGGAGCGGGTGCCCGCGGACCTGGCCTTCCTGGCCGTCATCGAATCCGGCTTCCGGAACGAGGCCAAGAGCCGGGCCAAGGCCGTGGGGATGTGGCAGTTCATCCGCTCCACCGGGCGCATCTATGGCCTCACGGCCAATGCCTGGCTGGAGGAGCGCCGCGACCCCGTGAAGGCCACGCGGGCCGCGGCCCGGTATCTCCGGCGTCTCTACGAAATCAGCGGCGATTGGTACCTGGCCGCCTCCAGCTACAATGCGGGGCCCCTGACGCTGGACCGCGCCATACAGAACATCGGCACCCGCAACTTCTGGGACCTGGCCCGCTCCCGCTGGCTGAGGACCGAGACGAAGAACTACGTGCCGGAACTTTGCGCGGCCATCCTGGTGGGTCGGAACCCGGAGCGCTACGGCCTGCGGATCATCCCGCTCATGCCCTACGCCTACGAGACCGTGACCGTCTCCAGCATGACCAGCCTCACGGTGCTGGCCCGGTGCGCGGGTACGGACATCGGGACCTTGAAGGCCCTGAACCCTGAGCTGCTCCGGGGGTCGACACCGCCTGGCGCCTATCAGTTGCGGGTGCCGCCGGGCCAGGCCTTGGACTGTCTGCGCCGGTTGGCCGGCATGCCCGCCGGCCAACGGCTGGACTTCAAAGGCTATACCGTCCAAAAGGGCGACACCCTCGCCAAGGTGGCGAAACGCTTCAAGCTGACCCCCGAGGACCTGCTCGAGGCCAATGACCTCACCGCCAAACAGTTCAAGCCGGGCAAACGCCTGCTGGTGCCGCCCCCGCCAGTCCTGGCGCTGGAAGAACGGGACCTCAGCCCCGTCGGCAAAGGCAAGGCCCTCGGCGATCGCCCCCTGCCGTCCTTGCCGGACCTGCCGCGCGACCCCAGTGATGCACCGGAGTCGCCTGTGGCGCCGGCCCTTCAACCGTCAGTGACCGTGCCCGAGCCCGTGATCCCAAAGACACTCAAGGCTGTCGCCCAGACCGCGACTCGCCCCGCTGAGGGGCCCGTCCAGGTCGCCCGGGCCGAGCCTTCCTCGTCCCGGGTCATCAAGGCCAAGCCCGGCGATACGCTGGCGAAGCTGGCCCGCACCCACCAGGTCCCCCTGGGGGAACTGCTGCGGTTGAATCCTGGCATCTCGAAGGCCCTGCATCCCGGCGATGCAGTACGGCTTCCTGGTGGTGCTTCCGTCGCGCCCGCGATTGCCGCCGCGGCCTCCATCCACCGGGTCCAGAAGGGCGAATCCCTGGCCTTGATCGCCCGGAAGTATGGGGTCGATCCGAAGGATCTCAGGGACTGGAACCGACTGAAAAGCGATCGCATCCAGACAGGGCAGAAGCTCCGCCTGACGGCCCCGTGATCGGTGCTTGCAGAAGCGCGGAGGGGGTGGGATACTGGGTCTTCCCGATTGGGGCCATAGCTCAGCTGGGAGAGCGCTTGCATGGCATGCAAGAGGTCGTCGGTTCGATCCCGATTGGCTCCACCACACAGAAGGCCACCGCAAGGTGGCCTTCTTGCTGAAAGCTGGATGTCGCCCATCATGCTCGCCTCACTCAATCACGTCGATCTCAGCTTCGGCCCCCAGGAGGTGCTGAAGGACGTCACCTGGGCCATCCAGGAGGGCGAGTGCTGGGGCGTCATCGGCCGCAATGGCGCGGGCAAGAGTACCGTCTTCAAGCTGCTGCTGGGCGAACTGGAGGCCGATGGCGGCACGGTCGTGAAACCCACCAGGGAGCGCGGCATCCGCATGGGCCACTACGCCCAGGACCTGGTACCCGAGACGCAGGGCAGCGTGCTGGAAGAGGCCCTGGCGGCCTTCGGCGAGGTGGAGCGGCTGCAGCATGAGATGCGCGAACTGGAGCACCGCATGGGCGAGCCCGGCGGGGATCTGGCCGAGGTGCTGGAACGCTACCAGACGGTCACGGAGACCTTCGAGCATCTGGATGGATTCAGCATTCGCGCCCGCGCCGAGAGCATCCTGCAGTCGCTGGGCTTCAGCGCTGCCGAATTCGACACACCGGTAGGCACGCTCTCCGGCGGCCAGAAGAGCCGCGTGATGCTGGCCAAGGCCATCCTCCAGGGCCAGGATCTGCTGCTGCTGGACGAACCCACCAACCACCTGGACCTGCCCAGCCTGCGCTGGCTGGAGGACTTCATCCAGGACACTGACGCCACCGTGGCCGTCATCAGCCATGACCGCTACTTTCTGGACAAGATCGCCACCGAGATCCTGGAGCTGGAGTTGGGCCGCTCGCGGATCTATGAGGGCAACTACTCGGAGTTCATGGAGAAGAAGGAACTGGAGCTGGAGCTGCAGGAGCGCCACTTCGATCAGCAGCAGGCCTACATCAAGAAGCAGGAAGAGTACATCCGCCGCAACATCGCCGGACAGAACACCAAGCAGGCCCGGGGGCGCCGCACACACCTCTCCAAGCTGGACCGCATCCAGAGCCCGCTGCGGGATCGCCGCAAGGTGAAGTTCAGCTTTCCCGAGACTCAGCGCAGTGGCGACGTGGCCCTGGTGCTGGAGAACGCCAGCGTGGGCTGGGGCGGAAAGCCGCTCTACACGCCGTTGGACCAGCTCCAGATCAAGCGCGGCCAGAAGCTGGGCATCGTAGGCCTCAACGGCACCGGCAAGTCCACGCTGCTGAAGGCCATCTCCGAGGAGATCCCCTTCATCACGGGCGGCGCCCGCCTGGGCAGCCAGGTGAAGCTGGGCTACTTCGACCAGCACCACCGGAATCTGGATCCCCGCAACACCGTGTTCCAGCAGATCCACGCGGTGACGCCCCAGGCCGTCAAGCAGGACATCCTGGGCTTCCTGGCCAAGTTCCAATTCCGGGGCGACGAGGTGGACAAGCCCGTCACGGCCCTCTCGGGGGGCGAGCGGGCCCGCCTCAGCATCGCCACGCTCATCCGCAACGGCGTGAACCTGATGCTGCTGGACGAGCCCACCAACCACATGGACATCCCCAGCATGGAGGCCATGGAAGACACCATCCTCAGCTTCACTGGCGCCGCCATCGTGGTCACCCACGACCGCTACCTGCTGGGCCGCGTGGCTGATTCACTGCTCCGCATCCACGAGGGCCGGGCCGAGCTCCGCGAAGGCGGCTACGAAGAACACCAGGCCTGGGTCGATCTCGATCTAGGCGCCGAAGGAGGCTCCGACTCCGAGAGCCCGAAGGGCGAGCGGGAGCGCCGCGCGGGGCGCGGCGCGTCAGGCGGAGAAGCCGGCAGCAAAGAACCAGAAGCACCCAAGAAAACCGCTTCGCCACAGGCGAAGCCCAGCTCTGCCGCGAAGCCGCAGAGCCAGTCACCCAAACCCACCCACCCCACCAAGCCCCACCCCATCGACAAGGACAAGCAGCGGGCGATCAAGCGCTACGAGAGGCAGGTAACCGAGGCCGAGGCCAAGGTGGGGGACCTGGAAGCGAAACTGTCCGACCTGCAGAAGGAAATGGCCGTCATGGATCCCGCTGACTGGCAGGCCTTCAGCAGGCGCCTGGAGGCCCAGAAGGCCCTGGAGGCGGATCTCGCCTATGCCATGAGCGACTGGGAAGCCGCGCAAGGCGCCCTGGAAGCGGCCCAAAGCTAGTGCACCTCGCCTGAAATACCTGGGCCAATGGAGTGATGGCGAGGTGCACTTCCCCCGGCCAACGCTGGCGTTGGCCAGGATCTAGGGGCATCGGGGCATAGCCCCTCTGGCGCCCTGGCGCGCAGATGCGCCAAGGCTGTCACCCCACTGGGGGCACTGCCGTGCCCCCAGACCCCCGCCACGCGGTGCCCACCGGCGTGGTGGATGATCCAAGTATTTCGGGCGGGCACCACTAGCTGGTCAAAAGTACCTCAGCGTGAGGTCGATCATCCGCCGCACGAAGCCGGTGTAGGGCGGGTACATGAGCTGGATGGCCGAGAAGCGCGTCCGCTGCCGCAGGATGCCACGGGCGTTGGAGAAGGCCTGGAAGCCGTACACGCCATGGGCCTTGCCGAAGCCCGAGGTGTTCACGCCACCCGTGGGCAGGCCCGTGTGGGCGAAATGCAGGATCGTATCGTTGATGCAGCCGCCACCGGCAGTGGTGCGGGCGATGAGGTCTTCGGACGTCTGCCGGCTGCCACTGAAGACGTAGAGCGCGAGGGGCTTGGGGCGCGCATTCACATAGGCCACGGCCGCTTCCATGTCCTTGACCTTCACAATCGGCAGCAGGGGCCCGAAGATCTCCTCCTGCATGATCTGGGCGGCGGGATCCACGTCGGTGAGCACGGTCGGGCTGATGTAGCGGGAGGCCGCATCGATCTCACCGCCAAAGGCTATCCCGGCTCCTGACGACTCGAGCAGCGCCTTGATCCGCTCGAAATGCCGATCGTTGATGATGCGGGCCAGGTCAGGGCTGGCTTGCCGAGCAGCGGCATCCGTCCCGTAGAAGCTCACCAGCACCTGCTTCAGATCCTCCACGAAGGCATCGTGGATCCGCTCATGGACCAGCACGTAATCGGGCGCCACACAGGTCTGGCCCCCATTGAGGCACTTGCCCCAGGCGATCTTGCGGGCCGCTTCTTTGAGGTTGGCGTCGGCGTCCACTAGTACGGGGGACTTGCCACCCAGTTCGAGGGTCACGGAGGTCAGGTGTTCCGCGGCGGCCCTCATCACGACCTTGCCCACGGCGGGACTGCCCGTGAAGAAGATGTGGTCGAAGGGCAGGGTCAGCAGGGCCGTGGCAGCGTCGGCGTCCCCTTCCACCAGGGCCACCTCCTCTTCGGGGAAGAGGCCCGCGAGGAGTTTCTGGAGGAAGGCCGTGGTGTGCGGGGTGAACTCGGAAGGCTTGATCACCGCGCAGTTGCCCGCGGCGATGGCCGAGACCAGGGGGCCCAGGGTGAGGTAGATGGGGTAGTTCCAGGGACTGATGATGAGCGTCACGCCCTTGGGTTCCTGCACGATGGTGCCGGCGCTGCCGAAGAGGCCCATGGGCGTGGGCACGCGGCGGGGTTGCATCCAGCAGGGCAGGTGGCGCAGAGCCTCCTTGATCTCGCCGATGACGGGGTACAACTCCGAGAGGTCCACTTCCTCAGGAGCCTTGCGGAAATCCGCCGCCAGGGCCGCGTGGGCTTCGGCCCGGTGGACCATGAGGGCCTCCAGAAGGGCCCGGAGCTTGGCCTTGCGCTGATCGGCCGAAGTGCCCGCGACCCGCCACCGGGCCGCCTGCTGGCGGGCGAAGAGGGCTTCCAATGTGGAGGTCACGGGGACTCCTGATGGAATGAGTGTCTCGCCCATCCTACAGAGGTTCATCCCAGGGCAGCAGGATCCACCTTCTGTGGAATAGAATTTTCACCCGCAGATGGCGCAGTTGGGCGCAGATGAAAAGCCAGAAATGCCTATCTGCGTCATCTGCGGCTAATGGTCTCCTTCACACCCAGCCCATCTCCGCGGTGAAGTGCCGCAGGTACTTGCTCTGTTTGACGATCTTCACGCCGCGGATCTCCTTGGCCTTGGCCTTCACCTCGGCGATGACTTCGGCGGCGAAGTCGAAGTGGCTCTGGGTGTACATGCGGCGGGGGAAGGCCAGGCGCACCAGCTCCATGCTGTGGTAGGTCTCGGCGCCATCATCCATGTGCTTACCGAACATCACGGAGCCGATCTCCACGCCGCGGATGCCGCCTTCCAGGTAGAGGGCGTTGCAGAGGGCCCAGGCCGGATAGTGTTCCACCGGCATGTCCGGCAGCACGGTCTTGGCGTCGATGTAGACCGCATGGCCCCCGGTGGGTTTCACGAAGCCCACGCCCGCGGCCTCCAGCTTCTCGCCCAGGTACTCGGCGGTGCGCAGGCGGTAGCGGAGGTAGTCCTCTTCCATGCCCTCCTCCAGACCCACGGCCAGTGCCTCGAGATCGCGCCCGGCGAGGCCGCCATAGGTAGGGAAACCCTCCGTGAGGATGAGCATGTTGCGGACCGGGTCCAGCCACTCGTCGCTGCGCAGAATGATGAAGCCGCCGATGTTCACCATGCCGTCCTTCTTGGCGCTCATGGTGCAGCCGTCGGCATAGCTGAACAACTCCTGGCAGATGGCCTTGATGGGCGTGTCCTGGTAGCCGTCCTCGCGGAGCTTGATGAACATGGCGTTTTCCGCGAAGCGGCAGACATCCATGATGAGGGGTTTGCCGTACTGCTTGAGCAGCTTGGCGTAGGCCCGAAGGTTGGCCATGGAGACTGGCTGGCCGCCGCCGGTGTTGTTGGTGACGGTGATCATGCCGAAGGGAATGCGGTGGCCCTCCGCCTTCAGGGTCGCCTCCACGCGGGCCAGGTCGATGTTGCCCTTGAAGGGATGGATGAGGCTGGGCTGCAGGCCCTCGGCGATGACCAGATCCACGGCCTCCACGCCATTGAACTCCAGGTTGGCCCGGGTGGTGTCGAAGTGGCAGTTGTTGGGCACCAGGTCCCCCGACTTGCAGACGGCGCTGAAGAGCACCTTCTCGGCGGCCCGGCCCTGGTGGGTGGGGATGAAGTGCTCCATGCCCGTGATGTCCTTCAGTACCGCTTCCAGGCGGAAGAAGCTGCGGGAACCCGCATAGCTTTCGTCGCCCACCATGATGGCGCCCCACTGGGCAGAGCTCATGGCGCCGGTGCCGGAATCCGTGAGCCAGTCCAGCAGCACGTCCTCGGCACGCAGCTTGAACACGTTCAGCTTCGCGGCCTCCAGCATGGCGAGGCGGTCCTCGGTGCTGGTCATGCGGATGGGCTCGACGGACTTGATGCGGAAGGGCTCGATCATGGTGCGGGGCATGGCGGCTCCAGGCGGAACCTCCAGGCTACCCAAGGTGGCGGAGAAGGAGATCACAAGGGGACTGGCATCACAGACCGCCCTAGGCGATCCTGAGTGGTTCGGAGAATGCGCATGAGTCTTCTGCTGGCCGTGGATGTGGGCAACACCAACGTGGTGCTGGGGATTTTCGATCTCGCCAAGGGGCCCACATCGCCCCTGGTCTGCTCCTGGCGCCTGGCCACCAGCCGCGAACGCACCGTGGACGAGTACGGCGTTTCGGCCCTGGCCCTCATGCGCCATCAGGGCATCGAGGCCAGAGAGATCAAGCACGTGGCCGTGTCCTGCGTGGTGCCGCCCCTGCACCCGGTGCTCATGAGCCTCTCGCGGCGGTTCTTCGGAGTGGATGCCTTCTACGTGGAGCCCGGCGTCAAGACCGGCGTGAAGGTGCTCATCGACAACCCGGCCGAACTGGGCGCTGACCGCCTGGTGAATGCCGTGGCGGGCATCGAGAAGTTCGGGGCCCCGCTCATCGTGGTGGACTTCGGCACCGCCACTTCCTTCGACGTCATCAACGACCGAAAGGAATACCTGGGGGGCCTCATCTGCCCGGGCCTGAAGATCAGCGCCGAGGCCCTGTTCCAGCGGGCCAGCCGGCTGCCGCGGGTGGAGATCGCCGAGCCCGAGCGGCTGGTGGGCCGCAACACCGTGCAGGCCATGCAGTCGGGCATCTTCTATGGCTACATCGGGCTGGTGGATGGCCTCCTGGGCCGCCTCCTGGCGGAGTACCCCGAGGCCAAGGTGGCAGCCACCGGTGGCCTGGCCCGGGTGATCGCCCCCCACACCAAGCACATCAAGCTCATCGCGCCGGACCTCATGCTGGAGGGCCTGCGCATCCTCTGGTTCCGCAACCAGGGCGCAGGACGCAAGTAGGGTGGACGTGCCGCTCATCCATTTGGCCGTGGTGGATTCCACCCAGGCCTTCCTGCGGCGGAACGCCCACCTGGGCTTCTGCGCGGTGGTGGCGGACCGGCAGACCGAAGGCCGCGGCCGCCAGGGCAACCGCTGGGAAAGCGCCGCCGGAGCCGGGCTCTGGATGTCGGCGGCTCTGCCATCGCCCCCGGGCGTGGCCCCCGGCCTGGTACTTCAGCGGGCCATGGCGGCTGCCGCCCGGGTGCTGGACCCGGAGGGCCGCACCCTGGGGCTCAAATGGCCCAATGATCTCGTGGCCTGGCAGGCGGGCCGTCTGGTCAAACTGGGCGGGATCATCGGCGAGCAGATGGGCGGGCGCCTCCTCCTGGGCCTGGGGGTGAATCTCATCGACGCTCCGGTCATTCCCGGCCGGGCCATCCACCCAGCGAGTCTCAAAGAACTTGGTCTTGTGCCCCCACCCGCAGTCGATCTGGCATTGCCCATCTCCAAATTCTGGAAGAATTTGGAGCAAGAAGTGAAACCGCTCTTCCTCTGGCCCGAACCTGGCACGGGCATTCAATGGGAAGACGGGCAGGGAGCCTGCCTGGGCTGGGAAGCCGACGGGCGTCTCAAGGTGGCCACGACGGAGGGGGTCCGGCGGCTCAGTGCCGGCGATATCAGCGGGCTGGGGTGATTACAGCACCGACCTGATTTCAGCCTCGCTGAGGATCCTGGGGCTGTTCTTGGCAGTCCGCAGGATGCGGTCCACGCGGTCCTGGTTGGGGTCGTAGCCGTTCATCTCGAGCCAGTAGATGACGTTGCTGTGGCCGGCCAGGGGGCCGATCTCGATCTCCTGGCGGCGCCCAACCAGGGCAGCGGGGACCCCGGAGTAGACGGCGTCGGCCAGTTCCACGTCCCCGCGATGGAGGGCCTTCACGATGGCGGCGGCATGGACGCCGGTGCCGGTGCGGAAGGCATCCCGGCCCAGGACGGGATAGTTGGCGGGGATCTCCACGTCGCACAACTCGGCCACCCGCTCGGCCAGGGCGGGCAGATCCGAGAGATCGCCTTTTGGAAAGCCCATGAGATGCAGGTTGATCATGAGCTGGTCCAGGGCCACGTTGCCGCAGCGCTCGCCGATGCCCAGAATGCTGCCATGCAGGCGGTCGGCGCCGGCCTCAAAGGCGGCGATGGCATTGGCCACGCCCAGGCCCCGGTCATTGTGGCCATGCCAGTCAATGCGCACGGAGCGGTCCTGCACCACTTCTTCCTTTATGAACCGCACCAGTCGCCGCACGCCATCGGGGGTCGCATGGCCGCAGGTATCCGACAGGCAGATGGATTGGGCCCCCTCGTCCAGGGCCGCCCCATAGATGGCCTTTAGCACTTCGGGCCGGGCGCGGGTGGTGTCCTCGGTCACCATCATCACCGGGACCTCGTGGCGGTGGCAGAAGGCGATGGCCTTGCGGGCCGTGGCCACGAGGAAGGCCAGGTCCCAGCCCTCCACGTCCATGCGGATGGGGCTGGAGCCCAGGAAGGCCCCCGCCTCCAGGGGCATGCCTGCGCGCTGCTGGATCTCGGCCACCTGAATGAGATCCGCTTCGAGGGTGCGCACGGCCACGTTGGGGGTGATGGGCAGGCGATGGTCGCGGATCTCGACCACCAGGGCCCGCACGGCGGCCAGGGCCTTGGGGCCCGCGCCGGGCATGCCCAGATTGACGGCATCCACGCCCAGGCGGGCCAGCCGGTGGGTGAGGTCGCGCTTGGCGGAGATGTCGGGATCCCGGACCGAGGGGCTCTGCAGTCCGTCCCGCAGGGTCTCGTCATTCAGCAGGGGAATCCGGGCGTCCTTCGGGGGAAGGCCGTTCCAGTCGTTGATGAGTTCGTCCAGAGTCATGGGCTACTAGAGTACGGTCACTTCGATCCGGCGGTCCAGCAGGGTTCCCAGGAGGGCACCCTTGTCGAGGAAGGCTTCCATCTCCGGGTCCACATCTCCGGAGGCATCCAGGATCACCCGCAGCCGCTGATCGTCCATGTCCAAAGCCAGATGCCGCACCGCCTGGCGCCGCCGCCGATCCAGGGCATCGGCCCCGCGCAGGATCGCGGCGAGCTTGCGGACCACCTGCCGGTGCCAGGGGGCCAGGGCGCGAAAGGCCTCGTGTTTCGCGTGATGGGGTGGCTTGCCCCGGTGGAAACGCACCACCTGGGCCAGCAGGTCCACCTCCTCGGGCCAGAAGCCGGGCAGGTCTGCATTCCGGATCAGGTATTCCCCGTGCTTGTGGTGGCTCTTCCCGGAAATGGAGAAGCCGATGTCGTGCAGCCGCGCCGCGTAGGCCAGCCACTGGCGCTCCGTGTCGCCCAACTCGAAGTGGGGCTGGAGGGAGACGAAGAGCTCATCGGCCAGCTTCGCCACCTGGCGGCTGTGGCCGGGATCGGGATCCAGCCGGGCCGCCAGCTGTTCGATGGAGGCCCGCCGGCGGTCCGCCAGGGGCGGGATGGCGGCGCCACCATGCTTGAGGGCCTCCCAGATCATGCCCTCGCGCAAGCCCACGGGCAGGTGCCGCAGGGGGGGCGTGCCCAGCCATTCCATGAGCGACAGGGCCCAGATGGCGCCCACATGGAGCACCTCGGTCCGCTTGGGATCCACGCCCAGGCGGTCCACCCGCTCCTGCGCGTCCGCGCGCCAGAGCCGCAGGGTGAACTCGCGTAGCTGCTCGACCGTGAAGGCATGGCCCGCCGCCGCCCCCTTGGCCAGATCTTCCAGGGTGCCGGAGGTGCCCAGGATCAGTTTGGGCTCCGGCAGCTCTGAGGGCAGGTCCTTCCGGGCCTTCTTGAGGATGCGCCGGATCATCTTCCGCAGCCGCTTGAGGTCGTGAGCCGTGGGCGGGTTAGCGGTCTGGGCGGCGTCCGCCAGCCGCTGCAGGCCCCAGGGCAGGGAGATGCTGGCGGCCACGCGCCCACCCTGCACCCAGGTCAGCTCCGTGCTGCCCCCGCCAATGTCCATCAGGGTCACGGGCTCGGGAGGAAAGGGAATGGCGTGGGACACGGCCTGGTAGATGAGCCGGGCCTCCTCCTCTCCCGAGATCACCTGGATGGGGATGCCCAGCTGCTCGGCCTCCATGACGAAGGCCTGGGCATTGTTCGCGTCGCGCAGGGCCGCTGTGCCGCAGGCCATGAGCGTGTCGCACCCGAAATCCCGGATGGTCTTCGCCATTCCGGCCAGGGCTTCCAGCCCGGCGTGGAAGGCCTCGGGGCCGATTTCGCCGGATTTCGCCTCGCCCCGGGCCAGCCGGACCATGGCCTTCTCCCGGGCCAGCACCAGCTGGCCACCGGTGGGTTCCGCCTCCACCACCACCATGTGGATGGAGTTTGATCCGACGTCGATGGCAGCGATCCGCATGGAACGATTGTGGTCACTACAGCCAGGCCGACGAAGGGAATCTTGGCGGAACTTTAGGGGGCCGGAGAGCCCACTTGCGACTGTGAACCCGGCTCTGGGCGTGATGAAATAGAGATCCAATCGTCCACAAACAAGGAGCCGCCATGATTCACCGCTGGTGCATTGGAATGCTGATCGGCATGGGGCTGGTGGCCGGTCCGCCCGCCCAGCCGAGCAACCAGGCCTGGGTGCTGGTGCTGGATGCCCGAGGCAGCGTCGTGGGGGACCTGAAGGCAGAGGAGTTCCGGGTGAAGGTTGCCGGCAAGGCAAGGACCCTGACCCAGGTGAAGACCCCGGCGCAGACCGCCGACGCGCCCCAGTCCTGGGTTCTGGTCTTTGAGCCCATCCGGGACATGAACTACCGGGCGGCGGCGTTCCTGGCCGCGGCGGATTTCCTCACCAAGGTGCCCGAAGGCGACCGGGTGCTCATCGTGGCCCGGGGCAAGGATTCCCTGGAGTCGCTGATGCCCGGGTTTTCCGCCCGGCGCGGCCTGTGGGCCGAGGCCATGGGGAAGATTCCTGAGTTGGTTCCCGAAAGCCTGGTGGGCAGCCCCAAGGAGACCCTGCAGGGGATGGGCTTCCAGGCCACCTTCTCGGATGCCTCGGATGGCGCGCCAGGGCAGGACGCCCTCAACGCCCTGCTCGGACGCTTCAAGGCCGGCGCGCCCGGCTGGGCCAAGGGCACCAATGATCTGAAAGGGGTCAAGGTCCTCGATCGCCTCAATTTCGACAATCCCATGTTCGTGCGTGGCGTGATCGGCACCATCACCAAGGAATCCAATGCCCTGGGCTCCATCCTCGACCTGGTGGCGCCGGTCCCGGGCCAGAAACACGTGGTCGTCTTCTCCCGCTGCGAGGCCGACGACATGGCCCACCCGGAGATCAACCGGGCCATGGCCAAGAAGTTCAAGCGCTCGCCGGATGACAACGGCGGCCCCGCGGAGTCTGCCGCCTTCGCGCACCGGGACATGACCCTCCTCCAGGCCGGGTTGAAAGCCAAGGCTGTGGCCGACGGCGTGACCCTCTACTCCGTGGCGGGCTCGGGCCAGAACGTCACCGGCCACATCGGGACCTTCGCCCCCGACACGGGAGGCTTCGTCTTCGCCCTAAGCACGGGCATCGAGCTTCATTTCGGGCAGGCCATCCAGGTCTTCGGTTCGAGGTACCTGGTGCAGTGGACGGAAGATGCCCTGCCCAGCGGGTCGGCCGCGCTGGAGATCAGCACCACCCGCAAGGACGTGAAAGTGATCGCCCAGAATGCCAGGTAGCAAGCCGTGCCTACCGGCGGCCGGAAACGGCCGCCGGCTTGACCTCCGGTAACCGTTGCATGAAGTCTGGCTGCCCGGCCATGCTCGATCCAACATTCGAGGGGACCCAATGGCTTTGACTGTGGACGGCATTTTTGCGCTCATGCCTGAGCTTTTCCTGCCGGAGAAGGCGCAGGGTCTGACGGTTTCCGTTTATTACCAGGTGACGGGCGAGGGCGGCGGCGACTACACCTGCCTCATCGAAAATGGTGTCTTCTCCTTGAAGCGCGAAGCCAAGCCGGATGCTACCTCGGTGGTGGTGATCGGCGGCGAGGACTGGATCGCGCTGAATGAGGGCAAGCTCGATCCCATGCAGGCCTTCATGACCGGCAAGCTCAAGGGCACCGGGGATCTGGGCCTGCTCCAGAAATTCCCGAAATTCTTCAAGAAGCCCCAGAAGGCGGGTGGTCCGCTCAAGCCCTTGAAGGAACTCGTTCAAGCCCGGTTGGCGCTGGCCGGTGCGGGGATCAAGGTGTCTGTAGGGAGCGAAAGCTGGGGCGAGGGCGCGGAAGTGGCCGGGGACGAGGCTGCGGTGCGGGCCCTGGTCTGCGGCCTCGCGGAACCTGGTCCGGCCCTGCTGGGAGGGCAGCTCCGCTTCTCGGGCGACATGGCGCTGCTCCGCAGGGCCTGGAAGACCTGGTCCGCCGAGCCCGAGATCAGTTTCCCCGATACGCCTGGAGGCAAGGCCCTCGCCACCCTGCGCAAGCGCTACAAGGGCGGCGCGAAGGGCACATTGGAAGTGAAGGTGGACGGCGTGCCCTACCGGCTGGAGTTCAGTCCTGATGGGCTGGCGGTGCGACCCGGCGAGGGCGAGGGGGGCGCGGCTCTGGGCATTTCCGACGCGGACTTCGCGGCCCTCAACGCCGGTCGGCTGAACCTGGTGGCGGCCCTGCTGGGCGGCGCCATCACCGTGAAGGGCGACCTGAGCCAGGTGGCAGCCTACACCGCCCACTTCGACGCGGACGTGAATCCCGCCCAGGGTCTGCTGGAATCCATGCCCGAGCGCTTCAATGCTGAAAAGGCTGGTGAACTGGAAGCCGTGGTGGGCTACCAGATTGACGAATTGGGCTATACCCTCCTCATCCGCAAGGGCGCCTGCATGGTCTTCCCGCGGCTCATGAAGCCCTGTGATACCCTCCTGACATCGAAGTCCGATGACTTCGTCGCCATGAGCACCGGAACGCTGAACGCCCAGGAGGCTTTCATGACCGGCAAGATCAAGATCGAGGGCGACCCGCTGCTCATGCAAAAGGTGGCGAAGAGCTTCAAGCGGCCGGAGGCCTGAGGAGGCGGTGGTGGTGATCAGGGGCGCCGAACAGAAGGGCCACGAAGCCCGGAAGTCCCGTCCGGAACCTGAGGGCCTGGTTCGCCTGGCCAAGGCCGTCCCCACCATCGAGCGCCCGGCGACCGCACCGGCGGCGGAAGTCGAGTCGCATGACACGCATGACAATGGCCTGCCTTGCACTGGCCGCTGTGGTCATTGCGATTTCCATCCCTGCAGGCTGCACGCGCCGATTTGACCTTCCGAACCTGATCAGGCGCCTTCCCACAATTCCCGCAGCCGCTGGTAGCCCGCCCGACTCACAGGCAGGCGGGTGCCATCGCGAAGGATGGCCTCGCGGTGTTCCTTGGAATCCTGTTCGACCCGTACAAGGCGGTCGAGGTTCAGAATGTAACTGCGGTGGATGCGGATGAAACGGCTCGAATCGAGCTGGGTTTCCAGGTTCGCCAGGGTCTGCTGCTTGAGCAGGCTCCTGCCTTCGGTGCGCAGCAGTACGTAGTCATCCTGGGCCTGGATCCAGTCGAGGCGGTCCAGGTGGACCACCGTGACCTTGGGGCCATCCTTCACCACGATGCGCTCCAGGGGCCGGCCCTGGCGGGCGGTGGCGGCCAGTTCCAGCGCCTGCGGCGGGAGGTTGCCCTGGGGCGGTTGGTTGGCCTGGGCGGAGTGGAGGGCCCGGGCCTTGGCCAAGGCGGCATCGAAGCGCTCCTTCGAGAAGGGCTTCAGCAGATAGTCCACGGCATGGGCCTCGAAGGCCCGCAGGGCGTGCTGATCGTAGGCGGTGACGAACACCACGGCGGGGCGCTTGGCATCGGCCTCGAGCAGTTCCAGCACCTCGAAGCCGTCCAACTTGGGCATCTGGATGTCCAGGAAGATCAGGTCGGGCTTGTGCTCGGCGGCGGCCTTGAGGGCTTCGAAGCCGTTGGCGCATTCGGCGGCCACCTCCACGTCCGGGTGGGCGGCCAAGTGCTCGCGCACCACGGCGCGGGCGAGATCCTCGTCATCGATGATCAGAGCTTTCATGGTTCGGTCTCCAGGGGGAAGACAAGGGTCACGCGATGCACGCCGTCCTGGACGAGCGCCTCGAACCGGGCGCGGTTGCCGAAGCGGCCCAGCAAGCGCTGACGGACCTGCCGCAGGCCCAGGCCCAGGCCCTGGGGGGTAGGCACGTCGGCGTCCATGGGGTTGGTCACCCGGAAGATCACGTGGCCATCGGCCAGTTCGGCGTCCAGGGCCAGGGTGCCGCCCTCGGGCAGGGCGGCGATGCCATGCTTGATGGCATTTTCCACCAGGGGTTGCAGCAGCAGGGTGGGCAGCAGGGCCGGCTCCGTGGCCGGGTCGATGCGCCATTCCAGCCGCAGGCGGGCCCCGAAGCGGATCTGCTCGATGGCCAGGTAGGCCCGCGCCAGATCAAGTTCCTCGCGCAACGCCACCAGGCGGCGTTCCCCGAGCCCGAGGCTGCGGCGGAGGAAGTCCGACAGCAGCACGCACATCTCCCGCGCCCGGGCCGGATCCACGGCGGTGAGGGCCGACAGGGAATTGAGGCTGTTGAAGAGGAAGTGGGGATTGAGCTGGGCCCGGAGGGCCTTCAGTTCGGATTCCTGGGCCAGTAGTTGCAATTCGGCGCCCTTCCGCTCCGCCTCGATGGCCCGTTCCTGCGCCAGCATCAGGTAGCTGAGGGCCACCGACGCCAGGTACAACAGGATGCCCAGGCCCGTGAGCACCGGCAGGGCCGTGCCCACCCGCTGGGGAAGGCCACCCAGGCCGGGGATCCAGGCCAGCGTTCGCGCCAGCAACCAGGCGAGGCCCGCCCACAGGCCGCCCATGATGACGGCGGCCATGCCCCAGGCCGCCCCGTGAGCACCCAGGCCCTCCACGCTGCGGCCCAGAGGCAGGGCCCGGCAGAGGAACCAGGCGGACAGGAAGAGGAAGGCGGCCAGCAGACAGAGGGGCAGGGCCAGGGCGCCTGCCTCGAGCCAATCCCAGCCCTGGCTCCGGGCGATGCCTGTGAGCAGGAGCGCGATGGGAACCCAACCCAGGAGGTAGGCCCCCAATCGCGCCCGACTGGCGAGAAGCGGATGCATCAGCTCTTCACTTCCGTGCCACCAAAGAGGATCAGTCCGGTGATCACCAGGCGGGGGCGGCCCTCCGCGGGGCTGGGACCATGGTGGGTGCTGTCGTTCAGGGCCCCGAACATGGCGGTGGCCCGGTTGGAGATCTCCCACCCATCGGGCACGCGGATTTCGCCGCCCCCGAACATGACGAAGACATCGATGCGGGCCTGGCCGGAATCGAGGGCAGCCTGGCGCAGGTCCACCTCATAGCCGCCGAAGATGGCCGTCAATTCGCCCCCCTTGAAGACCTGGGTCAGGACCCGCCGCTTGAAGCCGCCAAAGATGGCCGTGCCCTGGAGGAAGTCCTCGGAGCGGGCCAGCTCCGGGGGAATGCCCCGGTGCTGTTTCAGGGCCTTGGTGACGATGAGGATGCCCACGGCCACCACCAGCATGGGGGCCAGTGCCTCGGCCACGTGGCCCCGGGCGAAGGTGAACAGCAGGAGGAAGCAGCCGCCCAGCACGAGAAACCAGCCACCCATGCCGCCACCATTGCCTTCCTGGCGGAGCTTGGCGATGCCCATGACGACCAGCACCAGGGGCCAGAGCTTGAAGATGGCGTGGGCCTCGATGAGGCCGAGGTTGTCCAGGGTGAGTACGAGGCCCGCCACGATGATGGCCAAGCCCACCACCAGTTTGGGGCTGAAGGGGCTGGGGGCCTTGGCGTCGTCGGGGGCGTTCATGGCTGCACCTGGGTGGGATCGGTTTCAGGATCACAGGAATGGCTTGTGCTTGGCGATGGGGGATCAGCGTGGCCTTTGCGCAGTCGCCTTGGTGGAGGAAATATCGCCCGCAGGGTGAAGATGATGCCACCCCACACCAGGAAGACGGGCCACCACCGGTTCAACAGACCCCAGGGGCCGAACTGCTGGAGGAAGCCAGCCACCGCGAAGCCCAGCCAGATGTGGCCGCGCAGGCTGAGGAGTCCATCCTGCACCAGCCGGGCGAGGCCAATGGCCGCCACTGCCAGAGGCCACCAGTTCAACAGGTGCCAGGCGTCGTACCAGCGAAGCCGATCGGCCATGAGGATCAGGCCAAAGGCGATGACGATCAGGCCGAAGACCAGCTTCGTGGAAAAGAGGGGTGGGCGTTCCTGGACATTCATGGGCGGTGTCCCTTTCTGCTGGAGCCGACGGGGAGGAGGAAGGCCAGGCTGGGCAGCCATACCGCCAGCCACCACCAGGGGCCGTCGATGAACAATCCCGCGTGAATCATGGCTTCCTCCTCCCGTCTCACCAAGCTACGGGCAAGCGGCTGGCATTTCAGGCGGGGATCGGTGAATGGCGGCCGGGGACCGGTGAGCCGTCATTCCCAGTGAATGACGCCGCCCCGGCTGCGCTCCTGCCAGGCGTGGGCCAGGGCCGGGGCCAGCTCTGGCGGGCAGTCGAAGTGCAGTGCGGCCTCCTCACCATGGAAGCTCTGTTCGGTGACGGCGACCGCCGGGAAAGCCCCCAGCAAGGCGAAGGGCAGGTGGGCCTGGGCCAGGGGCACGCGGATCGCGCCCCGGCGCAGGCTGCGCACTTCCTCCCAGGCGCCGGCGGCATCAGCCTCCGCCAGGGCACCCTGCACGCCCTGGGTGTAGGCGCGGACCAGGCCGCCGGTGCCGAGGTTCGTCCCACCGTACCACCGGATGCAGACGGCGATGAGATCCGTGGCTTCGGCACCTTCCAGCACCGCCAGCATGGGCTTTCCGGCGGTGCCCGAGGGCTCGCCGTCGTCGTCGGCACCGAAGGCCAAAACAGGTACACCCTCGCGCCAGGCGCTGCAGTGATGCGTGGCCTCGAAGTCCCGCTTGCGCAGCGCCGTCAGCACGGCG
>JBBQHW010000008.1:0-65632 GCA_038324335.1 Holophagales bacterium
GAAGGAAGGCATCGAACGCTTCGAATGGATCTGAGACCGGAACGTGGGTCGCGTCGGCGAGGGTCATTTCAACGGCATTTGACGGATTCGTCAAATGCCGCGCAGAGGGCCCTGCTCACCCCGTAGACCGATTGAATCGCACCTCTATAAATATCAACGAAGCCTCACTGTTTCGGGCTGCTGGCACAGCTCTTGAACCTGGATCTTCCACTGGAACGACTCCAGGGAGGGATTCATTCATGCGGCTAGAACCAACAGCCAAGCCTCTTCTAGATCAAAAGGCCTGGACCCGTCAGCGCCCTTTTGGGGTGGTGGCGCGGAGGTACTCCCGACTGAGTGATTCCATGGCGATAGGTTCGGCCCTACAGGAGAAATCACATGAATAGCCACCTTCGAAGCATTGTCATGTTGAGCACGGGCACGAACCCCGCTGCTTCGGCGCAATCTGCGCGGAACCAGTCTGTCCAGGGGCGGGAGTCTGGGGCGCCGGTCCACCCGAAATACCCCAGGGCGGGCCTCATTGTCAGGCAGCTTTCAGAATCAGCGAAGCTGGATGAGCCGTTGCAGGATGAGACAGAGGCCAGCGAGGCCAAGCCGGTGGCAGACCCGGTCCAGGTGTCGCTGGGCCTGGTCGCCAAGAGCCCCATCATGAGTAGCCTCCTGGACCTGGCCCGGCGCGTGGCCAAGGTGGATGCAACGGTCCTCATCACCGGGGAGAGCGGTGCGGGCAAAGAGCAGGTGGCCCGGTTCATCCACGAGAAATCGGCTCGGGCCGCCGGACCCTTTGTGGCGGTGAATTGCGGCGCCATCACTGAAGCCCTCTTTGAAAGCGAGCTGTTCGGCCATGCGAGAGGCGCCTTCACGGGTGCCATGCAGGAAAGACCAGGGCTCTTTGAGGCCGCCAACCACGGCACGCTTCTGCTGGATGAAATCGGGGAAGTCTCCCTGGCCATGCAGGTGAAGCTCCTACGGGCAATCCAGGAACGGGAGATCCGGCGGGTCGGGGAGACCAGGACACGCCCAATTGATGTCCGCATTCTGGCCGCCACCAATCGCAACCTGGCCGGCGAGGTTGAGAAAGGCAACTTCCGTGAAGACCTCTTCTATCGCTTGAAGGTAGTAGAACTGCCGGTGCCTTCCCTGCGCGAGAGGAAGGCTGACCTCCTGCCTCTCGCCCACTTCCTACTTGCCAACAGTGCGCGGCGCATGAACCGGAAGGTCTCCGGCCTCGCCCCCCTGGCCGTCAACAAGCTCCTGCGTTACAAGTGGCCAGGCAATGTCCGGGAACTGGAGAACGCGATGGAACGGGCGGTCGCCATTGCGGCCCATTGCCGGGTGGAAGCCGAGGATCTGCCAGAGGAGATTCTCGAGGGCGCCGGCCGCAGTGCGACCCAGGGAAGCCAGGTCTTCCCCAGACTCGAATCCGTGCTCCCGCTTCCTGTCATCGAAAGGGAATACATTCTTGCGGCCCTGGCCTTCCACGGAGGCAACCAGACGCGAACCGCCGAGCAGTTGCGGATCGGGCCGGCGACCCTGTACCGGAAACTGAAGAGCTACGGACAGATCATCAAGGAGCGCCCGGCCAAGGAGGTCCCGATTCATTCTGCCGATTTCCCCTCCGCTTCCTGAAGACACGATGAGGCGGCAGAATTCCCGGACGTGGGTTCAGCGCTCCCGGCGGTCCCCTACCACCACGGCGGGGACGCCGGCGACGATGGCCCACTCGGGAACGTCCCTGGTCACCACCGCGCCCATGGCCACCACGGCATGGTCGCCGAGGGTGACGCCGTCCGTGACGCCCGCGTGGGCGCCGATCCATACGTCCTGGCCCACGCGGATGCCCCGGGAACGCACGGGCTGATCCTTGATGTCGCGGTCGGCCTTCAGTCCGTGGTCGAAGGCGTAGAGGGCGGCGCCGCTGGCGATGCGGGTCCCGTCACCGATCACCAGGCCCTTGCGGCCGCCGTCCAGCCGCGCCCCGGCGTTGATGCTGATATCGTTCCCCAGGGTGATGGGCCCGTGCAGGAAGGCCTGGGCGGCGATGGCGCAGCGGTCGCCGAGCACCACGGCACGGCCGGGCTCGCCGAAGATGGCCGCCTCCGGCGCGATGAAGCAGCCCAATCCAAGCTGCACGGTCTCCTGGGCCAGGAGCAGCGCCTGCACCTCCGCCTGCCAGGCCTCGGCCCAGGCGCGGTGCCGCGGCTTCAGCGCGAAATAGAGCCAGGGCATCCAGGCCAGGCGGCGCTTGTGCTGGTCGCGGAGGGCTGCTTGATCGCGCATGGATTCAGGGTAATGGGTAAAGACGTTTGGAGTCCGGAGGTACCTCGATCCGTTACTCCAGACTCCAGACTAGACTCTCCCCATGCCCCACCTTGGCCCCCTGCCTACCTGGTCCTTTGCCCTTGGTGTCACCACTTCGCTGTTCTCGGTGCTCAACCCCATCAGCGCGGCGGCCATCTTCGCCAGCGCCACCGTGGGCATGGACCGCAAAGCCCTGCGCCGCAGCGCGAAGAAGGCGGCCCTCACGGCGGGTGCGGCCATGCTGGTCTTCGCCCTGGTGGGCCAGTTCATCTTCAGCTTCTTCGGCTTCACGGCCCTGGCCATGCGCTTCGTGGGGGGCGTGCTGGTGCTCTACCGCGCCATCGGCATGCTCTACGGCGAGGATCCCCGGGAGCGGACCACGGACGACGAGAAGGCAGAGGCCAGCCTGAAGCACCCCGACGACTTCGCCATCGTCCCCTTCGGCATTCCCCTGCTCGCAGGGCCCGGCACCCTGTCCACGGTGATGGGCATGATCGCGGGCGTCAGCTGGTGGGAATACGGAGTCGTGCTGCTGGCCATCCTCGCCAACACGTGGGCCACCTACCTCTTTCTGCGCAAGGCCCCGGCCGTGCTCGCCCGCATCGGCGCCATCGGCACCAAGGTGGTGAACAAGCTCATGGGCCTCATCCTGGCCGCCGTGGCCATGCAGTTCCTCATCAACGGCGTGAAGGCCCTCTACATCGAGATGCAGCAGGCGCCGCCCGCGGCCATCGTCTCGACCGAGTAGCTACTTGAGGGCGGCCTCGATGGCGGCCTTGAGCTCGGCGCTGTCCGGGGCCACCTTGCTGCCGAAGGCCTTGATGACCTGCCCGTCCTTGCCGATCAGGTATTTGTGGAAGTTCCAGGCGGGCTCGCCGAACTTCGCAGTGAGGAACTGGTAGAGCGGAGCCTGGCCGGGACCCTTCACGTCCAGCTTCTCGAAGAGGGGGAAGGTCACGCCGTAGTTCTTCTGGCAGAAGGTCTCGATCTGGGCGGCGGTGCCGGGCTCCTGGCCGCCGAACTGGTTGCAGGGGAAGCCCAGCACCACCAGGCCGCGGTCTTTCTGCTCGGTGTAGAGCTTCTGGAGGCCCGCGTACTGGGGTGTGAACCCGCATTCGCTGGCCACGTTCACGGCCAGCACGACCTTGCCCTTGTAGGCGGACAAGGACTGGGGTTGGCCTTCGAGGGTGTTGAGGGTGATCTCATGGAGGGACACGGGGACCTTCCTTTCGGCGGCGGGTAGGGCCAGGGTGGCGAGGAGGACGAGGGAGAGGGCGGGACGCATGGCAGCTCCGGGGGATGCTCCCTTGGGTGCCGGTGGCTGATCGGGCGTTCCAGGGGACCAGGGCTGGAATTGAGCCTCAGGATCTGGACAACCATGGCGGAGATGCTTGTCTGCTGAGCCGGGGCCCATGGGCTAGGATCGATGTATGAGCAGGCACGCCATGCCTCACCCGAGCCAGCTTCATCCCAAGGCCGCCGCCACCGGCACCGCTGGTGCGTTGCGCGTGGTCTTCTTCTATGCGGGATTCTCCGGGCTCTGGATCCTGCTGTCCGACCGGACCGTGGCGGCCCTGGTCAGCGATCCGGCCATCATGACCCTGGTGAGCATCGCCAAGGGCTGGGTGTTCGTGGCCGTGACCGCGAGCCTGCTCTTCATCCTGGTGAAGCGGCTGGTGGGGGGTCTGGCCAACCGGGAGGCCAAGCTGCAGGCCCTCATCCACGCCATGCCGGATCTGGTCTGGCTGAAGAATCCCGAGGGCGTCTACCTCGATTGCAACCGGGCCTTTGAGCGGTTCTTCGGGGCCCCGGAGGCTGACATCATCGGCAAGACGGACTACGACTTCGTCCCCCACCACGAGGCGGACTTCTTCCGGCTGAAGGACCTGGAGGCCATCGCCGCCGGGACAACCCGGGCGAACGAGGAATGGATCACCCTGGTCGAGACGGGCCAGGCCGTGCTGCTGGAGGTCCTCAAAACGCCGATCTACGAGGCGGACGGCACCCTGGTGGGGGTGCTGGGCATCGGCCGGGACGTCACCGAACACCGTCGGCTGCTCCAGGAGCAGGAACGGCTCCAGGCCCAGCTTAACCAGGGCCAGAAGCTGGAACTGATGGGCCGGTTCGCCGGAAGCGTGGCCCACGACTACAACAACATGCTCACCGTGATCCTCGCGAATGCGGAGTTGGTGCTCGACCAGTTGCCCCCGGACCATCCGCAGGGCCGGCGCATCGAGGAGATCGTGCGGGCGGCCCACCATTCCGCGGAGCTCACGGGGCAGATCCTGGCCTTCGCCCGCCAGCAGCCGAACGAACCCTGCGTGCTGGATCTGAACGAGGCCGTGTCGGCCATCCTGGGGGTGCTGGAGCGTCTCGTGGGGCCGGAGATCCGGCTCGAATGGGATCCGTGTCCGGCGCCCTGGAACGTGCTGGTGGATCCCACCCAGCTGGACCAGGTGCTGACCAACCTCGTGGTGAATGCCCGGGATGCCATCGGGGGAGCGGGGCACATCGAACTGGCCACGGCGAACTGGACGCTGACCGTGGCGGATTGCGCGACCCTGGTCGATGCCCTGCCCGGCGACCACGTCTGCCTCAGCGTCACCGACAGCGGTTGCGGCATGAGCGCGGACCTGGTGGCGCGGATCTTCGACCCCTTTTTCACCACCAAACCCAAAGGCACGGGCCTGGGCCTCGCCATGGTCCATGGCGCGGTGAAGGAGAACCAGGGCGCCATCCAGGTGGACAGCGAGCCCGGCCGGGGCACCTGCTTCCGGATCTACTTCCCCCGCAGCCCTACTTCCTGAGCTTCAGCAGGTCCAGGGCGATGACCACGGCCATGAGGGAGGCCAGCAGCAGGAAGCCGCCGGTGAGGATCTTCTCCTTCAGTTCGATGGTGAGGTCTTTGCGCCGCAGCTTCTCGTAGGCGAGCAGGGCCATGTGGCCGCCGTCCAGGGCGGGGATGGGCAGGGCGTTGAGCAGGGCCAACTGCAGGCTGATGGCGCCGCACATGATGAGGAACACGTCCCAACCGGTCTTGGCGGCGCGACTGCCCTGGCGGATGATGCCGATGGGGCCGGCCACTTCGGCGCTCTTGGCCTGGAAGGTCACCAGGCGCCCGAGGAAGCCGAAGACCTGGCCGCTCATGTTCCAGGCGGTGGTCACGGCGAAACGTCCGCCTTGGAAGACATCTCCTGCCCGCAGGGGGCGCCGCTGGAGGTCGTAGATGATGGAGCCGGCCGAAAGGCCGATGCGGCCCGCCCCGCCCTCCACCTTGGGGGTGACCGTGAACTCCAGGGCCTTGCCGTCCCGGACGATCTGCACGGGCAGGGGCTGGGCTGGGTGAGCCTGGATGTAGGCCACGGCCTCCTCCCAGCGCCCGGCCGGGAAGACGACCGGGCCTACGCTCCGCAGCTCGTCGCCTGCCAGGAGTCCAGCGACTTCGGCGGGCTGGCCCTTGACCACGTAGTCCACCATCAGGGAGGAGCCGGGCCTCGGCTCGGCCTTGATGACGCGGGACTGGTCGGCGCCCACGAAGGTGAAGAGGAGCAGGGTGGTGGCCAGGTTCGCCAGGATGCCGCCGCTGTAGAACAGCATGCGCTTGTGGAAGGGCTGCTGGAGGAAGCCGTAGGGATCATCCGCGCCCGGATCCTCGGGGTTGAAGCCCGCCAGCTTCACGTAGCCGCCCAGGGGCAGGGCGGACAGGCGCACGTCGGTCTCCCGCCACTTGAAACCGAAGAGGCGCGGGCCGAAGCCCAGGGAGAAGACCTCCACCGGCATGCCCATGTACTTGGCCGCCAGGAAGTGGCCGCCCTCGTGGAGGAAGATCAGGCCGCCAAGCATGAGCACGGGGCCCCAGAAACCGACGCCGGGGAACTTGAGGGCGAAGATGGACAGGGTCACCAGGGCAAAACAGAAGGACAGGTTGAGACGCAGACGATTCATGGACACCCAGAGGAACGGGTCCGGGCTTGGACCCATCCTTCAGCATGACGCCTTGCGGCCCGGTCCGCATCCAGCACTTGCGGCAGCGACCCCAAGGGCACCACCGGAATCCGATCGAGGGTGTCCCGGTTGCACGCCTGGATGTCCCAGAAGCCCAGGTGGCCCTGGAGAAAAGCGGCCACGGCGACTTCGTTGGCGGCATTCAGCAGGGCGGGCGCCGTTCCCCCGGCCCGGAGCGCCTCGAAGGCCAGGCCTAGGCAAGGGAAGCGTCCCAGGTCGGGCGCCTCGAAGGTCCAGTGGCGGGCCTCGGTCCAGGCGTAGGGCGCCACAGGGCCTGGCAGCTTGTCGGGATAGAGCAGGCAGTACTGGATGGGCAGCTTCATGTCATTGGCGCAGACCTGCAGCTGGTAGCTGCCGTCATGGAAGCCCACCATGGCGTGGACTTGGCTTTGCGGGTGCACGGTGACGGCCACCTGATCCGCGGACAGCCCGAAGAGCACCGAGGCCTCGATGACCTCCAGCCCCTTATTCATGAGGGTGGCGCTGTCGATGGTGATCTTGGGGCCCATTTTCCAGGTGGGGTGGTTGAGGGCCTGCTCAATGGTGGCGGCCTGGATGCGCGCCAGGGGCCAGTCCCGGAAGGGGCCGCCGCTGGCGGTGATGCGGACTTCCCGGATGGAAGCGGGAGTGCGGTCCGCCAGCAGCTGGTGCAGGGCCGCGTGCTCGCTATCCACGGGCAGCAGCTCGCCCCCGCCGGCCAGGGCGGCCTCGTGCATGAGGGCCCCGCCCACTACCAGGGATTCCTTGTTGGCCACGCAGACCCGCCGGCCTGCGCGCAGGGCCGCCTCGGTGCTGGCCAGGCCCGCGCTGCCCACGATGGCGGCCACCACCGTGTCCACGTCCGGATGCAGGGCGCAGGTCAGCAGGCCCGTCTCACCCCAGTGCAGTTCGGGCCGGTAGGAGAGGTTCGAGCGCAACCAGTCCGCATCTTCCTTGGTGCCTACGGATACGCAACGGGGCCGGAAGGCTTCAATCTGCGCCTGCAGCAACTCCCGATTCCGCCCCGCCGCCAGGGTCACCACCGTCAGCCGTTCTGGATGGGCCCGCACCACAGCCAGCGTGGCGGTGCCAATGCTCCCGGTGGAGCCAAGGATCGCCAGGTGCCGCAATTAATTGAACCCATGGACGAAGTGCAGGTAGGCGAAGAGCACCGGCGCGGCAAAGACGAGGCTGTCCACCCGGTCCAGCATGCCGCCGTGGCCGGGGATGGAGACGCCGCCCACATTGGAATCCTTCACGCCCGCGCTGCGTTTCCAGGTGCTTTCCACCAGGTCGCCCAGTTGGCCGGCCACGCCCAGCAGCAGGGCCAGGGCCACCACGTCCACCACGCTCCATTCGGGACTGACGGTGGCCTTCATGAGGAAGGCGCCCAGCAGGTTGCCGCCCAGGTTGCCGAGGGCGCCCTCCCAGGTCTTCTTGGGGCTCACCTTGGGGGCCAGCTTGTGGCGGCCGAAGTAGCTGCCCACGAAGTAGGCGGCGGTGTCGCCGAACCACGTGATGATGAATAGGGACAGGATCAGCCGGCTGCCCGTCTTGGGCAGGGTGCCCTGGAGCATGAAGAGCTTCTGCTGGAGACCCAGGCCCAGGCCCAGGTAGATGGCCCCGAGCCAGGTGATGGCCTGGCTGGGCAGAGCCTCCTCGAGCTTGGAATCGAAGAAGAGGGCCCCGAAATGGATGACCAGGGCACCACCGGCGAAGACCAGCCACAGGGGGAGGGGATCCAGACCGCCGGTTTCGAGGAAGAAATGGGCCAAGAAGCCCCAGGACACCAGGACGCCGGCCGCCAGCGAGGGGTTGAAGCCCCGGGCCCGGCCGATGAGGGTCATCTCGTGCATGCCCATGACCATGGCACCGGCCATGACGACCAGGTAGGTCCACGGGGCCCAGGGCCGGTCCCCGAACCAGAGGAGGCTGAAGAAGAAGACGCCGAAGACGAGGGCCGTGGTGATGCGCACGGTCATGTTCCGGGTGTCGACCTTGAGTGTGGTGCGATCCATCAGAGTCCCCCGAAGCGGCGTTCGCGCTGGGTGTAGTCCTCAAGGGCGGCCTTCAGGGCGTCCGGCCCGAAATCGGGCCACAAAAGGTCGGTCATGTAGAGTTCGGCATAGGCGGACTGCCAGAGCAGGAAATTGGAGATGCGGTGTTCGCCGCTGGTACGGATGAGCAGGTCCACGTCGGGCACGCCCGCGGTCCAGAGCCGGGCGCCCAGGGCGGCCTCGTCCACCTGTTCGGGGCGGAGGCCATCCTCCACACAAGCCCGGGCCGCCTGGGCCAGTTCCAGCCGCGAGCCGTAGTTCACCGCCAGATGGAAGGTCATGCCCGAATTGTGGGCCGTGGCCTCCTCCAGGGTCCGGATGTCCGCCCGGATGCCCGGCGGCAGGCCTTCTAGGTCGCCCAGATGGTGAAACCGCACGCCCTTCCGGGCGAGCCGATGGACGAACATCCGCAGGTACATGCGCAACAGGGCCATGAGCGCTCCCACCTCCAGGGCAGGACGACTCCAGTTCTCCGTCGAAAAGGCGTAAAGACTCAGGTGCTGGATGCCCGCATCGGAAGCGGCCTCCAGGATGCGTTCCACCGATTGGACCCCGGCCTTGTGCCCCTTGATGCGAGGCCACCCCCGCTGCGCCGCCCACCGGCCGTTGCCGTCCATAATGATCGCGACATGCGCTGGGACGGTCATCGCGCCAGGAACCTCGTGAATGTGAAAAAGATCATGCTAACACGGGGCTTGCCGTTGAGAGGGAGGGGGCACCGTGCTTCCATGCCCCCGTGTTAGTCTAGTCCCCATTCATTTTTTCCTGGCGAACCCATGGTTCAGTTCAACACCCGTGCGAACGAGATCCTGCTCAAGCTGGTCTATTACGGACCAGGGCTGTCTGGCAAGACCACCAACCTGCAATCCCTGCACGCCATGTGTTCGGATCAGCAGCGCGGCGAGATGTTCTCCGTCAACACCCAGGAGGACCGGACCCTCTTCTTCGACCTGCTGCCCATCAACCTGGGCTACATCTATGGGAACGCCATCCACCTGCAGATCTACACGGTGCCTGGCCAGGTGCAGTACGACGCGAGCCGCCGGGTGGTGCTGGGCGGGGCGGACGGCGTGGTCTTCGTGGCGGATTCCAGCGAAGCCAAGATGCAGGACAACGTCGACTCGCTGTCGAACCTGTACCACAACCTCAACGCCAACCGACTGAACATCAAACAGATCCCCTTCGTCCTCCAGTTCAACAAGCGGGATCTGCCGGACGCCATGGCCGTGGGCATCATGAACCGGCGGTTGAACTTCCGCAGCGTCCCCTATTTCGAATCCGTGGCCAACCGGGGCACGGGCGTGCTGGACACCTTCCTGTCCATCACCCGGGAGACGGTCGGCTACACGTTCAAGAAGTACCACCTGGACAAGAAGATTAAGGATTTCGATGAGATGCTGAATCTCATCGAGACCAACGTGCGCAGCAGCATGCGCGAGCTCCCGACCCCCGAGGAGGCGGCCGCCGCGCCGGCCCTGGAGACCACGGTGCTGCGGCACAGCAACGTCAGCGTGGCCGATCTCCTGCCGGGCAAGGTGGCTGACGCCGCGGATCTGCTGGAGGACGCCCTCAAGTCGAACATGGAGACGGCCCGCCTCTACTCTGAGCTGAAGCAGGTCAAGGACAGCCTGGAGAAGAAGAACGAAGAGATGAACCAGCTCTACACCCAGCTGGACCGGGCCAACCAGGACAACCTGAAGACCCGGCGCTATCTGGAAGGCCTGGTCCAGAACATGGGCGACGCCGTGGTTTCCTACACGCCTGAGGGCAAGATTCTCACCTGGAACATGGCTGCGGAGCGGATTTTCGGGTACTCGCGGCCTGAGATCGTGGGCCACAGCATGGGCCAATTGACGCCGGACCACCTGCAGGGAGAATTGGAAAAGGTGGCGCAGCAGGTCACCCGCGGACAGGTCGTACGGGACGTGGCCACCACCCGCCTCCGGAAGGGGGGCGTCGCCTTTGCCGCCAGCATCACCTATGCGCCGGTCCGCGGCAGCGACGACCGGGTGATCGCCATTTCCGCCATGGTCCGGGATAAGTCGGAGCAGCGGTCCCTGGAGGAGCGGCTGGTCCATTCCCAGAAGCACGAGGCGCTGGGCCGCCTGGTGCCCTCCCTTTTCCATGAGGTTTCCAACCAGCTCACGCCGGTGCTCCTGGAATCGCGCCTCATTTCAGAATCAGCCATGGATCCGGACCAGGCTGAGCAAGCCGCGCGCCTCGTGACTGCCGTGGATTCCATCCAGGGCCTGCTGCAGCCCCTCCTGACGGTCCTGAATCCTCCCCTGCCGCGCCGCTCACCCACCCAGCTCAACCACCTGGTCCAGGAAGCGGCCGCCCTGGTGGAAATGAAGGCCCAGCGCATGGGCGTGACCGTTGAACTGAACCTCGACGCCTCCCTGCCTGAGACCGAACTCGATCACGGCCTCCTTCTCCAGGCCCTGACCAACCTCCTGCTGTTTGGCCTCCAGTCCGCGGCGCCCAGCCCCGAGAAGCGGCTCCGCGTGGGCACCAGGATCGCCGGTGAGAACATCCAGGTGGTGGTGCAGGATACGGGCATCGCCCTGTCCGAGAGCCAGCAGGGAATCCTGTTTGATCCCACCAATGCCGCGACCGCCGAGGCCCTGGGCCTGCCGGTGGCTGACATCATCGCCCGCCAGCATGGGGGCCGCCTCAGCATTCGCAGTCAGGACGGTCTGGGCAATGCTCTCCTGATGGAGCTGCCCCACCAGGCCTCCGTCGTGACCCAGCGGCTGGCGCATGACCTGAAGGGCTCCAAGGCTCTGGTGGTGGATGACGAAACCTTCCTCCTGGAATGCCTGGTCGATGCCCTGGGCACCTGGGGCATGGAGGTCACCGCCTGCACCCGTGGCGACGAGGCCATCCAGAAGTTGGAAGCCGGGGCCTTCGACGTGATCGTCTCGGACATCCGGATGCCGGGCCTGTCGGGCATGGATCTGTATGACTGGCTGAAGGCGCAGCGTCCCGCCATGACGCGGCGGATCCTCTACACCACGGGGGATTCCTTCGATGCCAAGACCCGCACCTTCCTGGAGACGAACCAGGTTCCCTACCTGGGTAAGCCTTTCGATCTAAAGCAGCTCAAGCAAGGTCTCGAACGACTCCTAGAGACTCCGGTGGAGGCGTAGGCTTTTCCTCTGAGGCATACTGGGACCTTCCCAAGCACCCTCACCGAGGAGTCTCCCATGCAACGAAGCTGGGTCATGGCTATCACCTTGGCCTCGGGCCTTCTGGCCCAGGCACCGCCCGCGGAGCCGCCACCGGCGCCCGCCCAGAACACCGTGCAAACGCCTGCGGAAACGAAAATCGAGCCACCGGCCACCCCCGTGGCAGAGGCGCCGAAGCCCGCGGAGGCCGCACCCTTCGACCTGCTGCGGCCGAGTCAGCGCAAGCTGGCCTACACCCAGTACCGGGCCACCCTGGCCGCTCACGAGCTGGGCTACTACGTCAGCCATCCCCGGGTGATCGAAGTGCGGGAATCCCTGGCGGCCCTGCTGGCAGCCAAGGCCGACATCCCCGAGAAGGCCCAAGGTGCGCTGCCCGCAGTGGAGGCTTATCTGGTGGCCTTGCGCGCGAATCACGGACTCTACGACGCCACCGGTAAGAAGCTGCTGCTGGCGGGCTCCTGGAAGGAACTGCAGGCCGCGGCCCGGGCCGCCGCCAAGACCGGCCCCAAGGGGCTCGAACCCCGACTGCTCAAGCTGAAGGGACTGCTCTTTGACGCCAAGGTGGATGCCACCGCACCCAGCTGGGCCGAGACCGAGGCCCCGGCGAAGGGCAGGAAGGCCAGGGCCGTGAAGGGCACCAAAGCCCTCACGGCGCCCGAGGGCTTCGCGGGCCAGAAGGCGATCATGGCCCTGTGGGTGAAGCGCACCCAGGCCTGGATCGACAACACACCCCAGGAGGTCGAGGTCAGCGGCGAGAAGAAGACCCGCCGCCTGCCCGACCCCGTGCAGACCAAGGCCGTGACCGATCTGCTGGGCTGGCTGCAGAAGGACGACCTCGACCTGCTGCGCGATCCCGGCTTCGGCTGGCTGGACCTGCGCCGCCTGGGTGCGGGCGGACTGCTGACCAAGGCCGGCGACATCGCCGCCTCCAAGGCCCCCGAAGGTCCAGCGGTCGAACTGGCCCTGCTGCCCACCCTGGAGCCCGTCGTGGGCGACAGCAAGTTCAGCAAGGGCGAAGAGAAACGGAGCACCCTCGCTGAAGTGAAGCAGGGCCCAGCGCCCGCGACCCTCGCCGAGCAATCGGCGCGCATCGAGCACCTGGGCCGCAGTCGCGAGTTCGACGCCAAGTAGGCCTTATTTCACGCAGGGAAACGGGGCGCGAGGCGCCCCGTTTCCCTGCTTACTCCTCGCCCTTGCGCTGCTTCCCCTCGGGATCGAACTGGTAGCCCACGCTGCGGATGGTGTGGACCCAGCGGGGGTGGTGCGGATCGTCCTCCATGACCCGGCGGATGCGGACGATGAAATTGTCCACGGTGCGGCTGGTGGGGTAGGCGTCCTCACCCCAGACCTTGTCCAGGATGTCGGTGCGGCTCACCACCTGGCCGGGCCTTTCCACGAGGAGCTTGAGGATCATGGATTCCTTCACGCCCAACTGGAAGGCCCCGCCGGGGCCCTCGCCGCAGAAGTTGTCGAAGTCCACCCAGTAGGGGCCGAAGGCCTGGCGGCTGTTGATCTCGCGGCTCTTGTACCAGGATTCACGGCGCAGAATGGCCCGGATGCGTAGCAGCAGCTCCCGCACCTGGAAGGGCTTGCCCAGGTAGTCGTCGGCGCCGGTCTCGAAGCCATGCACCCGGTCGTCATCGGTGTTCTTGGCCGTGAGGAAGAGGATGGGCGTGAAGTTCTTCGCCTCGCGCACCTTCTCGCAGATGGTGAAGCCATCCAGTCCCGGCAGCATCACGTCGAGGATTACCAGGTCGTAGGTTTCCGCCAGGATCTGCTTCAGGGCCTGATCGCCCCGGGGGATCCAGGTACAGGCGAAGCCCTCCAGCTCGAGGTTGAGCTTGATGCCCTCGGCGAGACTGAGTTCGTCTTCCACCAGCAGGATCTTGGGTTCGGACATGGGAAACTCCAGCGCAGCCTTTGATCCTACTAGAATGAGCCCTTCGGAGTGCCCATGGACCCCTACCTCAGCATCGTCATCCCCATCTACAACGAGGAGGAGAACATCCCCGAGTTGTGGAAGCGCCTGTCCGGCGTGCTGGCGGAGCACTTCGCGGACCCCGCGAAACCCTGGGAGGTCATCCTGACCGACGACGGCAGCCGGGACCGCAGCCTGGCCATGCTGGTGGACATCGCCCGGGCCGAGCCCCGGGTCAAGGTGGTGGAGTTCAACCGGAACTACGGCCAGCACAGCGCCATCTTCGGTGCCTTCGCCGAGGTGCGGGGCCAGATCGTGGTGACCCTGGATGCCGATCTCCAGAATCCCCCGGAGGAAATCCCCAAGCTGGTGGCCAAGGTCGAAGAGGGCTTCGACGTGGTGGGTGGCTGGCGCCAGGGCCGCCAGAATAACGACAGCTTCTTCCGCACCATGCCCAGCAAGATCGTCAACGCCATCACCCGGCGCACCACCGGCGTGAAGCTGCACGACTACGGCTGCATGCTGCGGGCCTACAGCCGCGAAGTGGTGAACGCCATGCTGCTCTGCAAGGAGCGCTCGAGCTTCATTCCGGCCCTGGCCAACAGCTTCGCCAAGCGCATCACCGAAGTGCCCGTGGCCCACGCCGAGCGCTCCGCCGGCACCAGCAAGTACGGGCTCTGGAAGCTCATCAACCTCCAGTTCGACCTGCTCACCAGCTTCAGCCTGCTGCCCCTACAGATGCTCAGCGTGTTCGGCGTGATCACCGCCGCCTTGGGCTTCCTGCTCTTCCTGGGCCTGGTGGCCTATCGTTTCCTGCATCCCGAGGGCACGGCCCAGGGCGTGTTCACACTCTTCGCCATCCTCTTCTTCTTCGTGGGCTGCCAGTTCATCGCCTTCGGCCTGCTGGGCGAGTACATCGGCCGCATCTACCAGGAAGTGCGTGACCGGCCCCGCTACATGGTGAAGAAGGTCCACCAGGGGAAGTGAAGGTGAGCGCAATTGTTTTCTCCGGGCTCATCTACCGCGCGGGCTTCGGCATGACCCAGACCCTGATGTTCACGCACCTCATTGGCCGGGCGAGGGTGGAATCCCTTCGGCTGCCCCATGGAGGGCGAGGTGCCCGCGGCCGTGGTGCTGGATTTGGCCGAGCGATTCCTGACCAGCGGCGTCGGGGGGATCACCCTCTGCGACACCACGGGCATGGCCCACCCCGCCCAGGTGGCCGCCCTGTGCCGCACCTTTCGGGGCCGGTTTCCCGAGGCCGTGGCGACGCTGCACCTCCACAACACCCGGGGCATGGGCCTGGCCAATGCCCTGGCTGGCGTGGAAGCGGGGGTGGACCGCTTCGACGCCTCCCTGGGCGGCCTGGGGGGCTGTCCCTATGCGCCCGGGGCCACGGGCAACGTGTGCACCGAGGATCTCGTCCACATGCTGCAGGCGCAGGGTCATTCCACCGGCGTGGACCTGGCGCGACTGCTGGCCGCGGCCCGCACCTTGCCCAGCCTGCTGGGCCACGACGTGCCCGGCCAGGTGATGCATTCGGGGCCCAGCCAGGAACTGCATCCCATCCCCGCCAGCCTTGCTGAAATCCGGGCCCGGGCCGAAACCCAGACCTAACCGCCCTCAGCCTCGTCGCTCCAACCTTCGCCGTCCTCTTCCTGGGGTTTCTCCGGGACGCGATAGCTTTCGCTGGACCAGGCGCCGAGGTCGCGAAGTTTGCAGCGCTCGGAGCAGAAGGGCTTGAAGGCATTCCCTTCCCAGGAGGTGGGCGTACGGCAGGTGGGGCAGGGTCGAAGGCTCATGGTTACCAGCCTATCCACAGGGAGAAAGATTACAACTATGAAGAAAATATGAGTCAAAAACAGAAGATTGTCTTGACTCAGTCCACAGACCCCTTATCCTTAAGGATCCAGGGTGGGCTAACTCCGACCTGGACCTTTGGAGGAATGACATGGGCAGGATCATAGGTATTGACCTCGGCACCACCAACAGCTGCGTCGCCGTTATGGAAGGCGGACAACCCAAGGTGATTCCGAACCCCGAAGGGGCGAACACCACACCCTCCGTGGTGGGCTTCAACCCCAAGACCACCGAACGGCTGGTGGGCGTGTCGGCCAAGCGGCAGGCCGTGGCCCAGCCCAAGAGCACCATCTATTCCATCAAGCGCTTCATGGGCCTGCCCTTCGCGGATTCGGATCGCGAGCAGAAGCTCGTGCCCTACACCGTCGAGCGCGCCGACAAGGGCGGCTGCGTCATTGACGTGCTGGGCAAGAAGCTCAGCCCCGAAGAGATCAGCGCGGCGGTCATTACCAAGATGAAGGAGGCCGCCGAAGCCTACCTGGGCGAGAAGGTCACCGAGGCGGTCATCACCGTGCCCGCCTACTTCAACGACGCCCAGCGCCAGGCCACCAAGGATGCAGGCGCCATCGCGGGTCTGGACGTGAAGCGCATCGTCAACGAGCCCACCGCCGCGGCCCTGGCCTACGGTCTGGACAAGAAGAAGGACGGCACCATCGCCGTCTTCGACTTCGGCGGCGGCACCTTCGACATCTCCATCCTCGAAGTCTCCGAGGGCGTGGTCGAAGTGAAGTCCACCAACGGCGACACCCACCTGGGCGGCGACAACATCGACCAGGCCATCATCGACTGGCTGGCGGACGAGTTCCAGAAGGCCGAGGGCATCGACCTCCGCAAGCAGGCCGATGCCATGCAGCGCCTCAAGGAGGCTGCGGAAAAGGCCAAGATCGAGCTGTCCAGCACCACCAGCACTGACATCAGCCTGCCCTACATCACCGCGGATGCCAGCGGCCCCAAGCACGTGAACCAGAGCCTCAGCCGCGCCAAGTTCGAGCTGATGATCGAGCCCGTCCTGCAGAAGATCAAAGGCCCCTGCGAGAACGCGGTGAAGGACGCCAAGCTGTCCCACCACGAGATCGACGAGGTCGTCATGGTCGGCGGTTCCACCCGCATCCCCAAGGTGCTGGAGCTGGTCAAGCAGATCTTCGGCAAGGAGCCCAACCACAGCGTCAATCCCGACGAGGTCGTGGCCGTGGGTGCCGCTGTGCAGGCCGGCGTGCTGGCCGGTGACGTGAAGGGCGTGCTGCTTCTGGACGTGACGCCGCTCAGCCTCGGCATCAACGCCAACGGCGGCCAGATGAGCGTCATCATCGCCCGCAACACCACCATCCCCACCAAGCGCAGTGAGGTCTACACCACCGCCGTGGACAACCAGCCCGGCGTGGACATCGAAGTCTTCCAGGGCGAGCGGCCCGTGGTCGAAGGCAACAAGCTGCTGGGCCACTTCCACCTGGGCGGCATCGCCCCGGCGCCCCGCGGCATGCCCCAGATCGAGGTCATCTTCGACATCGACGCCAACGGCATCGTGCACGTCACCGCCAAGGACAAGGGCACCGGCAAGGATGCCAGCATCACGCTGACGGGCAGCACGGGCCTCTCCAAGGACGAGATCGACGCCAAGCTTAAGGAAGCCGAGGCCCACAAGGCCGATGACGAGGACCGGAAGGGCATGCTGGAGGAGAAGAACCACCTCGATCAGATGGTCTACCAGGTGGAGAAGCTCCTGAAGGAAAGCGGCGACAAGCTGCCCGAGGCCGACAAGAAGGAGGCCGAAGAGGCCCTGGTCGAAGCCAAGGCCGCACTGGCCAGCCTAGAGAAGGAGCGCATCAAGAAGGCCCTGGAAGTGCTCACCGCCAAGAGCCACAAGTTGGCGGAAAGCATCTATAAGCAGGATCCCCCCAAGGATGGCGGCCAGGCTCCAGGTGCGCCAGGCGCACCGGGAGATAAAAAGGCCGATGACAACGTCATCGATGCTGAAGTAGTCAGTTAGTTAACGCTGAAAAACGGGGAGCGTTTCCGCTCCCCGTTTTTCAGCACGAACGAAATCTTAGTGACATACACTAAGCTCATGGCCACCCCTGACTACTACAAGATCCTGGGCGTTTCGCGATCGGCCTCCGAGGAGGAGATCAAGAAGGCGTACCGGAAACTGGCGCGCAAGCATCATCCGGATCTGAACCCGGGGGACGCCAAGGCGGAGGCGGAGTTCAAGAAGCTGTCCGAAGCCAACGACGTGCTGTCGGATCCCGAGAAGAAGAAGAACTACGACACCTTCGGTGATCCCAGCGGCCCAGGGCCGCAGATGCAGTCCGGCCAGCAGCAGGGCGAATCGTTCTCCTTCGAGGACATCTTCTCGGGGTTCGGTGGACGTCCCGTCCGCAGTGGTCCTGAGCGCGGCGAGGACCTCCTCCACGCCGTGCGGCTGGGCTTCCGGGAGGCCTTCGAAGGCAAGCGCCTCAGCCTCCGGGTGAATCGTTCCGAGCCCTGTCTGGTCTGCCGCGGCACCGGGGAGTCCAACAGGAAACCCGAGACCTGCCCCACCTGCCATGGCAAGGGCAAGCTGGGGGGCGGCGCGGGGTTTCTCGCCTTCGGCCGTACCTGTCCGGATTGCCAGGGCCGCGGCACGAAGGCCCCGCCCTGCCCCGACTGTGGCGGCACGGGCCGGCGCGAGCGCGAGGAAACCGTCACCATCGCCATTCCCGCAGGGGTGGAGGACGGCGCCCGCCTGCGGGTGGCGGGCAAGGGCGAGGCTGGGCGGCGTGGCGGCGGGCCCGGGGATCTCTTCCTGCAGATCAGCATGGAGCCCGATGCCCGCTTTGAGCGCAAGGGCGCGAACCTCTACGTGCGCCTGCCCATCAGCTTTTCCGAGGCGGCCCTGGGGGCCAAGGTGGACGTGCCGACGCCCGAAGGCCAGCAGACCATCAAGGTGCCCCCAGGCACCCAGACCGGCGCCAAGCTCCGGCTCAAGGGCAAGGGCATGCCCATTCCGCGGGCCACCCAGCGGGGCGACCTCATCGCTGAAGTCGCGGTGCTGACGCCGAAGATCCAGGACGAGCGGAGCAAGGAGCTGCTGCGGGAACTGGCTGAGCTCAATGACGCGGACGTGCACAAGCAGCGGAGTGCGACATGAGCTCTAGAGATCCAAGGATGGGCGCCTACATGATCGGCGTGGTGTCCATGCGCTACAGCGTGCATCCCCAGACCCTGCGCCTCTATGAGCGGGAAGGCCTGTTGGCCCCCAGCCGCACCGAGGGCAAGACCCGGCTATACAGCGACGAGGATCTGGAGCGTCTGGAATTCATCCTCAATCTCACCCGGGACCTGGGCGTGAACCTGGCCGGCGTGGAGGTGGTGCTGGGCCTGCGCGACCGCCTGAACCGCATGCAGGAGGACCTGGAACGCCTCGGCCAGGTGCTGGAGGCTGCGGGCCTCAAGGACGTGCCCCGGCCCACTTCCGCCACGGGCTTGGTGAAATTGACCTCGCACGGCCTGCGCAAGCGCTGACATTTTTGAGTGATGTGCTAGGCATGGGGATCGCTTGCTATGCTGATCCTTCCTCCTAGGTGAACTGTGCCCCTCCGGCATCTCGAAGAGCGCTCGCTCGACAAGTACTTCGATTCGATCCGCCATCTGCCCCTGCTGACGGCGGAGGAGGAGCGGATCAACGGGCGCCTGTGGCAGAACGAGCACAATCCCGAAGGCCTGCGCAAGCTGGTGGAGGGCAACCTGCGCTTCGTGGTGAAGGAGGCGCGCAAATTCGAAGGCATGGGCCTCGACCTGCTGGATCTCATCAGCGAGGGCAACCTGGGCCTCATCGAGGCCGCCAAGCGCTACGATCCCGATCGCCTGAACAAGTTCCTGACCTACGCTTCCTGGTGGGTGCGGCAGGCCATCTTCCATGCCCTGGCCGAGCACGGGAACAAAATCCGCCTGCCCCAGAAGGTGGCGGGTCATCTGGTGCAGCTCAACCGTGTGACCCAGAAGCTGAGCCAGGCCCTGGGCCGCCCGCCCATGCTGTCGGAGATCGCCGAGGCCACAGGCCTGCGCCCCGACGAGGTGCAGCGGCTGCAGGTGCTCCAGCAGACCACTTCCACCATTTCCACGGAGCAGGGACTGGGGGATTCGGACCTCACCGTGGGCGACAGCCTGGAGCAGGAGGTGGAGCCCTCCGCCATGCACACCATGGATCAGGAGTCCTTCCTGGAGCAGATCGACGCGAGCCTGGCCTCCCTGAACGAGAAGGAGCGCACCATCATCTCGCTGCACTTCGGCATCGGCGGCGAGGATCCCCTCACCCTCGAACAGATCGGCAAGCGCTTCAATCCGCCCATCTCCCGCGAGCGCGTGCGGCAGCTGGAGGAGCGGGCCTTCGCACGCATCCGGGAACGCCGCCGCGAGGTGCTGGGCGGCTTCCTGCGGGGCGGAGATGGGCCATGACCGGAGGCGCATCATGGTAAGGGGCCGTCCCGATTGCCCCCGTTGCCAGGGCAAGGGCCTGGTCTTCGATCCGGATCCCCAGAAGCCGGTGCTTGTCTGCGGCTGCACGGCGGACCTGGCGCCGGATGCGGAGACCCTGGGCCTGCCCTCGCGCTACCGCGAAGCGGAGTTCAGCCGCTTCTGGAAGTGGTGGAACAACGTCCAAGCCAGCCAGGCCCGGACCCTGCTGAACCGCGTCGGGGACCTGGAGGAGCTGCTGGCCCGGCCCGTGGACGAGGTCGGCGAGCTGGAAGGCCGGGATGAATTGACCCGGCTGCTCCAGGCCCTGCGGAAACGGCCCGAGCACGGCATCCGTCCCGCGGGCGCCGAGGGCCTGTGCCAGTGGGCCACGGCGGCCAAGCACAAGTTCCGGCATGGCTGGGAGCTGTGGTGGATCCACGGACCCGCCCAGAGCGGACGCAGCACCCTGGCCGCCGCGGCCCTGCGGGCCTGGACCGAACGCACGGGGCGGGGCGGCCGCTTCGTATCCGTGCGCACCCTCAGCCAGAGCATCAAGGACGTCTACCACGACGTGCGCAGCTACCAGAACCAGGCCTTCCAGAGCGTGCGCGATCTCATCGAGCCATTGCAGGACCAGCCTCTGCTCGTTCTGGACGACTGGGACCGCATGGACACGGACATCCGGGTGGCGCAGGCCCTGGCCCAGCTGTTGGACCATCGCTACAGCGAAGAACTGCCCACCCTTCTCACGGCGGCGGGGCCGCCGGAAGCCATGGAACGTCGCGAGAACCATCCCCTGGCCCGCCTGGAGGACAGCAGCCTCCTCGAACGGCTGCGGGGCGCCGAGCGCGTGGAGATGGTGCCGGCCCTCAAGCCCTGGATCGACCGGATGGAGCGGGGCTAGGCATGAAAGTCAGGCTGCGCAGTCTGCTCCGGCTGCACCTGTCCCGCTCGCGCGGGCTATGGATTGGCATGGCGGCGCTGACCCTCCTGTTGGGTTGGGGCACCCTGCGGGTGGAGCGCGCCCTGGATCTCATGAGCCTCCTGCCTGCGGAACACCCGGCAGTGCGGGCAAACCTCGAAGCGGGCGTGGGTCAACAGGAACTGCTCTGGCTGGTGGCCGAAGGCGTCGAGACGGATCTGGAGGCGCGGCGCGCCTGGGCCGAAGGCCTGGTGGATCGGCTGCTCACGGAGGGCAACCTGCCCCTGAATGGGTTGGTGGCCGAGGGCCGCCTGTCGGATCCCGTGCCGGTGCCTGGACCGGGCGGTGTCAGTCCCTGGCCCGCGTTGCTGGCCGTGGGCGCCATCGCCGAGGGCGATTCCGCCGTGAGCCGGCTCACCACGGAGACGCTATACACCCTGGCCCCCGCCTGGCTGGGCGACCGCCTCGCGCCCTTGAAGGATCCCGTGGCGCTGCGGCGGCGCCTGGAAGCCACGGCCCGGGCCCTGGCCTCGCCGGAACCCCTGGCCGCGGCCTTGGCCCGGCTGGATCCCCTGGGCCTGCGCGACCTCGCCCCCCAGACCGGCACGGGCATGGCCAAGGCCACCGAGCTGGGCCGGGCCTTCACGCTGCGGGTCCGCACGGGCTATTTCGAAACCAAGGATGGCCGCTTCGTGCTGCTGCCCCTGGTGGCCGGCTTTCCGGCCACGGACGCCAAGGCCACCACCCGCGCCATGACCTGGCTGGGGCGCGGGGCGAGAGGTCCCTTGCCCACGGCTGCGAGCCTGCGCGAAGCGGAGGCGGCGCTGGCGCCCACCACGGGGCGCGCCTTTCCGCTGCAGATCACCGGCGCCCACGCCATCACGGCCTGGGAATCCCATCGCCTCACGGTGGAAGTGCTGTTGAGCCTCGGCCTGAGCTTTGTCCTCATCGGCCTCGTCTACTGGCTGGGTTTCCGCACCCTGGCGGGCTACGGGTTCGTCATGGTGCCGCTGCTGGTGGGCATGTTCTGGGCCCTGGGGCTCACGGGCTGGGTGCTGGGCCGCGTGAACCTCATGGCGGCGGGCTTCGGCGCGGTGCTGCTGGGCGTGGGCGATGACGTGGGCATCCTGCTGTTCAGCCGCTACCGCGACGAGCGCCGGGCCGGCCGGGCCAAAGCCCTGGCCCTGCGGGCGGCGTTGCTGGGCACGGGGCCCGGCGTCATCGCCGGCGCGCTGGCCACGGCCATGGCCTTCCTGGCCCTGGCCTTCGCACCCTTCCCGGGGATTCGCGACCTGGGCCTCACCACGGGCCTCGGCCTGCTGGCCTGCCTCATGGCCACCTTCCTGGTGCTGCCCCCCCTGCTCCTCTGGCGGGATCACGGCACCGGCACCTTCGCACCGGGACCGGAAATCCGTTCAGCGCCCCGCCGCCGGTGGACGCCCTGGCTGGCTCTGGCCGTGCTGGCGCTGGCCCTGGTCGGCGCGCCCCGCACCCGCTGGGAGGAGGACCTGCGCCGCTTCCGCGCCCAGGGCAATCCCGCGCTCACCCTGCAGGAACGCCTCACGCGCAGCCTGGGCGCCAGCCTGCAACCCCTGGCCATCCAGATCCCCCTGGAGGATCCTGACCGCCTGCCGGCCCGCTGGAACAAGTTGAGCCCCATCCTGCGGGAGGCCGGCCTGCCGGTGCCCGATTGGAAGACCCTCGATCCCGAGCTCCGCCACGCGCTGGGCTCCGAGACCTGGCGCCACCAGGTGCTGGAAGCCGCGGCCCGGGCGGGCCTCGATCCCGCGGGCCTCGAAGGTCCCCTCGCGGCTCTGGCCGCCGCAGCCTCGGATCCCGCCCTCCCCGTGCGGGCCCTGCAGGTGCTGCTGCCGCGGGTTCCCGAACCGCCCCAGCACCATCCCTGGAACCTGAGGGATGGGTTCCACAAAGTGCGAACGCTGCCACCCCTGGCGCCCGCGCTGACCGTGCCCATTCGGCTGGATGACGCGGCCCTGGCCCGGCTCACGCCCCTGGTGGAAGAGGCCGGTGGTCGCTTCGTGGGCACCCAGCCCCTCTTCCGGGTGGTGAAGGGCATCGCTAAGGACGCCGTGCAGCAGGCCGTCCTGCTGGCCCTGGCGGGCATCTTCGCCGTCATCGCCTTCTTCGGCCGCAGCCTGCGCTTCGCGGGCTACGCCCTGGTGCCCCTGCTGGCCAGTCAGGCCGGGGCCTTCGGCGCCTTGGGCTGGGGGGGGGAACCCCTCACCTTCCTGTCCCTCATGGCCCTGCCCATCGCCCTGGGCGTGAGCGTGGACACGGCCTTCAACCTCCTGCACCGCGCCCGCGGCGAGGCCGACGCCTCCCGGCGCGTGGCCCGCGTGAATGCCGTGTGCGCTGGCACCACGCTGGCCGGCTTCGGTGGCATGGTCTTCAGTGGCTATCGGGGCCTGCGCGGCCTCGGCCTCGCCTGCCTGGGCGGCGTGGCCCTGGCCCTGCTGCTCACCCAGTGGCTCCTGCCCGTGCTGCTGGAGAAGTGGCCTCTGGAGAAGAAGTGAACCCGCTGAACGAACTGTTGCAGCTCCGCCTGACCCAGGGCCCCGTCCCCGCCGCCGAGGTGATGGCGCTGGGCCTCTACCATCCGGACCACGGCTACTACCGAAGGGCGGATGGCCCCTGGGGGTTCGAGGGCAAGGACTACTACACGGCCCTGGACCTGGGGCCCCTGCTGGGCCAGACCCTGGCCCTCCGCCTGGAGGCCGCCTGGGAGAGGCTGGACCGCCCCGCCACCTTCACCGCCCTGGAGCCCGGCGCCGGCCGCGGCTGGCTGGGTCGCGACCTGCTGAACGCCGTCTCCGGCCCCTTCGCCGAGGCCTTGATTTACGTCCACCGCGACGACAATCCCGCCGCCAAAGAGGCGGCGCAGGCCGCCCTCATGCCTTTTCTAACGGCAAATCGCGCGCGATTTGCCGCCGAGACGGACCCATTGGCACCTTTCACTGGCGCCGTATTCAGCAATGAGCTTTTTGACGCGCTGCCTGCGCAGCCCTGGCGCTGGGATGGTGCGCAGTGGACGCGCGAGGTGCTGACGGGCGGCGGCCCCGAATGGCAGGCGGCCGAGCCCTTAGAAGCCGGGGCCTGGTTCGCCGCCCAGAGCGACGGCCTGGAGCCCCGGGACGGCAGCATCTGGTGCGAGGCCCTGCCCGGTCTGGTGCACGACCTGGTGGCGCCCCTGGAAGCGGGGCTCTTCCTGGCCGTGGACTATGGCGAATCCGCGGACCGCCTCTTGGCGAAGGGCGCGGACCTGCGCCGCTTCAAGGCCCACAGCGTGGACGGCAAGTGGCATGAAGACCTGGGCGAGGCGGACCTGACAGCGGATGTCGACTTCACCCGCCTGGCCACCCTGCTCGAAAGTGAAGGTCTGGCGGAGCTGGGGCACCAGGAACTGAGCAAGTGGATCCGCACCCACGCGCCCATGGACCAGTGGGGCGCCGAATGGATGGTTTTGCCCGACGCCGAGCGCAAAGCCCGCACCGAGAACCTGCTCCAACTCACTCTGCCCAACATGCTGGGCAGTCGGTTCAGAGTGCTCGAAGGGTGGAAAGCAAAGCAGGATTAGCCACGGATGAACACAGACGGACACGGATGGGACAAGATCGCTGTTATCTGCGTTCATCCGTGTTCATCTGTGGCTTATCTCATTGCTTCTGACCAGATTCCAACCCCGATCCCACTGGGCCTCGCCGCATCGTGGAACACGGTGTGGGTGGCCTTCTTGTAATCCGTGGCTTGGGCCCTGTTGATGTCGGTGAAGATCTGGGGATTGCGGTCCATGAGGGGGAACCAGGTGCTTTGCAGCTGCACCATGACGCGGTGGCCCTGCTTGAAGGTGTGGAAGACGTCGTTCATGGACCAGGCCACGCGGGTGGGCTGGCCGGGCGTGAACGGCGCGGGCTGTTCGAGGCTGTCGCGGAACTTGCCGCGCATGACCTCGCCGCGCACCAGCTGCTGGTAGCCGCCCATGGGATTGGGGGTGCGCTCCCAGGGCGAGCCGCCCGCCACGAAATTCGGATTCCTGAAGTCGTCGGGATAGACGTCGACGAGTTTCACGACCCAGTCGGCATCGGTACCCGTGGTGGCCACGAACAGCTCGGGGCGCAGGGGACCGGCGAAGGTGAGGTCGGCCGGTAGCGGCTCGGTCTGGTAGACCAGCACGTCCGGACGCCGACCCGCGAAGCGCTGGTCCGCGGTCATGTACTCCTTGGTCATGCCGATGGCCACGCCTTCGATGAAGGGGACGGGCTTGGACGGGTCGGAGATGAACAAATCGGCGCCGCCGTCTGACGACGGCGGCGTCAGGGAAAGGCGTCCGTTGGGGTGCAGGTAGAGTCTGGCTTCCTGGGCCTGCTTGGGCGGCCAGGCCTCCAATTGGCGCCAGCGGTTGGCGCCGGTCTCGAAGACCGTGGCCTTGGCCAGTTCAGGCGTCTTCACATCCTTCAGGTGGTGCATGAAGAAGGGAAACAGCACCTCCGCCTGAAACCACGCGGAGGTATCGGCCCCGAACTGCACCGGGCCCAGATGATCACCGGGGCTGCGTTCCCAGCCCCCATGGAACCAGGGGCCCATGACCAGGCGGTTGTCCGTGGCGGGGCTCTGGCGGCTCAAGGTCTGGAAGACCTGCAGGGCGCCGTAGATGTTCTCGGCGTCGAACCAGCCGCCCACGGTGAGGATGGCGGGTTGCACACCCTTCAAGTGGGGCCGCAGGTTCCGGGCCTGCCAGAAGGCGTCATAGGTGGGGTGGTCCAGCATCTCGTTCCAGAAGGCCGCCTCCTTCGTGTATTGGCGCGTGGCCCCCGTGGAGCCCAGGCGCAGGAACCATTCGTAGCCATCTGAGGTGCCGTGGCTGAAGGGCAGGGGAAAGTCGGCGGTGGGCGCGGGGCGGGGCCGGCCGAAGTTCACCATGAAGTTGAAGGCATGGGGCAGCCAGAGAGCGCCGTTGCGGTGGAAGTCATCGCCCTGGAACCAGTCCACGATGGGGGCCTGGGGCGAGACGGCCCGGAGGGCGGGGTGACCGGAAAGCGCGCCCACGGCGGCGTAGAAGGCGGGATAGCTGATGCCCCACATGCCCACGCGGCCATTGTGCCCCGCCGCATGCTGCAGCAGCCAGTCGATGGTGTCGAAGGTGTCGGTGCTCTCGTCGATCTCTGGGCCATGGCCTGCCGCGCCGCTGACTGCGCGCTGCGGGCGCATGTTCACGAAGTCGCCCTCGGACAGCATCCGGCCGCGCACGTCCTGGTAGACGAAGATGAAGCCTTCCTGCTGGAAGCGGGCCGAGGGCCCGAGGTGCTCCGGGAAGGCCGCGGCACCGTAGGGCGACACGCTGTAGGGCGTGCGCTGCAGGAGGATGGGATAGGTGCGATGGGCCTCTCTCGGCGTGTAGATGACGGTGAAGAGCTTCACGCCATCCCGCATGGGGATCAGGACTTCGCGCTTGGTGTAGCGCTCGGAGACGGCCTCCATCGGCGCAGCGGGCTTGGGGTGCGGTCGCTGGGCCCGCAGGGGGCTGGGGCCGACCAGGAGGCTGGCGGACAGTACCAGGGCGGAAACCCGCAGGGCACGAAACAAGGGCATGAAGGCTCCCGTTGAAGGTCCCATCTTAAGCGGGATGGTGACCTGTCCAGACAGGCTTCCCGATTCCCCAGCCATTCCCCTCGACTGGAGGGCCGGCTTTTGTTGAACTGGAGGGTGCGCCCCGGCCGGGGCCGCCAGGATCGCCACCCCATGCCACCACCCCTCGTTCATCAACCCGCCGAATGGGAACACCACAGCAGCTGCTGGCTGGCTTGGCCCAGCCACGGCCACCTCTGGCAGGCGAACTTGGCACCGGCCCAGGCGGAGTGGGCAGCCCTGTGTGTGGCCATCGCCGAAGAGGGTGGCGAGGCCCTCGACATTCTGGTGCAGGACGCTGCCGCCGAAGCAGAAGTGCGACAGGCCCTGGCACCGATACTGGCGCAGGTGCGCTGCCACCACGTGCCCGTGGGCGACATCTGGCTGCGGGACACGGCCCCCATCTTCGTGCAGGACGGCGCGGGCGCGCTCCAGGCGGCCTGCTTCCGCTTCAACGGCTGGGGAGGGAAGTATGTGCTCCCCGACGACGACCAGGTGGCTGCGCGCGTGGCAGCCTTGAGTGGCCTGCCCCAGCGGTCACACGGTTGGATTCTCGAAGGCGGCTCCGTGGAAACGGATGGCGAGGGCACCCTGCTCACCACCCGCCAATGCCTGTTGAACTCCAACCGCAATCCAGGCATGCACCAGCCGCAGATTGAAGCCGCCCTGCGCGAAGGCCTTGGTGCCGAAAAGGTGCTGTGGCTGGACGAGGGCCTGATCAACGACCACACGGACGGCCACATCGATACCCTGGCCCGCTTTGTGGCGCCGGGCGTGGTGGTGTGCATGGAGGCCCAGGAGCGGCTCGATCCCAACGGCCCCACCCTGGACGGCCTCGCTGCGGATCTGGCCGCCATGACCGATGCCCGGGGCCAGAGGCTCCAGGTGCTGCGCATCCCTTCGCCGGGCCTGCTGCTGGACGAAGGAGGCGAGCCCATGCCCGCCAGCTACGTGAACTTCTACATCGGCAATGCCACGGTCCTCGTGCCCACCTATGGCACACCCTACGATGAGGCGGCCGTGGCGGCCCTGGCGCCGCTGTTCCCGGGACGCCGGGTCCTGGGGCGCTCCGCCCGTGCCATTCTCAGCGGGGGTGGTGCCTTCCATTGCATCACCCAGCAGCAGCCGGAGGTTCTGTGACCACCATCCGCATAGCCGCCACCCAGTGCGCTTTCACCGAGAGTCTGGAAACGAATGTCGCTCGCGTGGAGGCTCTCGTGCGCGCGGCCGCGGCCCAGGGCGCCCAGGTGATCCTGCCCTCGGAGCTCTTCGAGGGCCTCTATTTCTGCCGCGAGGAGAAGGATGCCTTCTTCGATTGGGCGAAACCCGTGGCGGGGCACCCCACCATCACCCGCTTCCAGCAGCTGGCCAAGGAGCTGGGCGTGGTGCTGCCCGTCTCCTTCTTCGAGCGCGACGGTCAGGCCTACTACAACAGCCTGGCCATGGTGGACGCGGACGGGGCGCTGCTGGGCATCTACCGCAAGAGCCACATCCCCGATGGGCCCGGCTACGAGGAGAAGTTCTACTTCCGGCCCGGCAATACCGGTTTCAAGGTGTGGGACACCCGCTACGGCCGCCTCGGTGTGGGCATCTGCTGGGACCAGTGGTACCCGGAGTGCGCCCGGGCCATGATGCTACTGGGCGCAGATGTCCTGCTTTATCCCACGGCCATTGGCACCGAGCCGGAAAACCCCGAGCTGGACACGAAGGATCTCTGGCAGCGGGCCATGGTCGGCCACGCGGTGTCCAACGTGGTGCCCGTGGTGGCTTCCAACCGCATGGGCGTGGAGGGCGGCCAGACCTTTTACGGCCACTCCTTCATCGCCAACCAGCGTGGCGACCTGGTGGCCGAGCTGGGCCGGACGGAGACGGGCTTCATCACCGCGGACCTGGACCTCGACGAGATCCGCCGCAACCGGGCCTCCTTCGGCTTCTTCCGGGATCGGCGGCCGGATCTGTATGGGCCATTGCTCGAGCGGTGAGGGCGGGGCGGACTCTAGGCGGTGGGCTGTAGGCTGTGGGCATTGCTTTCTGGGCGGGCCTGCGGACCGCGCCGAAGATTGCCTTTGGGCCGTTCAAGTGGGGTGGCGCCGGACTGGACGAAGGGCGCCTGTCGCAGCGGCGCCACAAGGATTGCCTCCCACAGCCCACAGCCCACAGCCCACAGCCTATAGCCACTCGCATTACGCCCCATCGCTCCCGAGAGCCGCTGCCACCGCCTCCAGCCGGGCCAGGCCCTGGGCGAGGGTGGCGCGATCCGGCGCGGCGCCGATGGAGATGCGCAGGCCCGGGGCCTGCACGGCCCGGGTGGCGGCGAAGACCCGCGAAGGCACGGCCACCACGCCGGCCTCCAGGGCCCGCTTGGTGAAGCGGTCCGGTCCGCCTGGGGGCGCGGGCAGCCACACGTGGGGACAGTGCGGTTCCCCCTGCCAGGCGAGCTGGCGCAGGCCCTGGCCACACAGCTTGTAGCGCGCGGCCAGTTCCCGGCGCTGGGCCAGCAGGCGTCGCCAGGCCGTGCCGTCCTCCAGCCACGCCGTGCCCAGGCCCATGCTGAGCGGTGACACATACCAGGTCGTGTGATGTTCCGCGTCTCGGGCCCGGGCCCGCAGGCTGGGGGGCAGCAGCAGGTAGCCCAGGCGCAGGCCCGGGGCCACGGTCTTGGAGAGGCCCGTGACGTAGAGCACCCGCTCCGGCGCCAGGGCCGCCAGGGGGGGCGGGGCCGCCTCGGGCAGCAGGCCGTACACGTCCTCTTCGATGAGCAGCAGATCCCGGCGCCGGGCGATGGCCACGATGGCCTCCCGGCGGCGCAGGCTCATGGTGGCGGTGGTGGGGTTGTTCAGCGTGGGCGAGAAGACCGCCACCCGCAGGCCCGCGCGCCAGGCGGCTTCCAGGGCCGAGGGCAGAACGCCCTCCCCGTCCATGGGCATGGGATGGAGGCGGCGCTGCCCCTGGCGAGCCACCGCTTTCAGGCCCGGATAGACCAGGGCTTCGCAGGCCAGGTCCCCGTGCTCGCCCAGCAGGCCCAGGGCCGTGTCCATGGCGTGCTGGGCCCCCGCACAGACGAGCAGGCTGTTGGATTCGGCCCGCAAGCCCCGACGCTCCATCCAGGCGGCAGCGGCTTCCCGGTGGAGGAGGGTATCGCCGGGGCTCGGGTAGTTGAGAAAGCGGCCGCTCCCGCTGGTTCCGAGCTTCATGAGGCCCTTGTGCAGATCCTCTTCGGAGAGGCCCACGGGAGGGCGGTTCGTGGAGAGATCGATGACGCCCCCCTCCGGTCGGTTCTGGAAGGCGAAGAGGGCCGCCTCGGAGGCCAGGCCCAGCACATAGGTGCCTCGACCCACCTCGCCGCCCACCAGCAGCCGGCGGGCGGCCTCCTGGTAAGCCCGCGTGATGGTGCTCACATTCACGCCCAGCAGATCCGCCAGGGCCCGGTGGGTGGGCAGCTGGTCCCCGGGCCGCAGGCGACCCAGGCGCACCGCAGTTCCGATGGCATCGGCCACGGCCTGGTAGGTGGGACCGGTGGCGGTCGAGAGATCGGGCACCCAGATTGTCATGCATACAATTCTGAATAAAATCCACACAAAATCCAGTGCAGATGCTGACTGCCTCTTGGCGGGGTCTGGGAGGAACCATGAGTGCACTGGTATTCGATGGACAGACGGTGGCCCTGAACGAGGAGGGCTTCCTGGAGGATCCGAGCCTCTGGAACGAGGACCTGGCCCTGGCTCTGGCCAAGTCCGAGGAAGGCCTCGAGGTGCTGACCGAGGACCACTGGACGGTCCTCCGGTTCATCCGCGGCCACTTCGAGGAGAAGCAGGGGGCCCCCATGGTGCGCGCCGTCTGCAAGGGCACCGGCCTGCGGCTCCAGCAGATCTACGACCTCTTCCCCAGTGGCCCGGCCAAGGGCGCCTGCAAGCTCGCGGGCCTGCCCAAGCCCGACGGCTGCGTCTAGGACCTTCATGTCCAGCCCCCTAGCCATGCCCGTGATCGCTGCATCCATCTGGGCCCTGCTGGGCCTGATTCTGCTGCGCGCTCGGGCCCGGAGCTACGGCTCACGGGTGTTGTACGCCGCGCCCAAGGGCGATCCGGCCGCCGGGGTGCGCTACGCCTTCACCGGGGCCATGGCGCCGGATGCCAAGGAGAGCGTCCGCGAGCACCTGCCGTCGTACCTGCTGGGCCTCCTGTATCACGGGGGCATCTTCGCGGCCCTGGCCCTGCTGGTGACCACGCTGGGCGACTCGGCGTGGCCAAGCCTCCTCCGGGGACCGCTCCAGATCCTGCTCGGGTTCGGTGCCCTGGCTGGCCTGGGCCTGTTGGGGAAGCGCCTGTGGCTGCGTGAACTCCGCGGGTTGTCCCACCCGGATGATTTCGTGGCGAACGGGCTGGCCACGGCCTTCGTGGGTCTGGCCCTCACGGGGCCAACCGATGCTTGGCTGCTGAGCGCCCTCCTCCTGCTGGTCTACGTGCCGCTCGGCAAGCTCCGGCATTGCGTTTTCTTCTTCATGGCGCGGGGGCACCTGGGGGCCTTCTTCGGCCGCCGGGGCGTCTTCCCAACCGAGGGCCACCATGGCCGATGATCTCGAACAGAAGCTGGCAGCCCTTGGCGACGAGGACTACGCGCGGGGACTGGCCGCCTTCCGCGCGGGCCTCAAGGAGGCCGAGGTCAGCTTCCTGAACGCCTGTGTGCGCTGCGGCCTCTGCGCCGACAGCTGCCACTACCACCGTGCCGAGCCCGAGCTGGAGAACGTTCCGGCCCGGAAGCTGGATCACATCACCGCCGTGTTCAAGGGCCACTTCACGGCCATTGGAAAGCTGGCGCCGGGCCTGGTGGGCGCCAAGCGCATGGACCGGGACATGGCCCGGGCCTGGGTGGATGCGGTCTTCGGCCGCTGCTCGCTCTGCGGCCGCTGTTCGATCAACTGCACCATCGGCATCCCCATGCCCGCCCTCTTTCGCGCGGCCCGCCGCGCCCTGGGCGTCATGGGCCTCGTGCCCGCGGACCTGCAGGCCAGCGTGGACAACAGCCTGCGGCACGGCAACAACATGGCCATCGCTCGTGACGAATGGGTGGAGACGGTGGCGTGGATCGAGGAGGAACTGCAGGCGGAGACCGGCGATCCGGAGGCCCGGATCCCGCTGGACCAGCAGGGCGCCCGCTGCCTCTTCACTGTGAATCCCCGGGAGGCGAAGTTCTTCCCCCTGTCCCTGCAGGCCAGCGCCAAGGTCTTCTGGGCCGCGGGCGAGGATTGGACCCTGGCCAGCGACGCGGGCTGGGACCTCACCAACTACGCCCTGTTCACCTGCGAGGACGACCAGGCGGCGGCCATCGTGAAGCACCTCACGGAGGCCATGAACCGGCTGGGCTGCCAGGTGCTGGTCATCGGCGAGTGCGGCCATGGCTACCAGAGCGCCCGCTGGATGGGCCCCGAATGGCTGAAGCAGGCCTTCCCCTTCCCTGTGGTGAGCATCCTGGAGCTCATGGACGGCTACCTCGAAACGGGCCGCATCCAGGTGGACCCGGCGAAGAACCCGCAGCCCGTGACGCTGCATGATCCCTGCAACCTGGTGCGGCATGGGGGCATTGTTGAACCCCAGCGCCGGGTGCTGCGCAGAAGCGTGCAGAACCTGGTGGAGATGGCGCCTCATGGCATCGAGAACTACTGCTGCGGCGGTGGCGGCGGACAGCTGGCCATGGGCCGCTACCGGAACCGGCGGCTCAAGGCGGGCCGGATGAAGGCCGAGCAGATCCGGGCCACGGGCGCGAAGGTCGTCGCCGCGCCCTGCCACAACTGCATCGACCAGCTCGGCGAGTTGAACAAGGAATACCAGCTGAAGGTCCAGATCAAGACCGTGGCGGAGCTCGTGGCCGCCGCGCTCCTCACGAAACCCATCGAGGTGCAGTCATGACCCTCCTCCGCCTTCCCATTCCCCCCGAAGTGAAAGTGATCTACCTCGACAACGGGGCGACCTCGTTTCCCAAGCCTCAGGCCGTCTACGAACGCATGGACACCTTCTACCGCTCGGCGGGCGTGAATCCGGGCCGCAGCGGCTTCGACCTATGCCTGGAGGCGGGGGCCCTGGTGGACGATACACGCCGGCTGCTCTGCGATTTCTTCGGCGGCACGGATCCCAACCGCCTGGTGTTCAGCGCCAACTCCACGGATGCGCTCAACCTGGCCATCTGGGGCAGTCTGCGGCCCGGCGATCACGTGGTGACCACCCACCTGGAACACAACGCCACCCTGCGCCCCCTCTGGAAGCTGCAGCAGGAGGGCAGTCCCATGGACTGGGTGGATTTTGACGAGACCGGCTACGTGGATCCGCAGGAGATCATCCGGCGCTTCCGGCCCGACACGAGGGCATGCGTCATGAACCATGCCTCCAACGTGCTGGGCACGGTGCAGGACGTGGCCACCGTCGGGGCCGCCTGCCGGGAGCGGGGCATCCGCTTCATCCTCGACGTGAGCCAGAGCGCGGGCATGGTGCCGGTGAAGGTGGACGAGCTGCATGCGGACATCCTCTGCTTCACGGGCCACAAGAGCCTCATGGGCCCCATGGGCACCGGGGGCATGTACGTGCGGGAGGGCGTGGAGCTGCGCCGCACCCGCGCGGGCGGTACCGGCGTGAAGAGCGTCCAGCGCGAGCACCTCGACGAGTACCCCTACCGCATGGAGTACGGCACCCCGAACCTGCCGGGCATCGCGGGCCTGAACGCCGGGGTGACGTGGGTGAACCAGCTGGGCCTCGCGGCCATCCACCACCATGAGATGAACCTCTGGACGCGCCTGCGGGATGGCCTGGCGGCCATCGATGGCGTGCGGCTGTACTGCGCCCAGGACCAACCCGGGCATGCGCGGATCAGCGTCCTGTCCTTCAACGTGGACGGCCTGGAGGCGGCGGACGTGGGCACCATGCTCGACGTGGATCACAACATTGCCTGCCGCACCGGGCTGCACTGCACGCCCATGGTGCACGAGCACCTGGGCACGGTCGCCCTGCACGGCGCGGTGCGCTTCGGGATCGGCGCCTTCAACCACGAAGAGCACGTGCTCGCCGCCATCGAGGGCGTGCGGGAGATCGCCGCAGGGGCGACCCGCCGGGCGAAGCGGATGGAAGCAGCGGTGGTGGTCTAGCTCCTAAACCTTGAACTGTCCCACCACGTGGTTCTGGTCTTCGGCCACGCGGGCCAGCTCGGCCGCCGTGCTGGCCACCTCGGCCACGGTGCGCGCCATCTGGCCGGTGGCAGAGGCGGTATGGGCCACGCGATCCAGATTCTCGTCCACCTGCTGGGCCACCTCGTTGCTCGTGCGGGCCTGCTCGTCGGCGGCGGCGCCCACTTCGAGAATCATGGCGGCCAGGCCCTGGATGTTGGTGTCGATGGTGCCCAGGGCGGCCACGGTGGCGTCCACCATCTGGGCGCCCTGGTCCACGGAGGCGTTGCTTTGCTCGATGAGCTGGCCGATCTCGCGGGCCGCGGCGCCGCTGCGCTCGGCCAGCTTCCGCACCTCCTCGGCCACCACCGCGAAGCCCTTCCCCATGGCCCCCGCCTTGGCGGCTTCGATGGCGGCGTTGAGCGACAGTAGGTTGGTCTGGCGGGCGATGTCCTGGATCAGGCGCACGGCGGACACCATGCGGGCGGTGGCGGTTCGGATGTCGTCCATGGCCCGGGCGCTTTCCCCGCCGGCGGCGGTGCCCTGATTCACGGCGGCCACGGCGGCTTCGGACTCCTTCTGGGAGCGCCGGATGTTGCCCGAGACCTGCTCGATGGAGGCGGATAATTCCGTCACGGCCGCGGCCACCCGCTCGAAGGCCACCCGCTGGGCCTCGGCATTTTGCGCGAGGCTCGAACTGGTGGCGGCCATTTGCTCGCTGGAAGCGGAGAGCTGGGTGGCCCCGCTGGCCACGGAACTGGAGGAACCGGTCAGGTTCTGGAAGACGCCGCGGAGACGCGCGTTGTAGGCGTTGAAGGCGGCGGCGGCCTGGCCGATCTCGTCCTTCGCATCGGCCTTGAGCTGCAGGGTCAGGTCACTCTGCCGCAGGCCATCGGCCAGGGCCTTCAGGGGTCGTGTGAGCCAGAGGCTGAGCCGGTAGACCACCACGAACGTGATCATCCAGACCAGGAAGGAGGCCCCGAGATTGAAGATGAAGGCCCGCCAGGGGCCCTGGGCCAGGTCGACGCCCTTGTCGAGCAGACCCAGCGTGCGCAGTTCCTGGAACAGCGTCCAGGTGTCGTGCAGGTTGAAGTAGGCATAGCCCAGCATGGGCGGCAGCAGCATCAACAGGAGCTTCCCCCGCACACTGAGGCGATCGGCTAGCGACATCAGCTACTCCTGTGGGCCCATCGAGGACCGGCCCTGGTCCTGTATCGGATCCAAGGGGTGGCAGCTGTATTTCAGCTGAAGAGCTTGAGGGTGTCGTCCAGGGAACGGAGGACGCTCAGCACGTGGAAGGGCTCCACCACCAGGAAGTCCACGGCGCCCGCGGCCACGGCCCGGTTGCGCTTGAGGACGGCCTCTTCTTCGGTGCCGACCAGGAGGACCGGCAGCGGGCAGCCTTCGTCCTGGGTGAGCCGTTTGCAGCGTTCCAGGGGTGAACCGGAGCGCAGGCGGTAGTGGATCAGCACCAGCCGGAGGCGGCCCCAGCCCTGCTCATCAACGCCGAGGTCCCCGAGCAGAGGCCTGAGTGGCCCCGGCCCCAGATCCAGGAAGGCCACGCCGAACTTCCGGCCCACGGCCTCCGCCAGCCGCGTGGCGAAGGCCTCTCCCTCGGCCAGAAGGAGCAGCATGGGTTCGCGGTCCACGAGGATGCGAAGGGCGGCCTTGGCCGGGGCGGCCACGACGCGGCCAGCCAGCCGGGTGGATTGCAGGCCGCCGGGGTTGAAGCGCTCTAGGTCCTTCCGGCTCATGTGGTGCCGCTGCTCCAGGAGCCACTGGCGGTACCGGCCCAGCTGGACCTTGTCGGCGGACTCGGTGATGCGCAGCCCCCACCCGCGGTCGGCGAAGTAGGCCACCCGCACGGGCAGGATCAGGCTGTCTCCCCCAGGTCCGCGGTGGTGGTGGCGTTGAGGCGCAGCATGTCGCCCAGGATGCGGGTGCCTTCGGGCGGGGCCAGCTCCAGGCAGTCCTCGCCGAAAGCCGTGGCGTGGCCGTCCTTCACGTTGTTGTGCTGGTCCCCGAAGGTGCAGGGGATGGGCCGGTCGGGCACGAAGTCCGCCAGCCGCTGGGTGTCCAGGGCCCGCAGCTGCCGGGGCATGGTGACATGGGCGGCTTCCACGCCGTGGACCTGGCCATGCCCCTGGAAATCCACCACCGCTTCATAGGGCAGGCCCCGGTCCACCAGGTTCAAAGTGAGCCGTGACCCCAGCTTCAGCTTCCACTGGCCCCGCTCTAGGGCTGTGATGCCGAGGATCACCCGGTCCGGAGCCTCGGCCAGCACCCGGACATCGCTGTGGAAGGTGCCGAAGAGCAGCTTCACGTCACTTTCATCCTCGACCAGCCGCTGGAAGACCATGCGGATGGCCTGGGGCTGATCCTTGTTGAGGCTGCGTTCTCCCATGCCGTCCTATCGGACGCCGGGCCATAGACTCAAACTTCGCCCAGAATGCCGGCCACGGCGCTGTAGGGGTCCAGCCTGCGGTCGGCGATGGCCTGGAGGGCGGCCTCCAGGCGTTCGGGCCCGGCTTGGGCCTTGACCCGGCGCAGGGCGGCCTCGGCCAGGAGCGAGTCGAAGCGCAGCCGGGCCCGCTCCCGGGCCTTCCGGGCCAGGCCGCCGTGCTCCCGCAGCCAGCGGCCATGCTCCCGCACCTGGGCCAGCAACTCGGGGATGCCCGTCCCCTGCTGGGCCACGGTGCGCAGCACGGGCGGATCCCAGCCCTGGGGCATGGCCAGCGATTTCATGGCCTCCACTTCCTGTTCCACCTGGTCGGCCCCGTCGCGGTCGGCCTTGTTGATGATGAAAAGGTCGGCCACCTCCATGATCCCGGCCTTGATGGCCTGGATCTCGTCCCCCATGCCGGGCACCAGGACCACACAGCAGGTCTGGACGCAGCTCACCACGTCCACCTCATCCTGGCCCACGCCCACGGTCTCGACAATGACGGTATCGAAGCCCGCGGCGTCCAGCAGGTCGATGGCGTCCTGAGTGGCCCGGGCCAGCCCGCCCAGGGCCCCGCGGGTGGCCATGCTGCGGATGAAGATGCCGGGCTCCGCCGCGATGCGCTGCATGCGGATGCGATCCCCGAGAATCGCCCCCCCGCTGAAAGGCGAAGTTGGATCCACCGCCAGGATGCCCACGCGCTGGCCCTCGGCCAACAGGACCCGGGCCAGGCGGTCCGTGAGGGTGCTCTTGCCGGCGCCGGGGGAACCCGTGATGCCGATCACGGCGGCTCGCCCCAGGTGTGGCCAAAGCTGGGCCATGAGGGCGCGGGCGCCCGGATGGCCGTTCTCCATCCAGGAGATGGCCCGGCCCAGCGCCCGGGCCTCGCCACGGCGCAGGGGCTCCAGGAGATCGGCGACGGTGGACATGCGCCCAGGATGCCAGACCCCGGACCATCCAATGCATGGGAATGCCGCCCCGCAGGACGAGTGCTCGCCGCCCATGCCGGGATGGGGTACCCTGATCCTTCGGCCCCGGCCGCACTGGAAGCGTCGCGATGACAAAAGGGCCCAAATCATTGAACGATCCCGCCTCTGGGGATGCGGTTCCGGCCCCGAAGCCCGCAGCGGTCCTGCTGACCAAGCGGGCCCCCGTGGCCCCGCCGGATCCCAAGGCCCCCCGCGAAAAGATCTGCTCCGAATGCGGCATGCACTTCCGCGTGGAGTCGGGTCAGAAGTTCTACCTGTGCCCGGATTGCTACCGTCGCTCCTTCGTCTACAAACGCAACGGCGGCAAGGACACGGCCCGGATCCTCACCCACATCACCTGCGCGGCCTGCGGCGCCACCGAGTACCTGCCCTTTGTGCCCGATGAACCCTCCAAGGCCCTCTGCCGGGGGTGTTTCGCCAAGACCCGGCCGGAACCAAAGCCCGCCCCCAGACATCGTTAGTCCACCGAGGTTCCCCATGCGTCCATTCGTCTTCCCCATCCTGCTTGCCGCCACCCTCCTCCCCGCCCAGACGCCCGCCAAACCCTCCCAGCCGAGCTCCAAGACCGCCGCCAAGGCCGCCAAGCCGAGCCCCGAGGCGGAAGCCGCCCGCCAGGCCCTGCGCCAGACCCTCAATGCCGTGGATGGCGGCTGGTTCGGCCAGCCCTACCAGGGCGTCTCCTCCGTCCAGATGCAGGGCACCCTGGGCATCGCCCTCAGCGGGGCTGCCGTCAACCAGAAGGTGGACAGCCTCAGTCAGGGTCAGGTCTCCGGCAACAGCCAGGGCGGCCAGGCCAACCTCCGGGTCAAAGGCATCTACTTCGCCAACGGCGACTTCAAGACCGATCTGGCCGGGGACTTCGGCACCATCCTCTACACCCGGCGCGGCAACCGCGGCTTCATCTACAGCAAGGAGCAGAACGCCTACACCACCCGGGTCGATCTGCCCCCTTCCGACGCTCCGACCACCTACATGTCCTGGTTCCGCCAGACGCTGAATGACATCAAGGCCGTCTACATCGATGCCCCCACCTTTCAGGCCAAGCTGGCCGGCGAGGAAACCAGCGGCGGCCGGACCCTCCAACGGCTGGTCTTCACAGCCCCCACCCAACCCTGGGATGCCAAGAAGCGCGAACAGAGCATGGCGCAGAGCCTGGGCTTCTGGAAGCGCGGCAAGCTGGAAGTCGCCGTGGACAAGGCCACCAGCCAGCCCCAGTGGCTCGACTTCCGCAACGACGAGCAGGGCGTCCATACGCACATGGACTTCAGCTACGCCGCCGGGGGCAAGGTCCAGTCCATCAACATCGCCAACAGCAGCCGCGGCTTCGAAGGCCCGGGCTGGCTGCGGGTCGGCTACGGCGGTGATGGCCTCCTGTCCAATGTCGCCGGGGAACTGGCCAGCCAGGACAAGAAGATCTCCTTCGCCATGGATCTCTCCTGGTCGAAGTCCCGCACCGCCGCCGACATCACCGCCATCCCGCCCGCCGGAGCCACCAAGCGCGGCCGCGAAGAAATGGAGACCCAGCTCGTCGTCGGCCTCGCCGGCAAGATCTTCGACCTCCAGCGCGCCGGCCTGAACCTACGCAGCGTCGCCCTCAGCGGCAAGTAGCGGTATCCTGATTCCATCGGAGCGTGGCGCAGCCTGGTAGCGCACCTGCTTTGGGAGCAGGGGGTCAAGAGTTCGAATCTCTTCGCTCCGACCAGCATCAACAAAGGGGGGCGCTTTTGCGCCCCCCTTTGTTGATGCTGATTGAAAGGAGATTCGAACTCTTGAGTGGGATCGCGGAGGCGCCACTAGATGTGGCGCCGAAGCGAGACCGGCGGCTGGCGAAGCCAGACGCAGTTCGAATCTCGATGGGTGATTCGATTTCAAGAACGGGGGATTGCCCACTTTCGGCCGGAGCCGCAGGGGAACCGCGGCGCTGTCGGGAGCGAGACCGGCGGCTGGCAAAGCCAGACGCAGTTCGACCAGCACCCGGACACGGGAGCCCCGCCCGCTGAATTCGGAGTTGACCTCGAGGCTGACCACCCGCCAGCCTTGATCCGTCAGGACGTTCAGTCCCGTCTCGATCTGTTCCGGCTGGGGCCTGGCGGGCTCCAGGGGGATCTCCACCTGACGATAACGGAAGTGGGCCATGGCAACCTCCTTTCACCAGAATCCGTGCAGGGCGTAACGACGCTGTGATGTCTCCGTGCAGACTTGATGAATACAGCCCGCGGGGCATGCCCGCCCATGGCTACCCGAGGGATGACCGGATTCCCGAGGACCCCGGGGGCGAATCGGGCCGGCACGGGTAGTAGGATGCCTGTCTGAGATCCCCCCAACCCAGCGCCCACCCCGCCCCCGGAGCCTTCCATGAGCCTGCTGCCCGGCCAGATGATGGAGATGCCGCTGCTGATCTCCAGCCTCCTCACCCATGCGGCGCGGCATGCGGGGGATACGGAGATCGTATCGAAGCGGGTCGAAGGAGACCTCCATCGCTACACCTGGTCCGCCGCCGAGCTGCGCGCGCGCAAGCTGGCCCAGGCCCTGGGGCGGCTTGGCTGCCAGCCCGGCGACCGGGTGGGCACCCTGGCCTGGAACGGCTACCGCCATCTGGAGATCTACTACGGCACCTCGGGCACGGGGCTGGTCTGCCACACCATCAACCCGCGGTTGTTCCCGCAACAGATCACCTGGATCATCAACGATGCCGCCGACCGGATCCTCTGTATTGACCTGAACCTGCTGCCGCTGATCGAGAAGATCGCGCCGGACTGCAAGTCGGTGGAGCACTTCGTGCTGCTGGGCGAGCGCGGCCAGCTGCCGGCGGAAACGGCCATTCCCAACCTGCTTTGCTATGAGGATCTGTTGGCGGCCGAGGATGGCGACCTGACCTGGCCCAGCTTCGACGAGAACACCGCCTCGAGCCTCTGCTACACCTCGGGTACCACGGGCGATCCCAAGGGGGCGGTCTACAGCCACCGCTCCACCGTGCTCCACAGCTACGCCGCCCTCATGCCCGATGCCATGAACATCCGTTCGACGGACGTGGTGCTGCCGGTGGTGCCCATGTTCCATGTGAACGCCTGGGGCATTCCCTATGCGGCGGCCATGGTGGGCTGCAAGCTGGTCTTCCCCGGCCCCCACCTCGATGGCAAATCCCTGTACGACCTCTTCGAGACGGAACAGGTCACCTTCAGCGCGGGCGTGCCCACGGTGTGGCTGGGCCTGCTGACTTACGTCCAGGCCAACCACCTGAAGTTCTCCACCTTCAAGGCCACGGTGATCGGGGGCGCCGCCTGTCCGCCTTCCATGATCCAGACCCTGGAGGACGACTACGGCGTGGAAGTAGTCCATGCCTGGGGCATGACCGAGCTCTCCCCGTTGGGCACGCTGTCGCGGCTGCGGGCCAAGCACCAGGACCTGCCCAAGGACGAGCAGCGCCGGCTGCTGGCCAAGCAGGGCAAGGTGATCTACGGCATCGACATGCAAATCGTCAACGGGGAGGGCGTCCCCCAGCCCTGGGATGGCGAGGCCTCGGGCGAGTTGATGGTCCGGGGGCCCTGGGTCATCGGCAGCTATTTCGGTTCGACGCAGTCGCCCCTGCAGGATGGCTGGTTCCCCACGGGCGACGTGGCCACCATCGATGCCGACGGCTTCATGCAGATCACGGACCGCAGCAAGGACGTCATCAAGTCCGGCGGCGAGTGGATCAGCTCCATCGCGCTGGAAAACCTGGCCGTGGCCCACCCGGCAGTGCACCAGGCGGCGGTGATCTCCGTGGCCCACCCCCAGTGGGGCGAGCGCCCGCTGCTCATCGTGGTGCTCAAGCCCGGCGCCGCCGCCACGCGGGAGGAGCTGCTGGCCTTCTACCAGGGCAAGACGCCGAACTGGCAGGTCCCCAACGACGTGATCTTCCTGTCGGAACTGCCCCACACGGCCACGGGCAAGATCCAGAAGCTCAAGCTGCGCGAGGCCTTCAGGAACCACCAATGGTCCTAGCGCTGAAGACCAGCCGCGCTCATTCCATCCTTAGCCACGGGGGCACCCAACCATGAAATTCGACGGTCAATCCTTCCAGTGTTCGATGCTCGAGGGGGGTGTGGCGGAGTTGCGCCTCGACCTGCAGGGGGAGTCGGTCAACAAGTTCAACGCCCCCACCCTGGCTGAACTGGCCGAGGTGGTGGCCCTCCTCCAGGCATCGCCGGAAGTCAGGGGACTCCTGCTGATCAGCGGCAAGGAGTCCGGCTTTGTGGTGGGCGCCGATGTCACGGAGTTTCCGGACCACTTCCGGAAATCCGAGGCGCAGCTGGTGGACTGGATCGGCTCCGTGCACAGGCTCTTCTCCGCCGTCGAGGACTTCGACTTCCCCACGGTCGCGGCCATCCACGGCGTGGCCCTGGGGGGCGGCCTGGAGCTGGCGCTCTCCACCAGCTACCGGGTCATGACCAGCAGCGCGAAAATCGCCTTCCCAGAAACCAGGCTGGGCATCTTCCCCGGCTGGGGCGGCACCGTGCGCATGTCCCGTCTGGCCGGGGCCCCCAAGGCCCTCGACTGGATGGTGGCAGGCGACACCCACGGCGCCGAAGAGTCTCTGCAAGTGGGCATGGCAGACCTGGTGGTGGCGCCGGAACAGCTGCGGGAGTTGGCCCTGGACCTCCTGGGTCAGGCCATGGCCGGGCAGCTGGACTGGAGGGCTCGCCGCCAGCAGAAGGTGGACCCGTTGCGCCTCGACGCCGCCGAGTGCGCCAGGGTCTTCGAGGGTGCCAAGGCCACCGTCGGCGCCAAGGCGGGACCGAATTATCCGGCACCCCTGGCCGCCGTCGAGACCATGCACCAGGGCGCAGCCCTGGGCCGGGACGCAGCGCTGGCCATCGAGGCGAAGGCTTTCGCCAGGATCGCCAGGACCCCCACGGCCCTCGCCCTCGTGACCAACTTCCTCGGCGATCAGTCCGTGGCGAAGCTCGCCAAGAAGCTGGCCAAGGCCGGCACCAAAGTCGAGTCGGCCGCGGTCCTCGGCGCGGGCATCATGGGCGGCGGCATCGCCTACCAATCCGCCGACCGGGGTACGCCCATCGTCATGAAGGACATCGACGAACAGGCCCTGGTCCTGGGGTTGGCCGAAGCTTCGAGGCTGCTGGCGAAGCGCGTGGAGCGGGGCCAGATGACCCCCGCGGGCATGGCCAAGGTGCTCGCCCGGATCCAACCCACCCTCAGCTTCAGCGAGTTCAAGACCATCGACCTGGTGGTGGAGGCCGTCACGGAAAACGAGAGGACCAAGCAGGCCGTGCTCCTGGACCTGGAGAGCCAGGTCAAGGACGAGGCCATCCTGGCCAGCAACACCTCCACCATCTCCATCACGCGCCTGGCCGAAGGCCTGGCGCGGCCCAAGAACTTCTGCGGCATGCACTTCTTTAACCCCGTGCCCCGGATGCCCCTCGTGGAGGTCATCCGAGGCCAGCAAAGCAGTGACCGCACCGTGGCCACCACGGTGGGTTATGCCCTCGCCTTGGGCAAGACGCCCATCGTCGTCAACGACTGCCCGGGCTTCCTGGTCAACCGCATCCTGTTCCCCTACTTCTACGGGTTCAACCTGCTCGTGAACGAGGGGGTGGATTTCCAGCGCATCGACCAGGTGATGGAGGCCTTCGGCTGGCCCATGGGCCCCGCCTACCTCCTGGACGTGGTGGGCATCGACACCGCCCACCACGCCGACGTGGTCATGGCCCAGGGCTTTCCGGATCGGATGGCCTCCAAGGCGAAGTCGGCCATCGCGGCCATGTTCGAGGCCAAGCGCTTCGGTCAGAAGAACGGCAGGGGCTTCTACCAGTACCTGCCCGACCCGAAGGGCGTCCCCAGGAAGCAGGCCGATCCGAATGCCGCGGCCCTCCTCAAGCCCCTCGTCCAGCATGACCACGATGGCGCCATCACCGATCAGGACATCGTCGACCGCATGCTGCTCCCCATGATCATCGAGGGTTCCCGCTGCCTCGAAGATCGGATCGTCGCCAGCCCCGTGGAGGTGGACCTGGGCCTCCGCTACGGCCTGGGCTTCCCGCCCTTCCGGGGGGGCGCCCTCTACTTCGCCGACCAGGTGGGCCTGGAGGCCCTTTGCCGGCGAGCCGCAGCCTTCAAGAGCTTGGGGAAACTCTACGAGCCCACGGCTCAGATGCTGCGCCTGGCGGAGACCGGCAGCACCTTCTACGCCACGAGGTAGGTTCTCCCTCGCAGCCAGGGCATTGTGACGGTTTCCGGGCACTTCTAGACCTACACTTCACGCCAAGCCATCCGCTCAAACCATCCACTCAACGCATCAGAGGCATTGCGACCTTTCCGGAGGTTCTCTTGAAATACCTGGACGACGATCGCGACATCCGTTTCAACCTCTTCGAATGGCTCGATCTGGAAGCGCTCCTGCAGGCCGGGCCCTTCGCGGAATTCGACCGGGAGCAGCTGGGCATGGTGCTGGACGAAGCCCTGAAAGTGGCCCGGGGCAGCATCGCCGCCTGCAACGAGGTGGGCGATCGCGTGGGTGCGACGTTTGCCAATGGCAAGGTGGAACTCCACGCAGGCTTCGCGGAAGGCTTCCGCGACCTGGCCTCGGGCGGCTGGATCAGCGCCACCATGAGTCCGGAATTCGGCGGCATGGGCCTGCCGGAATCCGTGGGCACCGGCATCAGCGAATGCCTCATGGGGGCCAACACGGCCCTGGGCCTCACGGCCCTGCTCACCCGGGGCTCAGCCCACCTCATCGAGACCTTCGGCAGCGAGGCGCTCAGGAGCACCTTCTGCGAACGCATGTACTCCGGCGAGTGGACCGGCACCATGTGTCTCACCGAGGCGGGAGCGGGCAGCGACCTGGGCGCGCTCAACACCAAGGCCGTGCGCCAGGAGGACGGCACCTACCTCATCACCGGGGAGAAGATCTTCATCACCAGTGGCGATCATGAGCTCACGTCGAACATCATCCACGCGGTGCTGGCCCGCACGCCGGGCGCCCCCGCCGGGCCCAAGGGCATCAGCCTCTTCGTCGTGCCCAAGGTGCGGGTGCAGCCGGATGGCTCGCTGGGGGCCGCCAATGACGTGCTCTGCGCCGGCATCGAGCACAAGCTGGGCATCCATGGCTCGCCCACCTGCAGCCTGGTGTTCGGCACCAACAACGGCAGCCAGGGCTTCCTGCTGGGTGAGGAGAACCAGGGGCTCGCCCACATGTTCCAGATGATGAACGCCGCCCGCTGGGAAGTGGGCGTCCAGGGGCTGGGCAACGCCTCGGCGGCCCACCAGGCCGCCTTGGCCTACGCCCGGGAGCGCCTGCAGGGCCGCGGTCCGAACGCGGGCAAAGGGTCCGGCCAGTCCCTCATCATCGAGCATCCGGACGTCCGGCGTTCGCTGCTGCTGCAGTCGGCCTACGTGCAGGCCATGCGCGCCCTGGTGACCTACACGGCCTGGTGCATGGACCGGGCGCATGTGTCCGAGGGTGCGGAGCGGGACCAGTGGCAGGGCCTCGTGGAGCTGCTCACGCCCATCAGCAAGGCCTGGTGCTCGGACTGGGGTTTCCGCGTGACGGAGTGGGCCCTGCAGGTCTATGGCGGCTACGGCTACACCATGGACTACCCCGCGGAGCAGTATCTCCGCGACTGCAAGATCGCCTCCATCTACGAGGGCACCAACGGCATCCAGGCCCTGGATCTCGTGGGACGGAAATTCCGGATGCAGGAAGGCCGCCCCGTCCAGGCGCTGCTGGCCACAGTGGAGGCCACGGTGGCGTCCCTGGCGGCGCATCCGGTGCTTGGTGCTTCCGCCCGCCAGCTGGCGGAAGCGGCCAAGGCCATGGTGGCCGTGCTGGCGGAACTCCCCGCCCACGCCAACGCCATGCAGCTGACGCTGCTGAATGCGGTGCCCATCCTGGACATGCTCGGCCACGTGGTGGCTGGCCACCTGCTGCTGCAGCAGGCGGCGCTGGCCCACCAGAAGGCCGACGTGTTGTTGCGGGAGCGCGGCGTGGATGCTGCGAATCCATTGGCCCTCCGGGCCCATCTGTCCGGCAGCCGGGAGGCCAGCTTCTACCAGAACAAGATTCAGGCCGCGATCCACTTCGCGCACCGGGGGCTTCCCCTGGTCGGGGCGGGGGCCGTGGCCATCCGGGCCGGGGAAGTGGCGCCCATGGAGGCCATCTTCTAGCCTCTTCCTTCGGAGCCTTCCGGGGTTTCTAATCACTGAATGCCCGTCTCTCGGGTGTTCCCGGAAGCGCCCCTCAGCATGCAGACCACGCACGACCATCCCCCGAACCCCGGCGAGGCCCTGGAGATCCTTCCGGAACTCCAGTGGCTCCGCATGCCGCTACCCTTCGCCCTCAATCACGTGAACCTATGGCTGCTGAGGGACGAGGGCGGCTGGACTGCCGTGGATACAGGATTGGCGGAGGACGCTGTGCGCGCGGCCTGGCAGCAGCTCCTGCCGCAGCATCCGCTGGTGCGCCTGCTGGTGACCCACTTCCACCCCGACCACCTGGGGCTGGCCACCTGGCTCCAGGCCCGGACCGGGGCGCCGCTGTGGATTCCGCCCCAGGAGTACGCCACGGCCCAATTCTACTTTCACCAGATCGCCGGCTTCAGCGTCGCCGGCGGCATAAAGGCCTTCCGCCAGCACGGCCTGCCCGAGGACGGGCTGCTCCGGCTCGAGCAGCAGGGCAATACCTACAAGCTGGGCGTGCCGAGCATCCCGGACACCTACCGCCCCCTCCAGACCGGCCAGAACATCCGCGTGGGTGATCAGGACTGGCGCATCATCACCGGGCACGGCCACTCGCCCGAACACGCCAGCCTCTACTGCCATGACCTGGGCGTGCTGATTTCCGGAGACATGCTGCTGCCAAGGATCTCCACCAACATCGGCTTCTCGCCCACCACCCCCGACATCGATCCCCTGGGACGCTTCCTGGATTCGCTGGACCGCTTCCATCCCCTGCCCGAGAACACCCTCGTCCTGCCCTCCCACGGGCTGCCCTTCCGGGGCCTCCACGAGCGCATCGAACAACTGAGGCTCCATCACGCTGAGCGCTGCGAAGTGCTCCTGGCTGCCTGCCGGACGGCGCCGTTAAGCGCTTTCGAGTTGCTGCCCATCCTCTTCGAGCGGGACATCACCGACACCCACCAGACCTACTTCGCCATGGGTGAGGCCATCGCCCACCTGGTCTACCTGGAGAAGCGGGGGAGGCTGGTGCGACGAGCGGATGGGGGGGTGGAGCGGTTCGGGGCGAGGTAGGGCAGGAGGCCCGGCAGGGCAAGGTGCATCAGGCGGAGAGTGGCGCCTCCGCAATCCCACTCGCTGGTTCGAGTCCAGCTGGGCGCACTGGGGATCTCGACCCACTCGACGCTGGCCTCGAACTGCGTCTGGCTGCGCCAGCCGCCGGTCTTGCTCCGGCGCCACAGAGGCTCCGCCTCTGCGAGCACCGCGAGCAGGAGCGCCCTGCGCGGCAGGGCGCGTCAGGCGGAGAGTGGCGCCTCTGCAATCCCACTCGCTGGTCCGAGTCCAGCTGGGCGCATTGGTGATCTCGACCCACTCGACGCTGGCCTCGAACCGCGCCTGGCTGCGCCAGTCGCCGGTCTTGCTCCCGACAGCGCCCCGCGCTGTCTCCGCAATCCCACTCGCTGGTTCGAGTCCAGCTGGGCGCACTTGGTGCGCCCAGCTGGACTCGAACCAGCGACCTGCAGCTTAGAAGGCTGCTGCTCTATCCACCTGAGCTATGGGCGCGCAGGTCTAGTCTAGCGGGTCCGGGTTGGGATGGAGCTAGGACCGGGCTTCGGCGTCGTTGCTGATGCCGAGCTTGTCGAAGCCCCAGAAGAGGAGGCTGAGGCAGATGGCCACCACGGTGCCCAGGGCCATGCCGCGGAGTTCGACGGTGCCCAGCTTCACGGCGGCGCCGCTTATGCCGCTGACCAGCACCACGGAGGTGAGGATGAGGTTGCGGGGCTGGGTGTAGTCCACCTTCTTCTCGATGAGCATGCGGATGCCCGCGGCCGCGATGACGCCGAAGAGCAGGATGCACACGCCGCCCATGACGGGGGTCGGAATGCTGCGGATGATGGCCGACAGCTTGCCGGAGAAGGACACCAGGATGGCGATGACGGCGGCGCCGCCGATCACCCACACGCTGTAGACCTTGGTGATGGCCATGACGCCGATGTTCTCCCCGTAGGTGGTGTTGGGGGTGGCGCCCACCAGGCCCGACAGCACGTTGGAGAGGCCATCGCCCAGCAGCGAGCGGTGCAGGCCGGGATCCTTCACCAGGTCGCGGCCCACGATGTTGCCGGTCACCACCAGGTGCCCCACGTGTTCCGCCAGCACCACCAGGGAGGCGGGCAGGATGATGAGGATGGCCTGCAGGTTGAAAGTGGGCGCGTAGAGGGTCGGCACCTGGAACCAGGGCGCGGCGTGCACCGCCGTGAAGTCCACGACACCGAGGACCATGGCGATGACGTAGCCCGCGATGACGCCCAGCAGCACCGGGATGACCGCCAGGAAGCCGCGCAGGAGCACGGAGGCCAGGATGGTGATGGCCAGGGTGGAGAGGGAGATCAGCAGCGCTGAGCGCAGGGGCATGCCCAGCACCGCGGGGCCCGCTGTGAGGCCGGCCATGTTGGTGGCCACCGGGGCCAGTTCGAGGCCGATGATGGCCACGATGGCGCCCATGGCCGCGGCGGGGAAGATGATGTCGATCCAGCGGGTGCCCGCCAGGCGCACCACCTGGGAGACCAGGATGAACACCAGGCCAAAGACGATGAAGCCGCCCTGGGCGGCGGAGTAGCCGAGGCCCGCGCCCAGCACCGCGAAGACCGGGGAGATGAAGGCGAAGCTGGAGCCCAGGTAGGCGGGGATGCGGCCCTTGGCGATGAATAGGTAGATGAGGGTGCCCACGCCATTCATGAGCAGGCAGGTAGCTGGGTTCACCTTGAAGAGGAAGGGCACCAGCACCGTGGCGCCGAACATGGCGAAGAGGTGCTGCAGGCTCAGGGGCACAGTCTGCAGGAGGGGCAGGCGTTCGTCGACTTCGATGGTGCGGCGGGGCATGGGGGCCTCTGCAGGGTTGGGCCGGATCCGCGCGGGCGCGGCAGATCGCGATGCCAGGTAGAAGTAAGCGGGTGACCAGGGATGGTTCCGATTCTTTCATTACCTTGGAGTGGCCGGGGCCACAAAATGGACCCATCCTGCCGAAAGAGGCGCTTAACGCTTTATTCGTGCCACCTCGGCCTCCAGCTCGGCGATGCGTGCCTGCAGGGGCAGGACCGCCTGACTGACCTCTTCCTCGGTGAACCGGGGAGTGATGTGCTGGGGACAGTTCCAGTCATAGGCTTCCACCTGGATGCGGAAAAGGCGTTCGGTGGCGCCCTCGCGCCCCGGTGGCGTCAGCGCCCGGGCCAGCATGGGCTCCTCCCGCGGGTCCAGGACCTCGGCCCGGCCCAGGATCTTCAGCCGGGCCCGCAGGGGATAGTTCATGAGGAAGAGGCAGACGCGGCCATCCCGGGCCAGGTTGCCGGTGCTGAGCAGCTGGCGATTGCCTTTGAAGTCGGTGAAGCCGAGTGTCGAGGGGTCCAGAACCTTCAGGAAGCCCTGGGGCCCGCCCCGGTGCTGGACGTAGGGCCAGCCGTCCTGGTTGACGGTGGCGAGGTAGAAGCTGTCCAGGGCCGCGATGAAGGCCGTCTCGTCGTCACCGAGCCGGTCCTGCCCACCGTCTGGGGGGGTCGCGAGGCTGCGCCCGTAGTAGCGGGCCTGGGCGGCCTTCACGTCCGGGGTCAGGGTCAGGTCGAGGAATCGAGCGGTCATGGAGGCTCCTCCGCCATGGGATTGTGCGCTGGAATGGGCCCAAGTGGTTGGGGGCGGATCGCCCGGGTGGTCGAACCCACCGCAGCCCGCTGCGCGGTCTGCCGGCCCTGCTCCCGACAGCGCACTGCGCTGTCTCCGCAGGTCCACTGTCGTGGGTTCGAGTCCAGGCGTTCCAACTGCAATACGGCCCCGCTGGCGGGGCCTTATTGCAGTTGGGGCGGCTGATGGGACTCGAACCCACGACACCTGGAATCACAATCCAGTACTCTAACCAACTGAGCTACAGCCGCCGTCGGACCATTCAGATTATCCTGGGCGGCTATGGAAGGCCAGCGGGAACCTTCGGGGGACTGTGGTCATCGAATGGCATGCCGGAGTCCGGCCAAGTGAGGGGTTTCATGAATCGTCAGGTCAAACAGGTTCTGGGGTTGTCGGCTTTCGCGGCCGGGTGCATGGCGCTCGGGATGGGGTTGAGCCGTGGCTGGGTGGTGTCGGCCCAGGAGGAAAGGCCGGTGGTGGTGGATGCCAAGGGGCTGGACCGCCTGCCGCCCATCGCGGACGTGGCCGAGAAGCTGAACCCCACGGTGGTCTCCATCACGAACACCAGTTTCGTGAAGAACCGGCAGGGCTTCGAGCATCCCCAGGTGGGTGGCCAGGACTTCTTCGACTTCTTCTTCGGGCCCGGCGGGCCCCAGCAGCGCCGGACGCCCCGTGGGGGCGATGACGAGCAGCGGGCGGTGTCCGGGGGTTCGGGCGTGATCATCTCCGCCAATGGCGAGATCCTCACCAACTACCACGTGATCGCCAGCATGGGCGGCGGGGACAACGCCCTGGAGGTGCGGACCAGCGACCTCAAGACCTACAAGGCGACGGTACTGGGCAAGGACAAGGAACTGGACATTGCCCTCATCAAGATCGATGCGGCCCATCTGCCCTATGCCAAGCTGGGCGACTCGGACGCGCTGCGCATCGGCGAATGGGTGGTGGCCATCGGCAATCCCTTGGGTCTGGAACACACCGTCACCCAGGGCATCATCAGCGCCAAGGGCCGCAAGCTGGATACGGGGCTGAGCTCCTTCCTCCAGACGGACGCGGCCATCAACCGCGGCAATTCCGGCGGTCCGCTCCTGAACCTGCGCGGGGAAGTCATTGGCATCAACACCGCCATCAATCCCGCCGGCCAGAACATCGGCTTCGCGGTGCCCATCAGCCTGGTGAACCGCGTCCTCAAGGATCTGCGCAGCGGCAAACCTGTGAGCCGCGGGTACCTCGGCATCCAGCCCGCGCAACTGGATCAGGCCTATCAGGACGTCCTGGGCGCCAAGGATGGCGTGGTGGTGAGCACGGTGGAGAAGGACCAGGCCGCGGGCAAGGCCGGGGTGCAGCGCCTGGACGTCATCACGGCCCTGGATGGCCAGCCCGTGCGCAGCCCCGATGACCTGGTGACCATGGTCTCCAGCCGCCGGGCCGGGGAGACCATCAAGCTCAGCATCTGGCGGGATGGCCGGACCCTCACCCTCACGGTCACCCTGGGCGACCGCAAGGCCATCGATGACCAGCGGCGCCGGGACTCGGGCGAGGAGCCCGATGACCAGCAGGTTCAGAAACCCCAGGGCGACATGAAGAGCCTGAACCTGGAGAAGACCTATGGTTTCACAGTGGAACCCGCGGACCTCAAGAACCGGCTCAAGGGCGTGGTGGTGACCACGGTGGATCCCCGCTCCCCCGCCGCCGACCGCGGCATGGCGCCCGGCATGATCATCACCGAGGTGGGCCGCCAGGTCGTGAACAACCTGGGCGAGTTCCATGCCCAGGTGAAGAAGGCCGGGGGCCGCACCCTGCTGCTCTACATCCAGTCGCCCAATGGGAGCCAGAAGGTCACCCTGGCGGTGCCACCTCGCTGATTCTGAGTCCTGAGACCTGCCGGGAGTCCTGGTCAGTCCAGCCGGGCTCCTGGCGCTCAGGCTCACGATCCGACTGCCGTTCAGGGTAAAGTCGAAGGCTCAACCAAGGCTAAGGATCGATCATGGGCCAACGCCTCCTGCTCGTGGACAATGACCGGAGCTTCCTCAAGGAGCATCAGGTCAGCCTCGAAGCGGCCTTTGAACTGGAGGTGGCGGGTTCGCCCGAGGGCGTCCTCGTGCGCCTGGAGAGCGGGAGTTTCGCCGCCGTGTTCATCAGCGTGGAAGTGGCCGACAACAAGGGCTACGCCCTGTGTTCCAGCATCCGCAAGAATCCCAAACTGGATGGCGTGAAGATCGCCCTCATCAGCGCCAAGGCCACCACCGAGGAATACCGGCGCCACCAGAGCTTGAAGGGGCACGCGGACCTCTACCTGCACAAGCCCATCACCCCCAGCGCCCTAGTGGCCGAGCTCAGGCCCCTGGTGCCGGGTCTGGCCCTGGACCCCGACAATCCCCTGGGGGAACTGGTGGACTCGGAGCTGGGCGACGATTGGCTGGATGGCCTCAAGAGCGTCCTGGATAACCCCGTCCCGGCCCAGGCGTCGCCAGGGTCGCCAGCGTCGCCCGCGGGAACCGCCACCCGCCCCCCCTCGCCAGCCCAGACCAAGAACCTGGATGCCAAAGCCACCACCCTGGCTGGGGCGGACCGCCAGGTACTGCTGGAAGCCCAGGTGGCGGCCCTCCAGGAGGAACTGCACGCCAAGGATCAGCGCCTCCGGGAAGCCGAGGCAGCGGTGCAGCAGAGTCAGCGCCAGCTGAATTCCGTGACCCTGAACCTGGACGAGCTGGAGCGCAGCAACCGGGAGGCCGAGGTCCTGAAGGCGCGGCTGGCGGAAACCGGGTTGGCCCTGCGGGGTCTGGAGGAACAGCGTGGTCGCGAAGGCGAGGACGCCGAGGCGCTCAGGGCCCAATTGAAGGAAGCCTTCAAGGAGCGGCAGGAGCTGATCCAGCAGGTGGAGACCCTCAACCACCAGGTGGGGGAGAAGGCGCAGCGGGCCATCGAACTGCTCAAGGAACGGGACCGTCTGCTGCACGAGAACATCGACCTGGAACCCTTCCGGGCGAAGGCCAAGGATCTTGAGGCGGCACTGGCAGCGAAGGAGGAGGCGCTCGTTTCCGCCCACCGGGAACTGGAAGTGGGCCGGCAGGCCGAGCATCAGCTCCACACCACCATCGAGGGCCTCGTCGCGCAGGCGGCCAGCCTGGACGCCAGCCATCAGGCCGCGCTGCTGGAAGTGGCCGGCTACAAGGAGAAGACCCACACCTGCCAGTTGGAGCTCGCGGGCCTGGAAGCCACCATGCGTGGGCAGGGCCGGGATCTGGCGGAATTGGGGGTGCAGCTCCGGCAGCTCGAAACCGAACTGGCCGCCAGCCAGGCCCGGGTCCTGGAGCGGGACCAGCAGCTCCTCGCGCGACAGGAGGTGGTCCAGCAGCACCTGGAGGAGATCACCCGTCTCGCCGGACAGTTGGCGGCGGCCAGGCAGGAACAGGACGAGTCGAGGATTCTGCACGAGGGCCAGCAGCTGGAGCTCATGCATGGCCTGGATGAGAAGGAGGCCGAGCTCCTCCGCCTGAACCAGCTGGTGGCGGACCAGCTGGAGGCCTACGGGGCCGTGGAGCGCGAGAAGCAGACCCTCTCGGGCCAGCTCTCCGAACACCGCGACCGGCTGCAGCACCTCGACGGCCTGTTCCAGGAAATCCAGGACAAGCTCCGGCGCGGCTCCGACCTCGCCCGAGGATAGGTCCCTTGCCCGTTCTAGCGGCCCTCATCTGCGTCGCCCTCATCGGCCTCAGCGCCTTTTTCGTCCTGGCCGAATTCGCGGCCGTGCGGGTGCGGGCGACGCAGCTGGAAGCGATGGCGGCGACGGATCCCCGGGCCCAGCGCGCCCTCGAAGTCCACCGCGGCCTGTCCCACCACCTGTCCGCCATCCAGGCGGGCATCGTGCTGTGCTCCCTGGCCCTGGGCGCCGTGGGCCAGGGCCTGTTCAGCCTCCCCTTCCGGGCCCTGTTCGGGCCCTTGCCTTGGCCCGCACTGGTGGTGCCCCTCAGCTCCGGCGCGGCCCTGCTGGTGCTGACCACGCTGCACGTGGTGCTGGCCGAGCTGGTGCCCAGAAGCCTCGCCATCCGCACCGCGCTGCCCTGGGCCCTGCGCACCGCGGCGCCCCTGCTGGCCTGGTCGCGCCTGGTGCGGCCCCTCACCTGGTGCCTCACGAAGCTGAGCCACTTCGTGCTGGGGATTTTCGGCGTGCATCCTGAAGCCGACGCGGAGGAACTGCTGCCCAGCGAAGCCGAGTTCCGGCGCATGCTTGAGCGCAGCCAAGCCGAGGGGCACCTGGAGCTGGACCGCAAGGAGCTCATTGAAAACCTCTTCGACTTCAGCCGCCGCACGGTGAAAGAAATCGCCGTGCCCCGGGCCCGGGTCATCTGCTTCGACCTGACCCGCAGCCTGGAAGCCAATCTGGCCCTGGCCCGCAGTACCCCCCATACGCGCATCCCCCTGGTGGAGGGCGACCTGGACCGCGTGGTGGGCGTCATCCATCTCAAGGAGCTGCTCTGGGCCATGCAAGACACGGACGGCGCGGTGGATCTGCGCGCCCTGGCCCGGCCCGCCTTCTTCGTGCCCGAGATGAAGCCCATCCAGGGCCTCATGCTCGAATTCCAGCAGCGCAAGCAGCACGTGGCCCTGGTGGTCAACGAGCACGGCGGAGTGGACGGGCTGGTGACTCTCGAGGACGTGCTGGAAGAACTGGTGGGCGAGATCCAGGACGAGTTCGACCGCGAGACCATCCAGCTGCGTCGCACGCGCGGCGGCGCCTGGCTGGCCCAGGGCAATGTCATGCTGGAGCAGCTGGTGGATCACCTGCAGCTGGACCTGGAGGCGGAGGCCGGTTCCGTGAGCCTGGGCGGCTTCTTCCAGGAGCGCCTGGGCCGCGTGCTGCGGCCCGGCGACGAGTTGCGGATGCAGGGCTGGCGCATCCGGGTGCTCTCCATGCGGGGCCTGGCGCCCGGTCAGTTCCTGCTGCGGCCCCTGCCGCCGGAGCCCAAGGTTGCGGAACCGGACGATGCCTGAACCCAGGTCCGAACCATTGGAGGGCTTCCTCCTGGCGGCGGGCCTGGGCACCCGCATGGGCGCCCTCAGCCAGTGCCTGCCCAAGCCCGCCTGGACGCTGCGGAGCCGGCCCCTCCTGCAGTGGGGGGCCGAGGCCCTTGGTCGCCACGGAGTTCGCGCCATCGGCTGCAACGCCCACCAGTTGCCGGCGCGCCTGCGGGCCGTGGCCGCAGGCCTGGAAGTTTTCGACGAACCGCAGCTCCTGGGCAGCGCCGGGGGCCTCCTGCACGCCCGGGGCCGGGTGGCCGCGGAACTCCTCACATGGAACGCCGACGTGTGGGCCGAGGCCGTGCCCTTCGAGCGGCTGCGAACCAGGCACCGGGAACGGCGCGCTACCCTGAGTTGGCTGCTCATCCCCCATCCGGGCGGCCCCTGGAATCCCGTGTGGATGGATGACCAAAACCACGTCCTGCCCAAGGGCGTGACCGGCCCCCAGGGGCCCTTCCACTTCACCGGCGCCGCCGCCTGGTCGCCTGAGGCACTGGCGCTGCTGCCGGAGGGACCCAGCGAAGTGAATGACCTGCGTCCCCGGCTGGTCGGACATCAGACTGGGCACCTCGGCGTGGTGGTCGAGCCCTTCCCCTGGCGGGAGATCGGTACTGCGGATGCCCTCATCCAGGCCGCCGCCGAGCTGGCGCCGGAGCTGGAGGGCCAGTTGCCGGGTTGCTACATCCACCCCACCGCGAGGTCCGCCGGCCGCCTCACCCGCTGCGTACTCGGCCCCGGCGCCGCGCCCCCGCCCGCCAGCACCGACGCCGATGCGCTGTGGTTCGAGGAAGGCGGCAATCAGGTGCGCTTGGGGCTGGATTTGCCACAGATCAACACGGATGAACACAGATGAAACAGGGGTAAGCCAGAGGCTGCACCATCCGTGTTTATCTGTGTTCATCCGTGGCTGAGTACCCGTCCGGGAGTACCCTGGTCGGATGGACCCCCGACTGCAGCGCGCCCTCGATCGCTGGGAACTGACCGAGCCCCGGCCCCTGGCGGGCGACGCGGGGATGCGGCAGTACGTGCGGGTGGCGCATCCGCAGCTGGGCACGGCCCTGGTGGTGCTGCACCCGCTGGACACCCCGGAGAAGACCGACGACAGCTACTTCGAATTCCGCGCCCTCCAGGCCTACCTGGATCCGCTGCTGCGCGTGCCCACCATTCTGCAGAGCGATGACGCGGACCGCTGCCTGCTGGTGGAGGATCTGGGCGACACCACCCTGGAGCGCCGTCTGGTGGAGCATCCAGAAGAAGAGGTGGCCTGGGCCCAACGGGCGGGCTGGCTGCTCACCACCCTCGCGGGGCCGCTTACCCTGGGCGCGCCGGGCCACACCTTCTTCATGAGCCGTGCCTTCGACCAGGCCAAGTTCCAATTCGAGTGGGACTACTGCCGCCAGAATTTCTTCGAAGACTTCCTGCAGAAGGAGCCGCCCCGCTGGCTGGACCGGATGATGGAGGAGGTCCACGCCAGCCTGGAGACGCGCGCGCGTTTCTTCGCCCACCGCGATTTCCACGTGCGCAACTTGATGGTCCACGGCGACCACCTGGTGGTGATCGATTTCCAGGACGCCCGGCGGGGCGCCGCCACCTATGACCTGGCCAGCCTGCTCTACGATGCCTACTGGGACTGGTCCAAGGAGGCCGGTCGCGCCCTCCTGGACCCGCTGCAGCACGAACTGGGCTGGAGTCACGACGCCCTTCTCGAAGAGCTGAACCTCAGCGCCCTCCAGCGGAACTTCAAGGCCCTGGGCACCTTCGGGCACCAGCTCGTGCATCGCAAGAAGGCCCACTTCGCCTCAGCAGTGCCGCGCACCCTGCGCCACGTGAAGGGCCACTTCCAGCGTATGAACCACCAGGATGGCGTCCTCGCCACCGAGCACATGCTGCGGCTGGCGGAGGAGTGGCTGCTGAAGGGGTAAGGCGAAGCCGCGACGCTATTATTTCCGGAAGGATTTCACCTTTTGCCATTTCACAACAGCGAGGCATGCCGTGCATATCGCCCGAGTTCTACCACTGGTTCTTCTCGTTTCCTTCGGCCTGCTGGCCCAGGTGCCCGCGGAGCGTATCAACGCCGGCTTCAATTCACTTAGCACGGGTTCGTGGTCGGACGCCTTCAAGGAATGGGATAAGCAGGCCTTACCATCCGCCCCCGTTGATCAAGAACCGCGGAAGGCCCTTGAAGAATGGATCCCCAGAACCTGGAACATTGGCGGTTGGGAGCTTCTCCAGGCAACGCCCATGAGTAAAACGTGGCAACGGCAATGGTGGCTGGCCAGCTTCGATCAAGGTGTTGTTTTCTTCTCCTTCGACTACGTGCTCCACAAAGGCGAATGGCGGATCTTCCGAATTCAAGTCTCAAGGGATCCAGCAGTCGTGCTACCCGGACTGGACCTGTATCCCTCCTTGCTGGCCCGCAATTAATTGGGCGCAAAACGCAGTGGAGATAGTCCGCGCCTTTAGCGAAGACGGAAGCAATTCCGTTGGCCATTCGCGACTTTCACGGTTCAAGCCCTTCTGGTGAGCAAGGCAGACCATTGGCACCCAGAATATTCTATGGCCCAGGGCACTGAAGGGGGCGCCCGGCATCCTATCCCCATGGCTTCCTTGCACCCCCCCTGCCCAACCCCGACGCGCCTGGTCGGTTTCGCCGCCTCCGGTCGGTGACCCGTGGCCGTGGCGGTACTTGCCTTCATCCTGCTCGCGCCGTCCATGCCGGCGCCCCTGCCGGCCCGGCCCTCCATATCGGCCGCGAGGGGCGGTCTCAAGGGGCAGGTACATGATCAAAAGGATCAGCCCATTCCAGGGGTTCAGGTCAGCCTCAGGGGGCCGGATGGCCGCCGCTGGGTGGCCACCACCGACGGGCAGGGGATCTTCCAGGCCGGGGAACTGCCGCCGGGGGAATACCTGGTCGAGCTGGCCAAGGCCAGGCACCTGGGTGCCCGCTACCCCCATGTGCTGATCAAGGCCAATGCCTGGCTGCTGGGCGTGGCCCCGGGCCCCCACGAGGTGCACCAGCCCGGCTACCCCCAGCTCAGGCTGGTCGGCCCAGCCACCTACGAATCGCCCACGGCCTTGTTCCTGCCGGTCGCGCGGCCGAAAACCGAGAAGATCCCCATGCATTAGCCGGTGGGTTGTTTTTGCGAACCTGCCCGCGCGAAGCGCATTCCCTCTCGGGTGCGTCCAGATATGAACCCCCGGAATCGACTGGAGCCACCCGGCGGGCCCAGGCTAGACTGGCGGACCCCCATCCTTCGACCGAACCATGGTTCTTTCCTTCGGAAGGTGACTTCGTCGGACCCGGGGAGCGACCAGGAGGTTCCATGTCCACCCCCCGAACCTTCGGCCTTCTCGCGCTGCTGCTGAGGGCGGGTCTGGCGGCGCAGGCGCCCGCGACCCTGCCCGGCGAAACGCCTGCTGACTTCAAGGTGGCCACGGACAGCTGGGACTACCCAGCTGCGTGGAACTGCCGGTGGTGAAGTAGGTCCACTGATCCACCAGGAACACCGACCGTGCAACCAGCTGAACTCGTCCGCGTCTGGGTCGAAGCCTTCAACCGGGCTGACGCCGAAACGCTTGCTTCGTACTATTCGGAAGCGGCCATCAACCACCAGGTGGCCGAAGCCCCGGTGGAAGGGCGCGCTGCCATCCTCGCCATGTTCAAGGCGGGCTTCGCCGCCGCGGAGATGGTCTGCCTCGTGGAAAACCTCTTCGAGGACGGCGAGTGGGCCATGCTCGAGTGGCGTGACCCGCTGGGCCTTCGCGGTTGCGGCTTCTTCCACGTGGTGAATGGCCAGATCGTCTTTCAGCGCGGCTACTGGGACCAGCTGAGCTTCCTCCGGCAGCACGGGCTGCCGCTCCCGACGCGCTAGCCGCCCAGCAATTCCGCCACGAACGCCGGCACCAGCTCCGTGGCCTTTCCCGTGCGGGCCTCGCCGAAGGCGCTGGCCACGAGGCTCGGTTCGAGGTTCAGCTCCACGGTGCGCGCGGCGGGGCCCACGGCCGCCACGAAGCCCGCGGCGGGGTAGACGTGGCCGCTGGTGCCGATGGCCAGGAAGAGGTCGCAGCGGTCCAGGGCGCGGTAGATGCGGTCCATGCCCAGGGGCAGCTCACCGAACCAGACGATGTGGGGCCGCAGGGGGCCCCGGCCGCAGTCTGGACAACAGCTGTCGTGATCCAGGTCCCCGGTCTAGTCATGAACGGCCCTGCAGGCCAGACAGCGGGCTCTCAGCAGCTCGCCGTGCATGTGCAGCAGGTTCCGCGAACCGGCCCGGTCGTGGAGATCGTCCACGTTTTGCGTGACCAGGAGCAGCTCGCCGGGCCACACGCCTTCCAGGCGCGCCAGGGCCAGGTGGGCGGCATTGGGTTGGACGGTGGCAAGGCTGCGCCGGCGTTCGTTGTAGAAGCGGTAGACCAGGTCGGGATCCCGCTGGAAGGCCTCGGGCGTGGCCACGTCCTGGACCCGGTGCTCCTCCCAGAGCCCGTCCGCGGCGCGGAAGGTGCGCAGCCCGCTCTCCGCAGAGATGCCAGCACCGGTGAGAATCACAAGGCGGGCCGCCATGGCCGCTCCTATTTCCGGCCGCCCAGGTCCAGGGCCTGCCCGTCCACGGGACCTGGCTGAAGGCCCAGCTCGCGGGCCAGGGTGGGGGCCAGGTCCACGGTGCGCACGGGCTCGCTGCGCCGTCCGGCCTTCCAGGGCCCCCAGAAGATCAGGGGCACGCGGCGGTCATAGGCATTGGGCGTGCCGTGGTTCGCCAGGTAGTCCGGGTAGGGCGCGCCGATCACCACGAAGGGTTTCACGGCCAGCAGGAGGTCGCCGCTGCGCTCCGGGTGGAAGCTGCGGCGCAGAAGCACGCGAAGGCTGGTGTCTCTGGGGCTGCCCACGGCGGCGGGATCCGTGGCCGACAGTTCTTCGGCGGTGAAAACCTCGGCCACCTCGGGCCGGGTCTGCAGCCAGGCCTGGGCCTGGCGGATGACCTCGCGGCGATCCAGGTTCGAGGCCTGCACGGCCGCATCATCCAGGAAGATGGTGTTGGGTTCGATGGTCGGTAGCACCAGGTTGCGGTCCACCTTGAAGGTGGCGCGCAGACTCGCCTGCAGGGCCGCCATGAAGGGTTCGGGAAGCAGGCGGCGGGCCGGGAAGCCTTGATCCACGAGGGCCTCGGGGATGTCCAGGCCACCATGGTCGGAGCTCAACACCACCCAGGCCTGGGGGTATTGGCGGCGCAGGCGGTCCAGCAGGCGGCCGAGGAGGCGGTCCAGGCGGTGGAACTGGTCGCGCATTTCGGTGCCCAGGGTGCCGAGGCCGTGGCCGATGTAGTCCGTGGCCGAGAAGCTGATGGCCAGGAGATCCGTGCCCGGTCCCCGCCCCAGTTGCTCGCCTTCAAGCAGGGCTTCGGCGGCTTCCAGGGTGACGGCGTCCAAGAAGGGGGACTTGCGGAAGCGCACCTCGAAGGCCTTGTCCAGGGGCATCCCCACCCCCTGGATGAGCCGGGGCAGGGCGCCATTGCGGATGGTCGTGGCGCCGAAGGTCCACTGGGCGGCCCGTCCCTCCGGTGTGCCGGGCTCCTTGGACCAGAGCCAGCTCTCGCCGGTGAGGCGGGCGGAGAGGTCCCGGTCGTAGCGCAGCAGCCACTCGGGCAGGCGTTCGGCGTAAGCCGTGGAGCTGGTGAAACCGACCGGACTGCTGAACCAGAAGGCGCCGGTGGGTTTGCGGCCGGCCATGAGGATGGCGGCGCGGTCTTTCCCCGCGACGGCAAAGACCCGGCTACCGGGCACCTGCGCCTGCAGCCAGTCCCCCAGGCCATCGCCCAGGAAGCGGGCGTTGGAGACGCCGGCCGGGCCGGGCATCAGCAGGGTCCTGGCCGCCGGATCCTCCACGCAGTAGACGACCTTGCCGGTGCTCCGGTCGAGCCAGCGGTTCTCGACGATGCCGGTGTTGGCGGGAAAACGGCCGGAGAGCAGCACGGAATGGCCCGGGCCCGTCTCGGTGAAGCCGTGGTCATGGTAGGCCTCGGTGAAGAAGACGCCCTCCTTGCGCAGTCGGGAGATGCCGCCGCTGAGCTCGGGACCATAGGTCTGCATCAGTTCCGCGGAAAACTGATCCACGGAGATGACGACCACCAGCTTCGGGCGGGCCTTGGGGGCAGGCGCCGCGATGAGCGCCGGAACGAGCAGCAGGGAAGCGAGCGTTCGATGGAGCATCAGAAAGCCACCCCGGCGCCGAAGGTCCACATGCGTTCAAATTCCTGGCCACTGCCCTGGGCCGTGAAATAGCTGGCCAGATCCGAGGAACTGCCGAGCTTCACCGGATGCTCCTTGGTGATGGGCTGCTGATAGCTGGCCACCAGGTAGGGATGCACCACCACCGAGGGGATGCGCCAACGGGCGCCCACCCGCAGCCAGGTGCGGCTGAGATCCTTGGTGCTGGAAGCACCGGCCGTATCAAAGGTGTAGCGCTGGAAGCGCTGGATGATCCCCAACTCCCCGGCGATGCCCACGAAGGGCACCCACACCTGGGCATTGAGGCTCGCACCCACACCCTGCTGCTTGAGCCTGGTGCCCTGGGTTGAGGTGCCCGTGGCGAGGCTGCCGTCCGCCGAGAGCTGAGAGTACTCCAGGCCGCCTTCCAATTTCAGCAGCGGCCCCAGCTGGAAGATCCGCCGGTTTGCGGAGGCGATGAAGCCGTTGCCCGTGTTGAACTCCCCCGCCACCAGCTTGCCCGTGCCACTGATCAAGGTCTGGGGCAGGCTCTGGCCCGTGGGCCGGGGCAGCTCCAGACGCAGGTCCCACTGGGCGCAGAGGGGCAGGGCCATGAGGCAGATCGGCAAGACGGCAAGGCGCATGAAGGCTCCGGAGGAACCTTCGATCATACCCTCTGGCTGTGCTGCCCCCAGGTACTGGGTGCTACTTCCACTTGATCGAACAGCCGCGGCTGGGGATCTGCTCGGCCGCGATGGGTCGGCCTGCCAGGAGCGCCTCGGTGGCAGCCTCCAGGTCGCGCACCGTGACCTTGGCTGCGTCCCGCCAGCTGTCATCCATGCGGCCCCGGTAGACCAGCTTCCGGGTGCCATCGAACAGGAAGAAGTCTGGCGTACACGCGGCCCCGAAAGTCCGGGAAAGTACCTGGGGCTCGTCCTTGAGGTAGGGGAAGACGAAGCCCTGGCCCGTGGCCTGGGCCTGCATATCTGCCAGGGATTCCTTGGCATGGGTGTCCACGTCGTTGGCGTTGATGCCCAGCACCGCAACCTTGCCGGCGTACTTCTTTGCGAAGGCGTTGAGGCGACCCTGGGTGGCCAGCACGTAGGGGCATTCGGTGCTCAGGAACACCACCAGCAGGGGCATGGTGTCCTCGGGTCCGTGGGGCTTGCCGTCGGTGCCCGGCAGCAGGAACACGGGGCGGGGATCGCCAAGCTTGAGGCCGGTGGGCGCCTGGATGGCGGGGGTCTGGGCGAAGAGGCTGGAGGCCAGCACCAGGGAGGTCAGGCAACGGATCAACGAATCCTCCACTTGATGCTGCAGCCCATGCTTGGTTGCTGGATTTCCAACGGCTCCTTGCCCGCCAGCACGCCGTCGATGGCCTCCTTCAACTCCTGGCGGGTGACGCGCGCGGGATCCTTCCAGTTGTCGTCCAGACGGCCCCGGTACATCAGGCGGCGGTGGTGATCGAAGAGGAAGAAGTCCGGCGTGCAGACGGCGCCCAGGGCCCGGGCCACGCTCTGCTCCTCGTCCCAGAGGTAGGGAAACTCGTAGCCCTTGGCCTTGGCGCGGGCCCGCATGGCCTGGAAGCTGTCCTCGGGATAGGCCACGGCATCGTTGGCGTTGAGCGCAGCCACGGCGCAACGCCCCACATAGGCCTGGGCCAGGGCGTTGAGGCGATCATCGATGCTCTGCACGTAGGGGCAGTGGTTGCACATGACCACCACCAGCAGGGCCGGCGTGTGGAAGTCGTGGAGGGACCAGAGCCGGCCATCCACCCCGGGCAGGGTGAAGTCCGGACAGGCCGTGCCGAGCGGGACCATGGTCGATTCCGTGAGGGACATCGGGGACCTCCGGGTTGGTCTCTTCATCGTACGCCGCCCAGCAAGAAGCATTTTCTCCTGTCATTTTTTTGACTTGACCAACTCTCGTCTGCATCTAGGCTTATTCCAAGCTAGGAGCCCATGACTCAACTGCCCCGCCTGCACTGGTCCACCCTCGGGGATGACACCGGGGGGCTGGAGCATCGGTGGGCGGCCCTGTGGGACGTGACCGTGGACCGCGGCGCCTCGCCGGCGCTGGCGCCTCGCGATGTGGACCTCTGGGTAATCAGCGCCAAGGGTGCCTGGCCTCCGCCGGAGTTGAATCGGATGATGGCGGAGGTGGCCGCCCTGCCCATTCTGCTGGCCCTGAAGGCCGATGCCGAAGCCATGACCCCGAAGGCCCTGGCGGAGTGGGGTTCACTGGGTTCGGTCCGCTGGGGCGTGCTGGGTCCCGAGCCGCCCATGCCGGGCCTGCGTCCCCGTTCCGGCACCACCACGCAACTGAGCGCTTCCCAGGCCCTGGCCTTCGGCCTGGTAGGCACCAGCGCCGCCATGCAGGACGTGCTGGCCCGCGCCCGGGCCGCCGCGGCCACCCGGGCCACGGTGCTGCTGCTGGGCGAAAGCGGCACCGGCAAGGAGGTCATCGCCCGGGCCATCCACCGCATGTGCGCGGATAGGGCCGAAGCTTTCGTGGCCGTCCACTGTGGCGCCATCCCCGAGAACCTGCTGGAGTCGGAGCTGTTCGGCTACAACAAGGGCGCCTTCACGGATGCCCGCAAGGACACCCCGGGCAAGTTCCGCGAGGCCCATGGCGGCACGATCTTCCTCGACGAGGTGGGCACCATGCCCCTGGGCGCCCAGGTGCGCCTGCTGCGGGTGCTGCAGGAGCGCGAAGTGCAGCCCCTGGGCGGCGGCGCCCCCGTGAAGGTGGATGTGCGGGTGGTGACGGCCTCCAACGTGGATCTCTGGAAGAAGGTGCAGGACGGCAGCTTCCGCGAGGACCTGTTCTACCGCCTGGAAGTGGTGCCCATCACCATGCCGCCCCTGCGGGCGCGGCGCGAAGAGGTGCCCTTCCTGGCCCAGCACTTCCTCAACCGCAAGGCCCGTGAACACGGCCTCTACCCCAAGGCCCTGCACCCATCCGTGGATCCCCTGCTCATGTCCCTGCCCTGGCCCGGCAACGTGCGGCAGCTGGAGAACGCCATCGAGCGGGCCATCGTGCTCTCCGGCACGCGCCCGGTATTGACGCGGGAGGACTTCGCCTTCCTGGCCGAGCGCATGGGCGACACACCCATGGTCGAGGCCAGCCCGGTGCAACAGGGGGTTGCCTCCTCCCTGTTCGCCCCGGTTCAGGCCAGCGCGGCCTTCGGCCAGGCCAGCGCGGCCTTCGGCATGGACCTGCCCGCCGAGGGGCTGGACCTGAACCAGGTGGTGTCGGACATGGAGAAGACCCTCATGCTCCAGAGCCTGGCCATCACCCGCGGCAACAAGAAGCGGGCCGCCGACCTGCTGGGCCTCAAGCGCACCACCTTCCTGGAAAAGATGAAGCGGCTGGACCTTGAGGATCCGGAAGTCACCGAGGCAGCCGAGTAGTAAGCGTACAAAAAACGCGGGGGGCCCCTGACCCCCCGCGCCATTTCCCCCAAAACGCTCCACTCACTCATCACGACCATCTGGCTAGTCGCTTCCATAGAGTGCACCCCGAGAGCAGATGGTTCCCGGGGGCCCTGCTAACCTAAAAAAATGGTCAAGCCGACGCACCTGAGGTGGAAACTGGCGGTCCCGGACCCCCAGGAAGAGGCGCTCTGCGCCTGGCTGGAGCGGGGCGGCTCCTCGGCCTTCTACCGGGAGGCCGACCCGCCCCGGGTCTGCTACGCCTACTTCCCGCCCGGGCAGGTTCCCCCCGAGGCCACGGGTCTGGGGGCTTTTCCTGGCGTTCGGCTGCTGGAGGCCGAGGCCTTTGGTGACGAGGACTGGCTGGCCAAGAGCCGCGAAGGCTTTGGTGACTTCGAGGTGGGAAGCCATTTCCACGTCCGGCCCCTGTGGGATGCCCGGCCTGGTCCCCAGGACCGTCTCGACCTGGTGGTGAATCCCGGCCTGGCCTTCGGCACCGGCGGTCACGAGACCACGAGGCTCTGCATGGAGCTGCTGGAGGAGTTGGCTGCGGCCGACCGGCTCCAGGGCCCGGTCCTCGACATCGGGGCCGGCACGGGCATCCTGTCGCTGGCGGCCTTCCTGCTGGGCGGCCGGAACCTCACGGCCTTTGACATCGACCCCGATTGCGGGCCGGCCATGGACGAACTCATCGAACTCAACGCCCACCTGCTGAAGGGTGCCCAACCCTATGCCAGCTTCGTCGGGACGCTGAACCATCCCCGAGTTCAGGGCCCCTATGCGGGCCTGCTGGCCAACATCCTGCTGGAGACCATCCAGGAACTGCTGCCCCGCATGGCCGAAGTGGCGGCCCCGGGCGGTTGGCTCGTGGCCAGCGGCATCCTGGCCGAACGCACGGACGAAGCCCTGGTGAGCCTCACCACCCACGGCTTCAAGCCCCAGAAGGTGGTGAAGGAGGGCGAGTGGATTGCCCTCCTGGCCGAGCGGGTGCCCGAATGAGAAAAGCGCAACACAGAGGACACAGAAATTCGCAGAGGACACAGAGAAGAACCCTTTGTCTCAAAGTTGTTTCTCCTCCCTGTTTTCCTCTGCGCCCTCTGTTGCGCTCTGTGTCCTCTGTGTTCCAGCTTTTTGGTTCCAAGGAGATCTCCCGATGAGTCGCGCGGACCAGCCCATCGGCGTCTTCGATTCGGGCATCGGCGGGCTCACAGTCATTCACGCCCTGCGCCAGCTGCTGCCCCAGGAGGATCTGGTCTACCTCGGGGATACGGCCCGGCTGCCCTACGGCACCAAGAGCCATCGCACCATCGAGCGCTATACGCTGCAGATGGGGGAGCTGCTCCAGCGCGTGGAACCCAAGCTCATCGTCATCGCCTGCAACACGGCCAGCGCCCACGGGCTGCCGGCCCTGCAGGCCGTGAGCCCCTGCCCCGTCATCGGCGTCATCGAGCCCGGCGCCGAAGCCGCCGCCCAGCAGCCCGGCGCCGTGGGCATCATCGGGACGCTGGCCACCGTGGGCAGCGCCGCCTATGACCTGGCCATCCACCGCCGGGATCCCGCCAAGGTGATCCACAGCGTGGCCTGCCCCCTGCTGGTGCCCCTGGCTGAGGAGGGCTGGTTCGACGACCCCGTCACCGACAGCATCTGCCGCCGCTACCTCAACCTGCTGCCCTTCGAGGTGAAGACCGTGGTGCTGGGCTGCACCCACTACCCGACCCTGCTCACGAGCTTGGAGCGCAGTCGCCCAGGCACCCGCTGGATCGACAGCGGCCAGGTCACCGCCAAGGCCGTGGACCGCCTGCTGCAGGGCAAGCTTGGCTACCGCACCGCCAGCGCCCGCGGCGAGCTCCGCGTCCAACTCACCGACGCCAGCAGCCGCCTGAAGGAAGTGGGCAACCGCTTCCTGGAAGAACCGCTGGGAGATGTGGAAGTGGTGGAAATTTAGTTGGGACTCCGATGATTTCCCACGGCTATTTCAAAGGAATCTGTTCATGAGAATGCCCAACGCAAAAGAACCCAGGAACAGTCCCGTTCAAACCGGACCCTTTCGAAAGATCCTCTGGGGTGTGGTCGCGGCCTTGCTGCTCCTGCTCGGCGTGTGGATCCTGAATGGCTGGGTGCGCCATCCGTCCTAAGCCCTAGGCTCTAAGCCTTAGGCCTTCACCACCCCCGGCAGGGTGAACACCACGCAGGTGCCCTTGCCTTCAGGGCTTTCGATGCGGATGTCGCCGCCGTGGTTGCGGA